>JAOPWM010000052.1 GCA_025965695.1 Blastococcus sp.
CCTCGTTCAGCGTGGGCTCGGCCAGCGCGTAGACGCCGGACGCCTCCAGGGCCTCCTGCACCTCCGGGTCGGCCCGGAAGGACTGCGAGCGCTCCTTGAGGCTGAGGTAGAGCTCCATGTTGGCCAGGGCCGACTCCCAGACGCCCTCGATGCTCTCGGTGCGCAGCGGCTTGTAGTCGAAGTGCCGGTCGCCGTCGTACGTCGGGCCGCCGTTGGGGCCGCCGTTCTCCAGCAGGTCGACGGTCGAGAAGGCCTGCAGCAGGTCGCCGTAGCCGAAGACCAGGTCCTGGTCGTAGCGGGGGCCCTTCTGGCCGTTCAGGTCGATGTGGAACAGCTTGTTCTGCCACAACGCCTGCGCGATGCCGTGGGTGTAGTTGAGGCTTGCCATCTGCTCGTGCCCGGTCTCGGGGTTGATGCCGACCATGTCGTGGTGCTCGAGCTGGGAGATGAAGGCGAGCGCGTGCCCGATCGAGGGCAGCAGGATGTCCCCGCGGGGCTCGTTCGGCTTGGGCTCGATGGCGAACCGCATGCCGTAGCTCTGGTCGATCGAGTACTGGGCGAGAAAGTCGATGCCCTCGCGGTAGCGGTCGAGGGCGGCCCGTACGTCCTTGGCGAAGTCGACCTCCGAGCCCTCCCGGCCGCCCCAGAACACGTAGATCTGGGCGCCGAGCTCAGCGGCGAGGTCCATGTTGTGCATGACCTTGCGCAGCGCGTAGCGGCGGACTGTGCGGTCGTTGCTGGTAAAGCCGCCGTCCTTGAAGACCGGGTCGCCGAACAGGTTGGTCGTGACCATGGGCACCACGAGGCCGGTCTCGGCCAGGGCAGCTTTGAACTCGTCGATGATCCGGGCCCGCTCGCTGCTGCTGGATCCGGGTGGGATCAGGTCGTCGTCGTGGAAGGTGATGCCGTACGCGCCCAGCTCGGCGAGCTTGTGCACCGCCTCTACGGCTGCCAGGACCGGCCGGGTGGCCTCGCCGAACAGGTCGCGAGCCTGCCAGCCGACGGTCCATAGGCCGAAGCTGAACATGTCCTCACGCGTGGGTTTGATCGACATCGGTGTCCTCCTTGCCTCGCTGAGCTGTGTCGTGAGTGGGGCTTTGTGCTGCGTTCGGGCTGTGTGGTGAGTCCGGGCCGGCGGAGCTGCTGAAGCGCGGACGCGAGCATTCGATCCGCGCCTGTGGGGCAGGGCGGCGTGGTGTGGTCGAACAGCTGCGATGTCCCGGAACACCGTTCGCCGGTGTCCCGGGACATCGTTCACGTTCAGGCCTGTCATTGGTAGTCGTGGCTGGGGTCGAGGATTCGTCGAAAGGTTCTCAGCGCCACCGGCACCGCCGGCGTCGACATCGATTTCCACGAGCACGAAACGCTCGCCCGATTCCACGACGATGGCTCTTCGGGAGCTCTGCGGCGCAGGTGCGTGCAGAGCCTCACGGGGGTATCGACACCGCACCCGATCGGCCGACCGGATCGAGGAGCGCCATGACAGGCACGCACCCCGCGACCCCTACGGGCAGTCTCCGCAAGGTGATCGTCGCCAGCCTCGTTGGCACCTCACTGGAGTGGTACGACTTCTTCCTCTACTCCACAGCGGCCGCAGTCGTCTTCAACAAGCTGTTCTTCCCCAATGTCTCCCCGGTGACGGGCACCCTGCTGGCCTTCACCACCGCCGCCGTCGGTTTCGTCGCCCGGCCGCTCGGTGGAATCATCTTCGGGCACCTCGGTGACCGCCGCGGCCGCAAGCAGGTGCTGGTGATGACCCTGCTTCTCATGGGCATCGCGACCGTGCTGATCGGCGCGCTCCCCACCTACGCCTCGATCGGCGTCGCTGCACCGTTGCTTCTGGCGGTGCTGCGCTTCATCCAGGGGCTCGGACTCGGCGGAGAGTGGGGCGGCGCAGTACTCATGACGCTGGAGCATGGCTCCGCCCGGCGGCGAGGCCTCAACTCGAGCTGGGCGCAGGTCGGCGTCCCCATGGGAAACCTGCTCGCCGCCGGTGCGCTCGGCGTGCTGGGCGCGGTGATGAGCGAGGACACCTTCCTCTCCTGGGGCTGGCGACTGCCCTTCTTCCTGTCCGGCCTGCTGGTGCTCGCCGGACTCTGGATCCGTCTCACGGTGGCGGAGAGCCCGCTCTTCACCGAGGTCGAGCGGGCCGGGGCGAAGGTGAAGATGCCGCTGGTCGAGGTCCTCCGCCGGCATCCGCGCCAATTGCTGGTCGCCATGGCCGCCCGGATCGGCACCGACGTCGCCTTCTACACCTTCACCGTGTACAGCCTGGTCTTCATCACGGGCACCGTGGGCCGAGAGCGCAGCGTCGGGCTGACCGCCGTGCTCGTCGGCTCGGCGTTCCAGCTGGTCCTGATTCCCTCATTCGGTGCGCTGTCCGACCGGTTCGGCCGACGGCCGGTGTACGCCGCCGGAGCCGTAGCGGCCGGGGCGTGGTCGTTTGCCTTCTTCCCGCTGCTCTCCACCGGCTCGACGGTGGTCATCGTGCTAGCCGTCGTCGTCGCCCTGCTCACCCATGCAGCAATGTATGGGCCGCAGGCGGCGTTCATCGCCGAGTTGTTCTCCACCGAGCTGCGCTACAGCGGGGCGTCGATGGGGTACCAGCTCGCCGGGGTCCTCGGCGGCGGCATCGCGCCGATCGTGGCGATCTCACTGGTCGACGCCTTCGGCACCGCCTACGCCGTGTCCGTGTATGTGCTTGCCATGGTGGTGCTGACGCTGGTGGCGCTCGCGGTGGCGCCCGAAACCTCCGAGCGGTCCCTTCGACAGCACCCGGATGTTGGTGTCGTCACAAGCCGATGAGCTGACGCCGTCGGCTGCCCCGTTCATGGTCTTCCCCGAGGCATCCTGATCGCTGTCTCGCCAGCGAAAGGCCGGCGCCTCACCGCGGCGCATCCCGGTAGCCGCAAGGAGCCGCCAGTCCATGGCGAGGTCCCGATCACGGGCGTCCACCCAGCCGAGGAAGCCACCCAGCTCCGGCGCGGTCCATGCCTGCGTCCCGGGGGAACGGGCCTCTGATGGGCTCGGGGCTGTCGACCGGTTGGTCGGGTTGGCCGAGAGCGTCCTACGTGACCGTGTCATCCCGCGCCGACCGGAGAATCGTGAACACGTAGCGGACTGTGCGCGCGGAGAGACCGCCCTGACCGTCGGCCCGGCCGGACACCTCCAGCTTCCGCATCCAGGCGTCCACCGTCGAGCCGGTGAGACGGGCGACGGCTGCGCTCCGAGGTAGGGATCGATGGGCAGCCGGATGTTCGTTCGGTACGAGTCCAGCGTTGAGGGGCTGAGCCGCTGCCCCTTGAGCCACTGAGGCCGGCCGCCGGACCGCTCGATGCACCGATCCCGGGGTTGATCAGACCGGGCGGCTAATCTCGGCCGCAACATGTTCAAGACCGCGCCGCGCCGGGTGAGCGTCGTCGTCGCCGTGCTCGTGCTGGCAGTCACCGCCGTGCTGACCGTACTGACCTGGCAGGTCACCGTGCGCAGCGAGCAGCGACTGCTCGCCCGACAGCTCGCGCAGGTGGGCACGCTGCTGACCAATCAGGCGGCCGTGTTGACCGTCGAGCTGGCCGACATCGGGCAGGTCGCGGTCAACACGAACGGCAACCCGAACGCGTTCGCCCGGTTCGCCGGCGCCGAGTTGCGCGACACCGGCCAGTCTCTGTCGCTGTGGCGGATCAGGGACGGCGAGGCGCAGCAGCTGGCGGTGCAGGGTGTCGACCCGCGGCTGCCCGCGGACGGCGCCCCCGCTCTCGCCGGCCTTCAGCCCAACGGGCAGCTGGTGATCCTCGGCATCCTGCCCGGCGAGCCGGACCGGCTGGCGTACGCCCTGATGCCGGCCAGTGACAACGCCGACCTCGTCGTCTACGCGGAGTCCCCGCTCCCGCCGGGGCGCCGGATGCCGACGACCCCGGACTCCCCGGTCGCCGGCCTCGACCTCGCCCTCTACCTGGGCACAACGACCGATCCGGCGCATCTGCTGCAGGCGACCGCGCCCACGCCGATCGCCGGGGACACCCAGACCAAGACGGTGCCATTCGGCGACTCGTCGGTCACCATCGTGGGCACCTCCCCGACCCAGCTGGCCGGCGAACTGGCGGCCGTGCTGCCGTGGGTCGTGCTCGGCGCCGGTCTCGTACTCGCCGCCGCCGGCGGGGTCGTGGTGGAGATCATCTCCCGACGGCGGGAGGTCGCGGAGCGGCTGGCCGCCGAGAATGCGCGTCTCTATCGCGAGCAGCGCGGTATCGCCGGCACCCTGCAGCACGCACTGCTGCCGGCCGTGCCCACCCTGCACGGGGTCGAGGTCGCCGCCCGCTACTCCGCCGGGGTGGACGCGCTCGAGGTCGGGGGTGACTGGTTCGACGTCATCGAGCTCCGCCCCGGTTGCTGCGTGTTCGTCGTCGGCGACGTCTCCGGCCACGGCCTGCCCGCGGCCACCACGATGGCCGCGCTGCGCTTCGCCGTCCGTGGCTACCTCGCCGAGGGGCATGACATCGGGGCGGTGCTGCCCCGTCTGCGGCGGCTGCTCGACGTCGACACCGACCACCAGTTCGCCACCGTGTTGCTCGGCGAACTCGATGCGGGCGCCGGTCGTCTGCGTCTGCTCTCGGCCGGTCACCTCTGCCCGCTGCTGGTCACGGAGGGCCGCGCCGAGCTGCTCGACTGCCCGCCGGCCCCGCCGGTGGGGGTCGACGGAGCGGCCGCCCCGCAGGTGACCGAGGTGAAGGTGTCCGGGCCTGCCACGCTGCTGGCCTTCACCGACGGCCTGATCGAGCGCCGCGGCGAGACCATCGACGCCGGCCTGGACCGCCTGCGGGCCGCCGCGGCCAGGGCCGACGAGCAGCCACTCGCGGCCATGCTGGACGATCTGCTGGGCACGCTCACGGTCGAGGGCAGGAGAGACGACACGGTGATCCTGGGGCTGCGGTGGACGAGGTAGCTGACCGGCCGCGCGCGCGGATGACCATCGCGACCGGGCCCGACGGTGGACTGTGCATTCGCCTCGGCGGGGATCTGGACATCGCCAGCCTGCCCGACGTCGAAAGCGAGCTGAACCGGCTGCTCACCCGCAAACCGCGGCCGCTGCTGCTCGACCTTGCCGACCTGGACTTCCTCGACTCCTCCGGGGTCGCTCTGCTGATCCGGCTCGCCAACCGTTTCACCCCCGTGCAGACCCGCCACGCCACCGAGCCGGTCCGCCGGGTGCTCGGTGTGCTCGGCCTTGCCGACCGCTTCGGCCTGGACGGCGCCTGACATGCCCCGCCAGACGTTCCCCACGTTGCCGGCCTCGGTACCCGCCGCCCGCAGCTACGTGACCGACCTGCTCGACCACGTCCCGCCGCAGTTCTCCCAGACCGCGGGGCTGCTCGTCTCCGAGTTGGCTACCAACGCCGTGCGCCACGCCGGCACGCCGGAGTTCGCCGTCGAGGTCACGTTCACCCGCGGCGAGGGACGACTGTGGGTCGGAGTCACCGACACCGGTCACGGGTCACCGGTCCCGCGCGCCCCCGAAGTCACCGCCGAGCACGGACGTGGGCTGCAACTGATCGCCATTCTCGCCGACCGCTGGGGCGCCCACCGCCGCCGCAGCACCCGAGAGAAGACCGTCTGGTTCGAGCTGCACACCCAGCCGAATGATCGGCAGGCGTACTCCCCGGCGTCCGCCACCCCCCTCCACGGCAGCGACCAGCAAGCCCCGAATCACTCCTCGACTGAGGTCGCGGAGACGGGCTGACAGGAGCTCTACCCGCAGTCGGGCCCTTCGCGTGCAGCAGCTACGGCGCCCAGCCCCGCCGATCGGGAGGCCATCGCCGCCGTTACCCAGCTGCTGGCGCACGGCCTGGCCCGGGCCAGGGAGATCGCCGGGACGGCCGGGATCGTCGGGGCGGCGACCGCCGGCAACCGGGGAGCCGGTGCAAGTCAGCGCGCTCGACTTCACCTGCCCGAACCCGGACCACCTCCGGTCTGCGGTGCTCATATCCCCGCAGGGGACCTGCGCGGACTCACCCCGGTCCGCACGCGGTCCACCCGGCGATGCCGCGGTGCCCCCAGAGTCGGCCGCCCGGGCCAAAGTTCAACCTGCGTGTCCGTGGGCCTCCGGAAACCACGGGAGACCGACGCGGCGTCTCCGCCACGTGACCCCGGGCGCGGATCCGGTGTCTTCGGGTCGGCACGCTCGGCTGTGTCGACGCCGGGAAAGATCAGCGGCGGCCGCCGGGATCGTCGCCGTCGACGTCGACCTGCTCCTTGCGCACTGTGTCGCTGACCTGCTCCTCGTCGGTCACGGTTTCCTTGTCCAGTCGGACCCGCTCCACCGGCACGGCCTCCTTCTCCACGACCGGGCGCTCGGCGTGGAGGGTGACCTCGTGCTCCGCTTCGCTGATCGCCGGCCCCGACATCGCGTCGTCGACGTTCGCGTCGGTGATCGGTTCGCGCTCGAGCCGGGCCTCCTCGCGGGAGACCGGCACGGTCTCGGTCACGTTCTCGGTGACGACGTACTTGCGCAGCCGCGCCCGGCCGGCCTCCTCGGCGCGGGTGTCGACGGCGAGGCGTTCCTCGGAGCGGGTCATGGCGTCGTCGGTGGTGGGACCGGAGGTGTCGCGCCCGGCGGGCCGGCCCTGCGCGCCGGCATCGGTGTCCCGGCGTCCGGCCGTCTCTGTCCTGCCGGGGTCAGTCATGCCGCCCGTGCCCGCCCGGCCGGTGGTGGCGGTCTCGGTCATGTCCGAACGACCCACGGTGGTCTCCGTGCGGCCCGTTCCGGCACCGGAGTCCATGCCGTAGTAGCGGTAGAGCTCGCGCTCCTCCTCCGGCGAGAGGTGGCCCTCGGCGTCGATCTTCGGTGCGTCCTTCACCTGGTCCTTGGCGACGTGTACGCGGACGCCGTCGTCGGTGAGGTCGGCGTCGCGGATCGGGACGAAGGACTCCTTGGTCCCGAACAGGCCGGTGCGCACCGTGACCCACTCGGGCTGACCGGTGTCGTCGTCGAGGTAGACCTCCGACGCCGAGCCGATCTTGTCGCCGGACTCGTCGTAGACGTCGTGGCCGATCACGCGGCTGAGAGTTTCGGTGCCGATCATGTTCGCCCCCCAGAGGCTCGATCCATAGGCGGCCCTGACGGTGCGCTCGGCGGCGCTCTTGCCGGAGCGCAGGGCCGTCGAGATGGATTCTGCCCCCCGATTTACTTAGTAAACAAGCGTCGGCCGGGCAAGTGGACGGCGCGCGTGGTGCAGCCTGCAGGGACGTTCAGGTGGACGGATCAGACTGGGTCGGGGACGGGCGCGATCGTCGGGACGCGACCAGATCCCGCTCCAGGCGATCGAGCAGGGTCTCCAGTGACTCGTCGAACTCGGCGGCGGACTCGTCCTGGGACAGATGTGGCTCGAGTCGCTGGACGTTCGGGTACTCGTCGAGGTCCACCGTGACCTCCGGGGATCCCTCCGGCTCGTCCTCGGGGCTGATGGGCACGCCCCGTTGGGCGACCTCGAGCAGCAGGTGCCCGAGCAGGAAGCTGGTGTAGGCGCGGTAGGCGGCCACCGCGGCCTCATCGGAGAAGCCGTTGCTGGTCAGCGCGCTCAGGAAGGACTCCACCCAACGCAGGCTGCGCAGTGGGGGCCGGATCCAGGGGGCCGCCGGCGGCCGGGTGGAGATGGTCGGGAACACGGCCGGATGGGCCAGCGCGATTCGCCGCACCCCGTGGGCCAGGCGGTGCAGATAGTCCTGCCAGCCATGGACCGGGGCGATGTGAACATCCGCGTCGCCGTAGAGCTCGTCGAGGACGGTCTCCACCACCCCGTCGATCAGGCTCTCCCGGCCGGGCACGTACCGGTACAGGGCCATCGCCTCGACGCCGAGGTGCGCGCCCAGGCGGCGCATGGTGAGCGCGCTCAGTCCGTGTCGGTCGATCAACTCCACCGCAGCACGCAGCACCCGGCGGCGATCCAGCCCAGGCCGTCCCGAGGCCGGCGCACCCGCCGGCACATCACTGGCGGCAGCCCCGCGGCCCCGCGGGGTGTCGGGATCGTCCTCGCTGCCGCTTCGAGCCACGTCCACGCCTTCCTCCAGCCCGCGGTCACGCTGGCGACGGTGAGCAGGATGCTGCCGCTCATCAGCCGGTGCCCCACGGCCCGCGACGGCTGACCACAACCCCGCCGAGGTCAGTCTGAAACGAACTGTCCGTGGCCGCTCAGAACCCGCCGCTGCTGTCTGCCCATTCACCGACGCGCCGACTGACGCTTCTCCGCACGAACAGACCACCGGTTGCTCCAGGACTGCGCCACGACCACCGCCTGAGTGGAGTGGGGCGGCCAGTTCGGTGGCGATCCGTCGGCCGGGCCGGCCTGATCACGCCGGCCGGGCGGTTCGCGAGACCGTCGAATATCAACGGGGATGCGGGGTACGGGCGTCGCCGGACGCATCGGTGCCGGCCTCGCGGCGGCCGACAGCGCGCCTACCAGGATGGTTGCAGGAGGCAACCTTCCTTTCTACCGTTGGTGTCAGCAACCAATGGGAGGAACGTTGAACGACAAGATCGGCCCGCAACTCCTGGCCGCCTTCTCGAGCATCATCCGAAGGGCTCGAGCTGTGGAGACGTCCGCCGAGTCGACGGGGGACGTCCCGTCGTCCGTGATCGCCGTGCTGGGCCCACTTGCCGACAACGGCGAGCTGCGACTGGGCGCGCTCGCCACAAGTCTTTACGTCGACACCTCGGTGATCAGCCGGACCGTGGCTGTCGCCCAGCACCTGGACCTCGTGTCGCGCCGCCCGGATCCGCGGGACGGACGCGCGTGCCTGCTGTCGTTGACCGAGCGTGGGAGGCAGGCCCTGACCGACCGACGCAACCAGCGGCTCCGGCTGCTCTCCTCGGTCATGGACGGGTGGGAACCCGGCGCGGCCGAGGCGCTGCTGGCCGGGCTGACCCGCCTCCGCGACGGTCTGGCCCCCGCCAAGGACGTCCCGGCGGCCGCGTAGCCGGGCGTTCCGCCGCAGCCCCCGTCGGCGCCGAGGTTCCCCCCCACGACGCATGGCCCCACTCCGCAGCCGATGTCCGGCGCAGCGCCGCACCGAACCCTGCACCACCCGTTGACCGGCACCGGTCTGCCGGACGGCAACCGCCCTGAGCAAAGGAACAGTGCATGACCACGACCCACCGTGCGCAACCGGCGACCGCCGCCGCGGACGCGCCGATGACCAAACGGGAGACGCTGGAGGCGCTCAGTGGCCTGCTGCTGGCGCTGTTCGTCGGCCTGCTGAGTTCCACGATCGTCGCCAACGCACTCCCGACGATCACCTCGAAGCTCGGAGGCACGCAGTCGCAGTACACCTGGGTGGTCACGGCCGCGCTGCTCGCCGCCACCGCGGCGACCCCCATCTGGGGCAAGCTCGCCGACCTCTTCAGCAAGAAGCTGCTGGTCCAGCTCGCCATCATCATCTTCGTCATCGGCTCGGCGCTGTGCGGCCTGACCCAGAGCATGGGGATGCTCATCGGCTTCCGCGTCATCCAGGGCGTGGGCATGGGCGGCCTGCAGGCCCTGGCCCAGGTCGTGATCGGCGCGATGATCCCGCCGCGCGAACGGGGCAAGTACTCCGGTTACCTCGGAGCCGTCATGGCGGTGGCCACCGTGGGTGGCCCCCTGCTCGGCGGCGTCATCGTCGACACCTCCTGGCTGGGCTGGCGGTGGACCTTCTACGTCTGCGTGCCCGTCGCCCTGGTCGCGCTGGCACTGCTGCAGAAGACGCTGCACCTGCCCGTCATCAAGCGGAAGGTGAGCATCGACTGGCTCGGCGCGAGCCTGATCACCGCGGCCGTCAGCGTGTTGCTCATCTGGGTCAGCTTCGCCGGCTCGAAGTTCGACTGGGTGTCCTGGCAGTCCGCGGTCATGGTCGGCGGCGGCGTGCTCGCCCTCCTGCTCACGATCCTGGTGGAGAGCCGCGTCGCGGAGCCGATCATCCCGCTGCCGATCGTGCGCGACCGCACCACCGCACTCGCGATCGTCGCGTCGGTCGCCGTCGGCGTCGGGATGTTCGGCGCCTCGGTGTTCTTCGGGCAGTACTTCCAGATCGCACGGGGCTGGTCGCCGACGAAGGCGGGCCTGGCGACCATCCCGATGATCGGCGCGCTGCTCATCTCCTCGACGGTGTCCGGGCTGCTCATCACGCGGTTCGGGAAGTGGAAGGTGTTCCTGGTGTCGGGGACGGTCCTCATGGTCGCGGGCATGGGGCTGCTCGGAACGATCGACCACGCCACCAGCTATTCGCTCATGGCCTGCTACATGGCGCTGCTCGGACTCGGGGTCGGCATGTCGATGCAGAACCTCGTGCTGGCGGTGCAGAACACCGTGGACATGCGGAACATCGGCGCCGCGTCGTCGGTGGTCACCTTCTTCCGCTCGTTGGGCGGTGCCGCCGGGGTCTCGGTGCTCGGCTCGATCGCCGCGACCCGCGTCAGCGCGCAGGTGGCCGACGGCCTGCGTGCCATGGGGCTGCCGGCTCCGCAGGGCGGTGGGTCGGAGTCGCTCGACCTCACGGTCCTTCCCGCGCCGGTCCAGCATCTCGTCCGGGGGGTGTACGGCGACGTCATCGGTGACGTGTTCGTCTACGCCGCGGCCATCTCCGCGATCGCGGTCCTCGCCGTCCTGTTCATCCGGGAGGTCCCGCTGCGGCGCAGCAACGCCCTGCAGGCCAAGGACGACGACACGGCCGACGACGTGCCCCGGAACTTCATGATCGAGGACGACGGCGACGAGCCCGTGGCGGTGACCGGTGAGCGGACGGACGCGGACGGCCGCCTCGCACCCGCCGCCGCACCCGCCGCCGCACCCGCCATGGCGAACGGCCTCACCGGGCGGATCGTGCTGGGCCGAGTGCTCCGCGGCGACGGCCGACCGCTGGCCGGTGCCTCCGTCACCCTCGCCGACGTGAGCGGACGGCAGGTCGACCGGGCCCGCTCGGGTGCCGACGGCGACTACCAGCTGCGCCCGACGGCCGGAGGGACCTACCTCCTGATCGCCTCGGCACCCGACCTGGCACCCAACGCCGCCATGGTTGCCCTGGCCGACTCTCCGGTGCGCCGCGACGTCGTGCTGGCCGGCAGTGCCCTGCTGCGCGGCAGCGTGCGCAGTGCCGAGGACGAGCCGCTGGCCGGCGCCCTGATCACCCTCACCGATGTCCAGGGGGACGTCGTCGGCAGCGCCGTCACCTCCGGCGACGGCCGGTTCGCCATCGGGGAGCTCCTCGCCGGGACCTACACCCTCGCGGGCCAAGCCCCGGGACACCAGCCGGTCGCGCTGACCGTCCAACTCGCCGACGGCGCCACGGTCGAGCGGGACGTCGTCCTGTTGGGCGGCGCCCGGGTGAGCGGCGTCGTGCGGGCGTTCAGCGACCAGCGGCCGCTCCCGGAGGCCACCGTCACCCTGCTCGACGACAGCGGGAACGTGCTGGCCACCACCTCCACCGGGGAGAAGGGCGAGTACGCCTTCGACGACCTCCTGGAGGGCGACTACAGCCTGGTGACCAGCGGCTTCGCGCCGGTGGCTGCCGCCGTGCGCCTGCGGGCCGGGGCCGACCTCGAACATGACGTGACCCTCGGGGGCGCCCGATGAACAACGGTCTGCTCACCGGCGACACATCCGAGGTCGCCGCACCCCACGTCGGCGGGACCACTGACGGGGAGCGCCGACCCCGGGTCTTCGGAACCGTCCTCGGGCGAGACGGCTGGCCCCTGGAACCGGCGACCGTCACGCTCGTCGGCCCGGCCGGGGGGCAGCTCGGGCGGGCGGCCGTCGGAGGCGACGGTCGGTTCGACGTGCTCGTGCCCACGGCCGGCCCCGCCACGCTGATCGTCGCCTCCCCCGGTGCGTTGCCGGTGGCCCGGGCCGTGACGATCCCGCCCGCCGGACTGGATCTCGGACCCGTCACCCTGGCCCGTCCCGGCGACGCGGGCACCCCCCACGCGGGGCGATGGACGATCGACCCGGCGCACTCGACCATCGCCGTCACGGCCCAGCACCTCGCCCTGTCCAAGGTCCACGGCCGCTTCCGCCAATTCTCCGGCGAGCTGGTGGTCGCCGATCCGCTGGAGCAGTCCCGCTGCGAAGCTCGCATCGCCGCCGGCAGCATCGACACCGGCAACGAGCAGCGCGACGCGCACCTGCGATCCGAGGACTTCCTCGACGCGGAACGCTGTCCCGAGATCCGGTACCGCAGCACGGCGATCGAGTCCGCCGGACCGGGTCGCTGGACGGTGCATGGCCGGCTCGACCTCGCCGGAACCACCCGGGACGTTCCGCTCGACGTCCGCTACCGCGGCAGCCGGCCCGATCCCTGGGGCGGCGTCCGGGCGGGTTTCACCGCCACCGCCCGGCTCAACCGCGAGGACTTCCGGATGAACTGGAACCAGGCGGTCGAGCTGGGCCTTTCCCTCGTCGGCACGCACCTGCTGGTGGAGCTCGACATCCAGGCCGTCCTGGCCGGCTGACCATCGAGAGCTTTGGCACGCGGCCACCATCTCCACGAGCGGAAGATCCGATGCATGACGACGACGCGAACCTGCGAGCGACACTCGCCCACGTCGTGCTCACCGAACTCCGGTCCGGCCGAACCCACCTGAGCCCCGCGGCACTCACCGCGCTGCGAATCCTCGCCGAGAACTCCGCGGAGCCAGCGCTCTCTCCGAGAGATGTCCCAGCAACGCCGCGCCGCATGCGCCGCACCCTGGCCGCGGTCGGCGTCGTGACGGCGCTCGCGGGCCTGGCCGGAGGGCTGGTACTGGCCGAGGGAAGCAACCATTCGCCGAGCTCCCAGGCGGTCGCGCCTGCTGTCGCGGACACTCCACCTCCCGCGCCACCGACTCCCGTGCCGTCGAGTGCCGCGTCACCGGCCGACACGGGCGGCCCTCCGCCGCCGGCGACGGCGTCCCCGAGCGACGGATCCGGCCCGGCCGATGTGCCGTCACAACAGAGGCCCCCGCCGGCGACCATGGAGGCCGGAGCCGCGACTACGGCTCGGCCGGCCGTCGTGGAGCCGCCCGGAGCACCCCAGGTCCGCAGAGAGAGTGGCCCTCCCGTGCTCCGACCGGAGGCCCCTTCGGCGGCGGCCACGTCGGCGCTGTCCGTGACGTCGTCGCCGCCGAGCACGACTCCCCCGATGCCGACACCCACCCCGACGCCGACAGCCACCCCGGCGGGGAGCGGAACCTCCACGCCCACCGCGGATCCGCCTCCGGCGTGCACACCCACCTCCGCGCCCGCGCCTCCGTGGGAGGCGGTGCAGCCGTCCTCTCCCTCGACCTCGGACGCCACCCCTCCCGGGGACGCCCGACACGGGGACGGTTCCCTCAGATGACCGGGGAACGACGGAACGGACCCTTCCCCCGGGACGGCGCGTTCGAGCTCGGCGACGACGGGCCGAGAGTGATCCTCGTCGGCATCGACGGCTCACCGACCTCCCTACGAGCGGGCGCCTACGCCGCCGGGCTGGCCCGCCGGCAGGGGGCCGAACTGGTGGCGGTACACGTCGCGACCACGCCGGCGCTCGCGATGCTCGCCCCCGACCGGCCGTGGCCGGTCGAGGAGACCCTGACGGCCGTGACGGAGGAGATCCGCCGGCAGGTGGCGGCCGGCGCGGCGCACGTCGGCGTGCCGGTCCAGTTCGTGGCGCTCCGCGGGGATCCCTACGCGGAGCTGTGCCGTGTCGCGACCGAGACACGCGCGGACGCCGTCGTCGTCGGGGCGTCCACACAGGTGGGACACCGATTGATGGGATCGCTCGCCGTGCGGCTCGTACGCGCGGGACGGTGGCCGGTCACCGTCGTGCCGTAGCCCGCCGTCCTCGCCTGAGCCGGCGCGTCCGCGGAGTGCCCGTCGAACCGGGCCTCCACACGTTCTTCCCATCCGGGGCTGCCCTGCCCGGCACCTGCTCCGCCACTCCCCGTTCCGGGCTCCGCGGGTGGGCAATCGGCCACGGTCTGTGTGCACAGGTGAGGAGCGCCAGCCGCCAGCGTCCAACAACCGGCGCTCGCTGGCGCGTGGCCGTTGTGTGCCGGAACGGCGATGCGGCCGACCGAGGGGGTGTGCGACCTTGTCCGGGTGTCTACTCCCGGCGCATCCGACTCGCGGGGGATCCACGATGGCCGAACGCCACGACATCCACGTCCTGCCGCACCAGCTGGCCGTCCGAGGCGGAGCAGTGCGGCCGGACCTTGCCAAGGATGAGAAGGCCGAGCTGTTTCGTGCACAGCCACACGGGCCCGATCCGCGATCGTTCCACCTACGGCCGCGACCCGCGGGACATCCCCGGGTAGCCGGGGAACGGGACGTACAGGCCGGACCGCTCCGCGCGCACCGCGGCGAGGGTCCGTGAGGGCGCCGACAGCTTGACCAGGATGTGTTCCAGGTGCGCTGCCACGGTGCGCTGGGCCACGACCAGGGCGTGTGCGATCTCCACGTTCGAGAACCCCTCGATCAGCAGCCCCAGGACCTCCAGCTCCCGGGGGGTGAGCCCGCGCAGGTTTCCGGCCGGGGACACCAGGACGACGGCCGCGGCGAACAGGCGCACGTCCGGCGGGACGGCCAGCACCGTGACGCGGACGTGGGTCTCCGCGCCCTCCCGGCCGGTCGGGCCCGGCAGCACAGCGAGGAACGACGCGAGCGGACCACCCCGCGCGAGTCGCACGGCGGCCGCGATGAGGACAGCGGAGCCGGGCGCGAGCAGCCGATGGCCAGGCAGCCCGGGCAGCGGCAGCACCGCTCCGGACGGGGCGAGCACGATCCCCGCGGCGGCCCGCTCGACCACCTGGGCAATCGTGGCCAGGGAGCGCAGCGGGTCCACGGCGTCCGCGATGTGGGCAGCGAGCACCTCCAGCAGATCGCGGGCGGCATCGCTCACCTGGTCCGCGGCCCGCGTGTGCAGGGCGAGGAGCCCCAGGTAGCGGCCCTCCGGGGTGAACAGCCCGGTGCTCACGCCGTCCCGGAATCCCGCCGGCTCCAGGTACTCCGCCCAGGTCGGCACCTCTGACGGCGGAAACGGCAGGTCGCGGCCTCGGAGCGGCCGACGCGAGCGGCTCAGGCCGACCAGTTCGACCTCCTCCAGCACGGACGCGCTGTCCAGATGGCCGCAGATCCGCTCGTCGTAGCCGGACCGGGCCACAGCAACGTGTGCGTCCTGGTCCGCCGGCAGCAGGGTGATCCAGCCGGCGTCGAACCGCACTACCCGCTGCAACTGCGCCAGCAGTGCCTCAGCCCGCTCGGCCAGACTGCCGGGCCCATCGGCGATGCCGGCGACCTCGGTGAGGATCTCGGCGGTGCCGACCGGCAGACCACCGCCATCCCGGTCTGACGGCATCAGCCCTCCCGGCGGCACCACGAACGGCATGCCCGAGAGTCCCCGTCTCCCCGACATGCCGGCGTGGGTCGACCGCTGTCCTCCAGCGTCGGCTGGGACCGTCATTGTCAACCCCAGGAACTCGCGACGGCCAGCCCTTGCTCACGGGCCGGATACCGATCAGTTCCTGGTCACGGGCGGCCGCGAGTGCCGAGGTTCTGGCGCCGTGACCGATGAGCGTGTCTCTTCTCAGGAGACGGCCAGGATGCGCAGATCCTCCGCGGCACGCCGAGCACTGATGTTCGCGCTGCGGCCGACCGGCTGCAAGCGAGCGCTCGTCCAGGTGACCACAGCCGAAATCACCGGGCGACGCAGTCCGAGGACCACCGGCCGACGCACGGAGACCGGCTCACCGCCGAGCGACCGGACGAGCACCGCGGCGACCACAGCGAACACGGACACCGTGCTCAAGGCGATCGACAGTCCGGTGTACTCAGCCAGGAACCCGAGCAACGGGGGGCCGCCGAGCAGGCCGCTGTAGCCCACGGTCGAAGCCAGGGCCACTCCCCCGGCCCCACCGATGGCACCGGCCCGGCCGATCGCCAGCGGGAAGACGTTCGCCAGCCCGAGCCCGACGAGGACGAATCCGGCCAGCGCGACGGTCACCGACCCGGACCAGGCGGCGATGGCCATGCCGCTCGCGGCCAGCAGCGCCCCGCCGACGAGGAGCCTGTCCTCGCCCAGTTCGACCACCAGCCTGCTGCCGATGAGTCGACCACACGCCATGGCAAGGGAGAACCCGGCGTAACCCGCGGCGGCCAGGGCCGAAGTCGCACCGAGGTCCTCCCGGAGGTACAGCGCGCCCCAGTCAGTGAGCGCGCCCTCCCCGTACGCAGTGCAGCCGGCGATCGCGCCGAGCACCACGAGGACGGCCGTGGTGGCGGCGCCACGGCGACCCTGCTCGTCGCCTTTCGAGCGCGCGGCTTGGTTCCGAGGCGCAGCCTGGTCGGCTCGGGCCAGTGTGGGCCCGATCCAGAGCAGGAGTGCGAGCCCGGCGACCGTGACACCCAGGAGGTGCGGCGCGACACCGACGAAGGCCGACAGCAGTCCACCGACCAAGGCGCCGGCCAGACCGCCGAAGCTGAACCCGGCGTGCAGCGAGGGTAGGAGCGGATGGCCGTACCGGGCCTCCACCTGCACCCCGAGGCTGTTGGCCGCCACGTTGACCGCGCCGGTCGCGGCACCGAAGAACAGCAGCGCCACGCACAACTGCGGTACGGACGAGGCCATGCCGGGCAGCGCGGTCGCCACGCTGACCAGCGCCGCGGCCACCACGGTGACCCTGCCGACGCCGAGCCGGGAGCTCAGCGCGCCGGTCAGTTGCATGCAGGCGAGGGCACCCAGGGACAGACAGAGCACGGCGATCCCCAGGGAGCTGTGTGACGCGCCCACTCGGGTGCTCACGTCGGGGATGCGCGCGGCCCAGGTGCCGAACACGAAGCCGTCCATGGCGAACAGGACGGCGACGGCCACACGCAGTCGCTGCAACGGCAGCGGGGCGGGAGGGATGGGAGCGGACGCCGGGGACAGTGGGCGTGGAGCGGACGTGCGGGCACGGCTGAGGACAGGCAGGGACAACGCCGGTCTTCCTCTCGGGGCGGGGGTGCGCGACTCCGATTCCCCGGAGCGGGGCGGATGCGCTCGCCGTCACGTGACGGCTCGACAGGGGCTACGACGCACGGCCCGGGCCCGTCTCGAACGGTGCCCGCAGCGTCGCCTACGTGAGTAATCAACCGACTACCCTGCGCCCGAATTTCCGTGAGCCCGCACACGGTCGAAGGTCCCTGTGCCCTGTTCGAATGCGCCGGGACAGCGTCCGACGGTACTAGGCGATACTCCCGCCATGATCACCGACAGGGACGTGGAGAGCTTCATCGCGAGGGTGCCCAAGTGCGAGCTGCACCTGCACATCGAGGGCACGCTCGAGGGCGAGCTGGTCTTCGAGCTCGCCCGGCGCAACGGCATCGAACTGCCCTACGCCGACGCCGCAGAGATGAAGCGCGAGAGCCCCTTCCACGACCTGGCCAGCTTCCTGGTCGGCTACTACCGCAACATGCAGGTGCTGGTCACCGAGCAGGACTTCTACGACCTGGCGACCGCCTACTTCACCAGGGCCGCCGCCCAGAACGTGCGCTACGCCGAGATCTTCTTCGACCCCCAGGCGCACACGTCGCGCGGCGTGGAGTTCGGCACCGTCCTGCGTGGGTTGCGCCGGGCCGTCGTCGACGCGCGCCGCACGCTGGACCTGCACGCCTCGCTGATCATGTGCTTCCTGCGCGACTTCTCCGCCGAGTACGCGATGGCCACCCTGATGGAGTCGCTTCCCTACAAGGACTGGATCGTGGGCGTCGGGCTGGACTCCGACGAGCGGGGCAACCCCCCGGTCAAGTTCGAGAAGGTCTTCGCCCGGGCCCGCGCGGAGGGCTACCTGCTGACCATGCACTGCGATGTCGACCAGCCGGGCACGCTCGACCACATCCGGCAGGCGCTGGACGTCATCGGGGTCGACCGGATCGACCACGGCGTGAACATCCTGGAAGATCCCGCACTCCTCGCGGAGATCGTCGAGCGCGGCATCGGGCTCACCGTCTGCCCCATGTCCAACACGTTCGTCCGCGGGTCCGCCTGGGAGGGCGCGACCAAGCGACTGCTGGACGCCGGCGTCATGGTGACCGTGAACTCCGACGACCCGGCGTACTTCGACGGCTACGTCGCCGAGTGCTTCCTCCGAGTGCACCAGGAGACGCCGCTGAGCGTCGCCGAGGTCCGCACCCTCGCCCGCAATTCCTTCGAGATCGCTTGGCTGCCGGCGACGCTGCGGGCCCGGTTCCTCGACGAGGTCGACGCCGCACTGCCCCACTCAGCTCCTCGGGAGGAGGGCGGCCAGCGCCGGCGGATCGCTGCCCGGGACGGCGGAGGCGAACGCTGACGTTCCGGACAGCGGCGCGTCAGCTCCTCGAGTCCGCCGGCACGGCGGGTCCGGTCGGACATGTCGCCCCTTACAGTTCGCCTCCGGATGACGTCCGGAACCGGCGGACGCCCTGCTCTTCCGCGCTGGAGAGACGTCCCTGCACCAACAGCAACTCGAGGTGTGCTCCGGTCTCGGAGACGGCCAGCATCTGGTTGTAGGGGTCCAGGTCCGTGAAAGACCGCTCGCGCCGGGTCCAGCGCAGCCGGCCCGCGACCTCGAAGGCGGTGTGCGCGCCGGCGGCCACCGCGACCTCGGTCTGCTCCAGGCGACCTCCGTGGTGGTGGACCAGCTCGTCCACCCTCTGATGGACGCTGGCGGTGACCGGACCGTGTGCGGGCAGCAGCGTCGCATCCGGGCGGGCTCGTACTGCGGCGAGCGACAGCAGGAAGTCCCCCAACGGGTTCGACGCGGTGACCGGCTCGAAGCCGATCGACGGGGTGATGGTGGGCAGCACGTGGTCACCGGCGAAGAGCAGACCGCCGTCGACGTCGTGGAACACGACGTGCCCCTGCGTGTGCCCGGGGGTCGGAACGACGTCAAGTGCGCGCGCCCCCGCCGTGACGACCTCACCCTGCGTGAACCAATGGTCAGGCCTCTCGAAGTCCAGGCGATTGATGTCCTCCTGGATGCCGGCCACCTGCGCCAGGTGGTCAGCCAGGGCCCCGGCCCCCGCCCGTCGCAGTTGCATGAGCTGGTGCTGCAGAGGTACGCGGGTCGGGTCCATCGCGGCCTCGATCGCCGGCTGCTCGCCGATGCCCAGCCCGATCGACGTTCCGAACTCGCGGCGCAGATGGACTGCTTGGGTGTAGTGATCGCGGTGGACATGGGTGATGAGGAAGCGTTCGACGTCCGTGAAGGACCATCCCAGGGCGTCGAACGCCTCGGCGAGCAGCCGACGGGCGTCCGGGATGGCCCAGCCGGAGTCGATGAGAACCACGCCGGCGCCGGTCGTGAGCGCGTAGACGTTGACCGCCCTCAGTCCGTCGCTGGGCAGGGGCAGCGGTACGCGGTAGACGCCCGGCACGACCTCGAAGATTCCTGGGGAGGACCACTCCTCGGTGCCGTCCGGGAGCACCCTCATGGCGCCACCGGCTGATCAGCGGGCTTCTGCCCTGCTGCCGCGCCGCGGAAGGGGGCGAAGTCCGGGGGCCGCTTGTCGTGGAAGGTGGCGTGCGCCGCGGCGAGGGTGAGGTCGCAGATGACGTGGAGGACGTGACCCCCGCCGACGCAGAAGGCGCGGTCCCCGGCTCCCGTCAGAGCGACCACACCCACCGAGGAATCGACCCAAGCGGCCTTGAAGGCGCGGATCAGCTCATCCACAGTCCGTGCCCGGAACGCGTTCAGGCACTCCGGACGGTCGATCGTGATCCAGGCCAGCCCACGATCGACCTGGAAGCGGACGTCGATCAGTTCCTCGTGATGCACATGCATCTCCGGTCGTTGGCAGTGGTGTGCCCTAGCGGGGCCGTCAGGCTTTCGGGCCGAACGTGTCGAGGATGGCCTCGAGGTTCTCGGCGAAGCGTTCCTCGGAGAGGCCGAAGCTCGGCGAGTAGAGGAGCGCGTCGTCGTAGAGACCGTCGAAGCCGTCGGAGAACCGCTGTCGCACCTCGTCCGGCGGACCCGCCACGGCCATGGCGTCGACGAGTGCCTCGGGAACGGCCGCGATCATGGCGGCCCTGTCCCGTCGCATCCAGGCAGCCCGGATCTCCTCGATGTCGCGCTCGAAGCCGTGGAGACGGAAAACGCCCGCATAGCTCTTGACGACCGCGTAGAAAGCGATCTGTGCCTTCGCGTCAGCGCGCGCCACGTCGACGTCGTCATGGATGGAGCAGATGACGTAGCCGGCGATGCCCACATCGACATCCCTCCGACCACTGAGCTGCGTCCCCGTCGCCAGTGCCGGCCGCACGACCTCCTCGACGTACCGACGCGTGAAGATGGGGTGCCCGACCAGGCCGTCGGCGACCGTCCCGGCTGCCTGCACCATGCGTGGGTTCACGCCGGCGAGGTAGACGGGGATGTCGGCGCGAAGCGGGGGCCGGACGGCGACCGTCGGCTGGAGCCGAACGGAGTAGAAGCGGCCCTCGTGGTTCACGCCGCTCTCGTCCATCGCCCAGAACTGGCGCAGCAGCGGTACCAACTCCTCGACCCGCTTCGCCGGCGCCTCGGGGTCGGCTCCGTGCCAATCCCTCTGCATGGTCCGCGTTCCCGTACCCAGACCCAGGATCAGCCGGCCGTTGGAGAGCTCGTCGAGGTCCCGCGCCTCGGCCGACAGGACCAGGGGTGAGCGTCCGACCGCGTAGGCGATCGCACTGCCCAGTGTCACGCGCTCACTGGCATTCGCCATCGCCGCCAGGGAGACGACAGCCGTCCGCTCGTAGAACTCGGTCGTCCAGACGGAATCGAAGCCGGCGACCTCGGCACGGGACGTCAGCTGAACCGCGGTAGCGATGTCCCCACCCAACAGCACGATCCCCATGCGTGAGCGGGTTCCCGCGCCGGCGGTCACCAGGTGCGCCCGTGCCTCGTGAACGTCACGTCGCCGGCTCCGTCAGACCGCGGCCGCGGGCTGTGAGCCGGCGGCCAGCCGCTGCAGCAGGGCGGCGGCCTCCGCTGCCATGCGCGGCACGAATTCGGCGATGGAGACGATCTCGCGGATGCCGCTGGAGACCTGCCCGGCGGCCATGATCCCGTTCTCGACGTCACCGGTCTCCTGAGCCCGGATCAACCCCTCGTCCTTCCACCGGATGAGTTCGTCGCTGGTCATCTCGTTGGTGCGGACGATCTCGAGCAGTCGTTCGACGCCGGCGTTGCGCAGTCCGCGCGCGGGGCCGTACACCGCGGGGAAGACGACGTCGTCGCCCTCGCGCGCATCGACGATCCGCTGGGCGTAGGCCGGGTGCCAGTCGGTGTTCTCGTGGGTCGCGATGAATCGGGTGCCCATCGCGACCCCACTCGCGCCGAGGGCCAGCGCGGCGGCGAGCGTCCGGCCGTCCCTGGCGCCGCCGGAGAGCACGACGGGGACCGACACCGTCTCGGCGACGTTCGGCACGAGGACGAACGTGTGCACCGGGCTGGCGTGCGTGTGGCCGCCCATCTCGTAACCGGAGGCGATGACGACGTCGACGCCCTGCTCCTCGGCCTTCTGCGCGTGACGCGTGGCGCCGACCTTGTGCATGTGGACCAGGCCGGCGTCGCGGATCATGGCGCGGAACTCACCGGGGAAGCCGGCGCTGGTCGTCAACGCCACGAGCTGGCGCTCGACCGCGCTGTCCTCGCGACGGGCCTCGATGACAGCCCGGATGTATGCCTCGCTGACCGGTAGGACGGTGCCGCTGTCGTCGCGTCCGACGGGCACGTTGACCGCGAACGGGCGGTCGGTGAGCCCGGCCACCTCCGCGATGCTCTCTCGCAGCAGGCGGGACCCCACGGCGGGGTCCTTCGTCATCCCCGGCATGCTGACCGTGCCCAGCCCGCCGGCGGCCGACACAGCGGCCGCGATGCTGTTGGTCTTGTAGGGGCCCATGCCCTCCTGGATGATCGGGTGCTCGATCCCCAGCAGTTCGGTCAGACGGTTGGAAAGCGTGTTCACGGTGTTCCCTCTGCTCAGCGGTCGGTGGTGAGGACGAGTGCGGAACCGTCGGCCAGGGCGCCGGACGTGACGACGCCGACCTCGTGCCGTGACACCTGACGGGCGCCGCCTCGGCCCTGGATCTGGAGCGCCGCCTCGGCGACGGTGTTCATGCCGTGCAGGTAGCCCTCGGCCAAGAGGCCACCGTGGGTGTTGACCGGCAGGCTGCCCGCCAATCCGGTGGCACCCGACCGGACGAACTCCCCGGCCTCGCCACGCCCGCAGAAGCCGAGGCCCTCCAGGCCCATGAGCACCACGGCGGTGAAGCAGTCGTAGATCTCGGCGAAGTCGACGTCGCTCGCGGAGATGCCGGCGCGGCCGTACAGCTCGTCGCGCAGCAGGCCCGTGAAGTTGCGGGTGTAGTCGTCGTAGAGCAACTGATCGCCGATGTCCAGGCCCGGCCTGGCACCTGCGCGGTAGGCCGCGGACGCGATCACCGCCGGCGGCTGCTGCAGATCGCGGGCCCGGTCCAGGCTCGTCACCAGGACGGCGCAGGCCCCATCGACCTCGCTCGTGCAGTCGGCCACCCGGAAGGGGTCGGCAATCATCGGTGACGCGAGGTAGGACTCCATGTCCAACGGCCGCCGCAGGATGGCGCGGTCGTTGAGCTCGGCGTAGGCCCGCTGCGCCACGGCGACGTCGCCCAGGGCCCGAGGGTCGGTGCCCGTCTCGTGCAGGTACCGCTGCGCCCACATGGCGATGTACATCAGATAGGCGTTGTAGCCGATCGGGTAGCGGTACTGGGACGCGCCCCCGGCGAACTGTCCGCTCCCCACACGGACCCCGGATCGGCCGTTGAGCGCCCGGAAGACCAGGACGTTCTCGGCGTACCCCTGCGCCACCGCCATCGCCGCCTGCTGGACCATGAAGCACGGCGACTGGCCACCCTGCTGGAAGTCCATCACGAAGCGCAGCCCAGGCAGGGCCAATGACGTGGCGACTGCCTCGCTGGACACGGAGTCGTTCAGGACGCTGAAGCTGACGACGCCGTCGATCTCCCCGAACGGCAGACCTGCGTCTTGTGCCGCCCCCCGCGCCGCCTCACTGGCGAGGTCGAGCACGGTCCGGCCTGAGGCCTTGGTCATCTCGGTGTATCCGACGCCTGCGATCGCTGCAGTTCTCATGGCACCTCCTCGGTCACCAGCAAGGTAAAAGGATCGCGGGCGATACGTCAACCGGCGGGTAGAAGTTTTCCCTTGACGTCGGTTATCAACCCGGTGTTAGTCTCGCGCCGTGACCACAGGGCATCAACCATCACTGAGCGTCGCCACCAGACGCGTGACGATGGGCGACGTCGACGCGGCAGGGATCCTGTATTTCCCGGTGCCCTTCCGGTGGCACGAGGAGCTGTTCACCGGCTGGCTCAAGGACGTGGGGCATCCGATCAGCGGGATGCTCCGGGACGGGGAAGCCTGCCCCTGCGTGGGCTCGGCCGCGACCTACCCAGCTCCGGCGGCGGTCGACGACGAGCTGGAGATGACCCTCCACCCGACCAGCGCCGGAACGACGTCGTTCGGCCTGACGACGAGGGTCCGCCGGGTCGACAACGGGCGGCTCGTCGTGCACGTCGGCAGTTGGCACGTCTGGGCCGCCTTCACCGGGGAGGCGCCGAACCGCACGCTCAGTCCGACGCCGTTGCCGTCCTGGCTGCGGATCGCGCTCGCCGACGCACCCATGACCGAACCGCCGGCGCCTGGCAGGCCCTCGGCGATCACCACTGGAGGACAGCAGTGACCGACAACGACACGATCCTCGTCGAGCGCATCCCGGTCGACGATCACGGCTCCACGCTGGGCCTGGTGACTCTCAACCGGCCGAAGGAGATGAACCCCCTCGACTGGGACACCGGCCTGCGGCTGGGCCGCATCTTCGACGAGCTGGCGGCGGACCCGCAGGTGCGCGTCATCGCCGTCACCGGAGCGGGCCGGGCCTTCTCGGCGGGCGGCGACATGAAGAAGTATCAGGTGCTGCAGCGGGACCCGAAGGACTTCCCGCAGTTCCTGGCGGACCTGCACGAGGTCTTCAGCCGTATCTCCCAGCAGCCCAAGCCCGTGATCGCGCTGGTGAACGGGATCGCGGTCGCCGGGGGGATCGAGCTGATCCTGTCCTGTGATCTGGCGATCGCGGCCGAGTCGGCGCAGATCGGCGACGCGCACCTGACGTTCGGTCAGATGGGCGGCGGCGGGGTGCTGACGCTGCTGCCGCGCGCGGTCGGCCCCGCTCGGGCCCGCGAGCTCGTGCTTTCCGGACGCCTGCTCTCACCCGCGGAGGCGCTCGACTGGGGTCTGGTCAGTCAGGTCGTGCCCGACGCCGATCTCATCGCCGCCGGCATCGCCTTCACCAAGGAGGTCGCCAAGAAGTCGCCGCTCGCGGTCGCGAACGCCAAGAGCGTCCTCAACGCCGCCTTCTCCGACGGGACGGGCATCCCGGCCGGGATGCGTCTCGAGCGTGAGGTGACCGCCCGTTACTGCCTCACCAGCGACGACGCGCACGAAGGACTGCACGCCTTCGCCGACAAGCGTCCCCCCGCCTTCACCGGACGATGAACAGGAGTTCTTCGTGACCACGACCGACGCACCGACCCCGACACCGCCGAAGCCGGTACCAGACGAGGACAGCGCAGGTTACTGGGAGCAGCTGCGCGAGCACCGCGTCGTTCTACAGGCCTGCACGGAGTGTGACCGTCGCCGCTTCCCGGCCACACCTGCCTGCCCCTACTGTGCCCACCCGCACTGGCGACTCGAGCAGGCCGCGGGCACCGGCACCGTCTACTCCTTCATCGTCGTGCACCGCGCCTTCGATCCCGCCTTCGCCGCAGACGTCCCGTACACCGTCGCGACGGTCGACCTCGACGGCGGCGGACGACTCATCGCACGCATGGACCTCACAGCCCCCATCGGGGCGCGAGTCGGTCCGCACTTCGTCGACCACACCGACTGGACCGAGCTGCGGTTCCAAGAGCTGGAGGCATCATGACGACCCTTGCCGAGACGCACCAGAGCACCGCGTCGCCCTTCGCCGAGACCATCCGGCGGTTCACGGCGGAGAAGGTCATCCCGCGCAACCACGAGCTCGATCAGCACCCGCAGGACATGGGGCTCATCCGCGAGCTGCTCCTGGAGGCCGGCAGGCTGGGCCTGTACGGCGCGGTCATCCCGGAGGAGTACGGCGGCACGGGGCCCAACTCCCTGGCGCTCCACGAGGGCATCGAGGAGCTGGGCTACGGCAACGCCGGCCTGGCGATGTCCCTGATGCCCACCTATCTGCTGGCGCGCGCCGTCGCCCTGCACGGCTCGGCGGATCAGAAGACGCGCTGGCTCGTCCCGATCGCCGAGGGCAGCTCGATCGGGTCCTGGGCGGTGACCGAGCCGCACGCCGGTTCGGACGTCGCCAGCATCACCACCAAGGCCGAGCGCACGGCCAACGGCTGGCGCCTCAACGGCCGGAAGATGTTCATCACCAACGCGACGATCGCCGACTGCCTGCTCGTCCTGGCCCGCACGGGTGGTCCCGGCATCCGCGAGACGCTCACGACGTTCGTGATCCCCATGGACCTGCCGGGCATCAGCGTCCCGCGTGCCATAGAGAAGATGGGTCTTCGCTCCTCCCCCACGTGTGAGCTCGTCCTCGACGATGTCGAGGTCCCCGACTCCGACCGGCTGGGCCCGGTCGGGCATGGCTGGCAGATCGGCATGGACGTGCTCGACTACGAGCGGTTGGCCATCCCGGCGATCGCGGCCGGCATGTGCACTCGCGCCCTCGAGCTGTCCACGAAGTACGCCGCCGACCGCACAGCCTTCGGCAAGCCCCTCGACAAGCACGGCCCGGTGCAGGGCATGCTCGCCGACATCGCCTGCGGGCTGCTCGAGTGCCGGCTGCTCTACCGGCACATCGCCGGGCTCGTGGATGCCGAGCGGCCCGCGATCATCGACGGATCCGTCGGCAAGCTGGTCGGGGCCAGGCTCGCCAATGCTGTCAGCAGCCTCGCCGTCCAGGTGCACGGCGGTTACGGCTACACCCGGGAGTACGAGGTCGAGCGCCTCTACCGGGACGCCCGCCTGTTCACCATCGGAGGCGGAACCAGCGAGATCCAGCAGAAGATCATCGCCGAGCACGTCGGGCGAGCGCCGGGCTGGGGCCGCCGGGCTGCGCTGCTCTGAGCGGCGGTCGCCATAGCCTGCACGGGCACTGTCCGTCGGGCACTGAGCCCCAAGTCGAGGAGATGATGGCGTTGACGACGGTGGATGGGCTGAGCTCGGAACCGACGAACAGAGTCGCCCGTCGACGCAACCAGAAGGTCCACGACATCCTCAACGCGACGGCGAACGTCCTGGCCGAGCGCGGATACCACGAGACCAGCCTCGACGAGATCGCCGAGCGGCTCGACCTCACGAAGGCCTCGCTGTACCACTACTTCCCCAGCAAGGAAGCGCTCGTCACCGCCTGCCTCGAGTCGGTGGGCAAGCTGGTTACCGAGCGGTTGGCCGAGACGGCCGCCAACCGGAAGGGTTCGGCGAGCGAGCGCCTGACCGCCCTCATCGTCGTGCAGTTGGACTCCATCATCCGCGAGCACCCCCAGATGGCCAGGCTGTTCCTGCAGCCGCTGGATTGGCCGGAGCCCTACCGGGAGCGCACGAAGCTGCTGCGCCAGCAGCACGACGAGGTCTTCCGGACTGTCATCCGCGAGGGGGTCGCCAACGGGGAGTTCGGCGTCATCGACGAAGCCGTCGCCGTCCACTGCCTGCACGGAGCGATGAACTACGTCCCCGTCTGGTTCCGACCCACGCGCAAGAAGGACTACGAAGAGATGTACATGACGGTGGCCGCGAGCCTCCTACGACTGTTCCGCTCCACCCCGGCATGACGTCGGCGCTGCTGGGCGAGCTGTT
Source organism: Blastococcus sp. (assembly GCA_025965695.1). Classification (GTDB taxonomy): domain Bacteria; phylum Actinomycetota; class Actinomycetes; order Mycobacteriales; family Geodermatophilaceae; genus Blastococcus_B. Next base: position 26,870 of record JAOPWM010000052.1, read on the forward strand.
CGGCCTCGAAGGCCGGCGTGCCGTGGTGACCGGAGCCAGCCGGGGCATCGGTGCCCGCGCGGCGCAGGCCCTGGATGCGGCCGGCGCCCGGGTCGCGCTCGTCGCTCGCAGCGAGGACCAGTTGCGGGAGGTGGCGGCGACTCTCGGCAACGAGGCGCTGGTGATCCCCGCGGACCTGGGCAGGAATGGCGCAGCGGAGGAGGTGGCAGACGCCGTCTCGGCGGCCTGGGGCGGCGCGGACATCCTGGTGAATAACGCGGGGCTGTCGCGTCCCACGGCCGCGGTCGACCTGTCGATGGACGACTGGGACGCCGTGCTGAACCTCAACCTGCGCAGCGTCTTCGCGCTGACCCGGGCCCTCGCCGTCGGCATGCTCGACCGCGGCTACGGCCGCATCGTGAACGTCGGCAGCGTCCTCGGCCTGCTGGGTGAGGCCTGGGCCGGTCCGTACAGCGCGTCGAAGGCGGGCGTCAACGGGCTCACCCGCTCCCTGGCCGTCGAGTGGGCGAGCAAGGGCGTGACGGTGAACGCCCTGTGCCCGGGCTGGGTCGACACCGACATGGTCGCGGAGCTGCGCGCCGATCCCCGATTCGAGCAGCGGGTGCTGCGCCGCGTGGCCGCCCGCCGGTGGGGCACTCCGCGTGACATGGACGGCGCGCTCCTGCTGCTGGCCGCGCCGTCGTCGTCGTATCTCACCGGACAGACCGTCGTGGTCGACGGCGGCCTGTCGGCGGGATGGTGACCTCCATCGGCGTCATGCTGCCGATCTCCGACCCGCTCGGAGTCGGCACCGCCGACATCCCGGCTGCCGCGCGCCATCTCGAGCAGATCGGCGCCGACACCGTGTGGGCCGGCGACCACCTCGCTTTTCACACTCCGCTGGTCGAGCCGACCGTCACGCTCGCCACGGCGGCGGCGGTCACCGAACGGGTACGCCTGGGCTTCGGCGTGCTGCTGCTCGCGCTGCGACAGCCGGCCTGGGCCGCCAAGCAGATCAGTTCCCTGCAGGCCGTGTCCGGTGGACGCGTCGTCCTGGGCGTGGGGGTCGGCGGCGAGAATCCCGAGGAGTGGGAAGCCGCCGGCATTCCGCTGCGCGAGCGGGCCCGGCGTACCGACGCGATCCTCAGCGTGCTGCCGCAGATGCTGTCCGGCACCGCGGTCACGGTGCCGGCGCCCTACGACCTACCGGTCCCGGCGCTGGGCCCAACAGCCGGGGTCCCGCCACTCTGGATCGGTGGACGCAGCGACGAGGCGCTCCGCCGGGCAGTCCGGTTCGCCGACGGCTGGCTCGGCATGTGGGCGGACGAGCGCAGAGTGCTCCGGGCGCGAGAGCAGCTGCAGACCGTCGCCGCGCAGGAGGGACGGGCGGTGCCGCGCACCGGTCTGCACGTCTTCGTCCACGTCGAGGACGGGGAGAGCGGGCGGGCAGAGGCGGCCGCCTTCGTCACCGGCCAGTACCAGTTGCCCTTCGAGAAGGTCGAGCGGTACGTCGCGCTCGGGTCCGTCGGTCAGGTGACCGAACAGCTGGCTGGACTGCTCACCAGCGGCGTGGACGAGCTGCTGCTGCACCCGGCCGCCGGGGACCACCGCGTCCAGTACGACCGGCTGGGCAGCGTCCTCTCCGGCCTGCGAGAGGTGGTCACCACACGCTAAAGCGGGGTGCGGACGGACGGCGCTGCTAGCTTCCTCAGGTCGGCCACGACGGCCCGGCGCACGTCGTCGGACAGTGGTCCCTTGACGTACAACTGAGCACGGGTGAACAGATCGCCGTATCGGCGCTCGATCTCCGCAGCGACGCCGCTCGGCTCAGCCACCACTGCGACGGTGTCCAGCAGCTCGTCGTCGATGAGATCGCCCATCTCCCGCCAGCGACCAGCCTTCGACATCACGGTCAGCTCGGTCTGCAGGTCCCCCCAGCCGTGCAGTTCCAGCACCGGCCGATAGGCCGGCGTGGAGGCGTAGAAGGCGAGCTGCTCCTTCGTCGCTCGCTTCACCGCTGTCATCTCCCGCTCGTCCGCACCGGTGACGACGAACGGCATACCGCCCACCTCGAACCCGGCCATGGATTTGCCGGCCGACGCGCGACCGGCCGCGACCCAGGGCAACGTGACCTCGCGCAGATAGCGCTCGGTCGTGAACCCGTGGCACAGCAGCCCGTCAGCGACCTGGCCGGCCACCTGCGTCATGGCCGCGCCCACTCCGGCGAGCAGGATGCCCGGCGCCCCGTGCGGGTTGGGGCCCGGGTTGAACATCGGGGTCATGAGGGTGTGCTGGTAGAACTCGCCCTCGAACTTCAGCGGAACGCCCTCGTTCCAGGTCCGCCAGATCGCTCTGGTCGCCATCACGAGCTCACGCATGCGAGCCGCCGGCTGCGACCACGGCATCGAGAAACGACGGGTGATGTGTGCCTTCACCTGCGAGCCGAGCCCCAGCAGGAACCGGCCCTGGGAGAGCAGCTGGAGGTCATTGGCGGTGACCGCGAGCGTCATCGGTGACCTGGCGAATGCGACGGCGATCCCCGTGCTGATCTGGGCACGCGAGGTGGCGGACGCGACGAGGGCCGCGGCGAGGAAAGGGTCGTGCGCGGCCTCGATCAGGGAGACGCCGTCGTACCCCTCATCCTCGACGTGCCGAGCAGCCTGGAGAACGCGTCCCGGGGCCACGTCCAGCTGGAAATCGACCTTCATCTGTCGGAACCTCTCTCGGGCAGCACGGGGCAGTGGTCGATCGCTCCGCGTGACGGCGGTGCTCCGCCGCCGCCGGGACGATGCGAGATGTCCCTCAGAAGGCCGGTCGTTGCAGGCGGCGGTCCGGGTGCGCGGCCGACCGCCCCACCCGGACCGCCGCCTGCCGGCTCAACGGACGCGCCGGTCCTGACCCACCCAGTAGGGCTCCCTCAACGCACGCCGGAAGACCTTCCCGACCGCCGTCTTGGGGATCTCCTCGATGATGTCGAGCGAGAGCGGCTTCTTGTAAGAAGCAAGCCCGGCGTCGCGGCAGTGCTGCTGGAGCTCGTCCAGCGTGAGCGTCGCGCCCGGCCGCAGTGAGACGCAGGCCTTGACCGCCTCTCCCCATTTCTCGTGGGGGATGCCGATGACGGCCACCTCGTTGACGGCCGGATGCGCCGCGATGACGTCCTCGACCTCGCGCGGGTAGACGTTGAGGCCACCGCTGATCAGCATGTCGTTCTTGCGGTCGACGATGGTGATGTAACCCTCCTCGTCACTCGTCGCGAGGTCACCCATCCGGAACCAGCCGTCGACGTATACGGCGGCTGTTGCCTCGGGCTGTTCCCAGTACTCCTGGGACACCGCATCTCCCCGGACCCAGAGCTCCCCCATGTCGCCCTGGGCCACCTCCTTGCCGTCGTCGTCCGCGATCTTCACATCGAAGAAGGGGTTAGGACGGCCGCAGGAGCTCAGCCGCTCGGGACGGTTGCGCAGGGCCTCCACGTGCTCCTCCGGAGACAGGATCGTGTTGTAGATCGTCCCGCTCTCGGTGGACCCGTACCCCTGCAGGAAGATCGGGCCGAAGACATCGATGGCCCTGTGGAGTGCCGCCGGCGCGATCGGCGACCCGGAATAGTAGATGCGGCGCAGGCTGCTCAGGTCATGGGACGCCGCACCAGGGTGGCTCGCCAGTGCGTTGATGATCGCCGGCGCAAGAATGGTGTGGGTGATGCGCTCCTGCTCCACGACGTCGAAGAACTTGTCGGCGTCGAACGACGGCATCATGACCGACCTCGCCCCGCGGTACAGCGCGGGAGCCGTCAGGATGCCGGACTGGTGCGAGAGCGGACCCACGTGGACCAGCGCCGAATCCGGCCCCATGTCGCCCATGATGGTGGCGAGGATGTTCCGGTAGATGTTGACCCAGTTGCGGTGGGTGTAGATGGCCCCTTTGTAGCGCCCCGTCGTTCCCGACGTGTGGAACACCAGGTACGGCGTCTCGTCCGGGAGCGCCTGCGGCTCCAGGGGCGTGGCCGCCGCCAGGAGCTGTTCGTAGTCGCCGCTGTCCCGCAGGCCGACGACGCGCGTGGGGGGCGCCGCGCCGCTGTCGACGAGTTGCTGCACCAGCGCCGTGAACTCGGGTCCGGTGATGACCACCTTGGGCCGGACGTCGTTGAGGACCCAGGCGAACTCCCGCGCCGAGTCGCGATTGTTGAGGCGCCCCCGCATGGCACCGGTCATGGAGGCCGCGTTGTCGACCTCCACCCACTCGCTGCAGTTGCTCATCAGCGCGACGACCCGGTCGCCGGGTTCCACACCGAGCTCGACGAGGGCGCCCGCGAGCAGCTTGCTGCGCTCCCACATCTCCGTGAAGGACGATCTGCCGCGATCGTCGACCAGCGCCGTGCGATCACCGAACCGTCGCACAGCTGAGTGAACGAAGTCGTGGACCAAGACAGCCACACGTGCCTCCAAGAGGTCAGGTCGCCGACCGGAGAGGCCTCGCGGTGACGTAGATCGCACGCTAGGTCCGGACGTGAGTCGGTGTCAACTGGCTGGTTGGGTTTCTTCGTAACGGTAATTTTTCTACTGGCGGGTTGGATGCTGCGCGTCGTCCCGCACCCGCCTTCACCAGCACGCTCATCCGCTTTCCTCTCGCGGCGCGGGCGCACTTGAAGCCGTCAGGCCCCGGCAGACCGGCGCGACGTCGTGGGACCACTCGAGCGGGATGGGGCGAGCCGCCGACCGCCAAGCACCCACCTCCGCCCGGACGGCGGCTGGCAGGGGCGCTCGGGGTCCGCCCGATACCAGGCGGCCCCTGGACCTCGATGGGCACCGGCGTTCGGATCTGAGCCCGGATACGCGAGCCCACAGCCGCTGCGCACCGCCTCCACCTCGGACAGCCCGGCCCGACCAGTGACGCGAGCTTGCGGGGCGCCGGGCCTCTGCCCTCCCGCTCGAGCGCGGTGCCTCGCGGAACCACGAAAAGGACGTCCATTCCCGCAGCCACGGGAGCCGAAAGAGCGAAGAATGGCCACCCTCCCCTCCTCATCGGAGCTCACCATGCCACTGCGACTGCACCTCCCCCACCGCACGACGGCCGGCTCCGCTCCCTCCGAAGAACGGCCAGGCCTCGGGGCCCGCGTCTACACCGTCCAGCGCGCCGGCGCCGTCATCGTGGCGCTGTTCCTGCTGGTCTTCGCCGGGCTCGGCTTCGCGAGCGGCCAGCACTTCCTCTCGACCCGGGGTCAACCGGTCCTGGGGATGTCCTCCAACGGCCTGCTGTCGACCATCTCCGTGGTCGTCGCGCTCGTGCTCCTCGCCGCCGCCGCGCGCAGTGCACGCACCGCATCGACGGTCATGATCGTCCTGGGCCCGCTGTTCCTGCTCTCCGCGTTCGTCAACTCGATCGTGCTGGAGACCCGCCTCAATGTGCTGGCGTTCCAGCTCAGCAACGTGGTCTTCTCCGTCGTGGTCGGGCTGCTCATGCTGCTGCTCGGTGCCTACGGCCGGGTCGGTGGTCACCTCCCGCCGGACAGTCCGTACGCCCATCCGGCGACCGCCGAAGCGGACTACGTCGACGAACGCCCCAGCACGCCGGAGGAGTTCGCCGCCGAGGTGGCGATGCGCGAGGCCGAGATCGCCGTCGTCCAGCACACTGCCACTCCGGACCAGATCCTCCGGGTCCAGGCGATGGCGCAGATGCACACCCAGGCGGATCGACGGCGGGTGTGGATGGAGTTGGACGCGGCGGATGAGGAGAGAGCTCGCCGAGCCGCGACCTCGCCGGGCCAAGGTGCCCCCGTCCCCCACCCGCGTCCTGGCGGGCACCTGCCCTGGCACCGGGTAGGCCCACGCCGCAGCTGACGACGCCGCCCCGGTGCTGATCAGCCGTGACCCACGGCGCGCGTGCGCCCTGCCCCGCCCGGGGAGGCCATCGGCATGGAAGCCACCTATCCCGACCTGCGGCACAAAACCGTGCTCGTCACCGGCGGCTCGCGCGGCATCGGCGCCCACACCGCCCGGGCCTTCGCCGCCCAGGGTGCGAAGGTCTGCATCGTCGGCCGCGACCGCGACGCCCTGGACGGGGTCGTTTCCGACATCACCTCGGGCGGCGCCACCGCGATCGCCGTCGCCGCCGATGTCACCGACGCCGCCGCCCTTGCCCGCGTCCGCGAGCAGACCGAGACCCGGCTCGGTCCGGTCGACGTGCTCGCTGTCTTCGCCGGCGGCCAGGGCGCGCCGGTCCCTACGCCGGAGCTGACCGAGCAGCACTGGCGGCAGGTCCTCGACTCCGAGTTGACCTCGGCGTTCCTCACCATCCAGGCGTTCCTGCCCGGGATGCTCGAGCGCGGCGCCGGGGCGATCCTGACCATGTCGTCGTCGGCCGGCCGCCAACCCAGCCAGGCCAATCTGGCCTACGGCGTCGCCAAGGCCGGCCTGGTGATGCTCACCCGCCACCTGGCCACCGAGGTAGGCCCGCGCGGCGTGCGGGTCAACGCAATCGCGCCGTCGTCCATCCGCACCGAGAAGGTCGCCACGCACATGCCCGCTGCGGTACAGGAGCAGGTTGCGGCGATGCACCCGCTGCGCCGGCTCGGCGCGCCCGACGACGTCGCCCAGGTGGCCCTCTTCCTCGCGTCCGACGCCGCCTCCTGGCTCACGGGCCTCACCATCGACGTCGCGGGCGGCCGGGTCGCCGGGTGAGCCCTTTCGCGACCGGCCCGCTCCACCGGCCCGATCCCCTCTGCGTGAGGACCCTGGAGCGGGTCGCTGCATGACGCGGGGACTGCCGACTCCTGGGCGACATGTCGTCATGTCGCCCCGCGGACGGCCGCTGGGTAGCCTTCACGAGGCTGGGCCGTCGCGGTTCGTCGGAGCCTTGTTTCGGAGCCTTGTTTTCGAGCCTTGTTCCGGCAGCCGCATCCCTCGAAGCAGGTGATGTGCCATGCCAAGAAGCGGACGCATCCGCTACCCCGCGCTGGCTCGGAAGGTCGTCCCCGCCGATGTGGCTGCGGCGATGATCGGTCCGGGCGCCACCGTCGGGATGAGCGGGTTCACCGGCGCGGGCTATCCCAAAGAGGTCCCACTCGCTCTCGCGAAACGAATCGCCGAAGCCAACGCATCCGGCGCTCGTTTCAGGATCAACGTCTGGACCGGCGCGTCCACCGCCCCGGAACTGGACGGAGCCCTCGCGGCAGCCGACGGGATCGAACTGCGGCTGCCGTACCAGTCCGACCCGGTCAGCCGCGAGAAGATCAACAGCGGCCACATGGAGTACATCGACGTCCACCTGTCGCACGTCGCGCAGATGGTGTGGGAAGGCTTTCTCGGGCATCTCGACGTCGCCCTGATCGAGGTCAGCGGGATCACCGCGGACGGACGCCTCATCCCCTCGTCCTCGGTCGGCAACAACAAGACCTGGATCGACCGGGCCGACGCGGTGATCCTCGAGGTCAACTCCTGGCAGAGCCCCTACCTCGACGGGATGCACGACATCTACTACGGCACCGCGTTGCCACCGAACCGCGTGCCGATCCAGCTGGTCCGGCCTGGTGACCGGATCGGCGAGCCGTATCTGCGCTGCCCGCCGGAGAAGGTCATCGCAGTGGTGGAGACCGACGCGCCCGATCGCAACAGCGCCTTCACCCCACCCGACGAGGCCTCACGGCAGATCGCCGGGCATCTCATCGAGTTCCTCGAGCACGAGGTCGCCCGGGGACGGCTGCCGGCCGAGCTGCTCCCGGTCCAGTCGGGAGTGGGCAACGTGGCGAATGCGGCGCTCGCGGAGTTGGCGCAGTCGCGGTTCGAGAACCTCACCGCCTACACCGAGGTCATCCAGGACGGCATGCTCGGCCTGCTCAAGTCGGGGACGCTGTCGGTGGCGTCCGCGACCGCCTTCTCCCTGAGCCCCGACGCGGTCGCCGAGTTCAACGACAACGCGCGGGACTATCGGGACCGGATCGTGCTCCGCCCGCAGGAGATCAGCAATCATCCCGAACTCGTGCGGCGGCTGGGCGTGCTGGCCATGAACGGGGTGATCGAGGCCGACATCTACGGCAACGTCAATTCCACGCACCTCATGGGCAGCCGGATCCAGAACGGCATCGGTGGGTCGGGCGACTTCGCGCGCAACGCCTACATATCGTTCTTCGTCACACCCTCGACGGCGAAGGGGGGCGCCATCTCCAGCATCGTGCCCATGGTCTCGCACGTGGACCACACCGAGCACGACGTCAACGTGATCGTCACCGAGCAGGGGCTCGCCGATCTGCGCGGGCTGGCGCCGCGCCGCCGGGCCCGCCTGCTGATCGACAACTGCGCGCATCCGGACTACCGGCCCCTGCTCGAGGACTACTTCGACCGGGCGCTCAGCGGTGCCTTCGGCCGGCACACTCCCCATCTGCTCGAAGAGTCGCTGAGCTGGCACGCGCGGTACGTGCAGACGGGAAGCATGATGCCGCAGCGCTGACCCTCAGCTCTGCCCTCCGATGCGTCAGCTGCAGGTCCGCGGGATCGCTGAAGTACGGGGCGCTCTGCGGGGTGCCGGCGGAACCGAGCGTCATCGGGCGAGAGGTCGCGACGCACCAGCCGAGGGCGGTCTCCGGCAGCCGGTCGCCGCCGCTCAGCACGGCCTCGCGTGTGGCATCGCCGCCCACCCGCGTGTCGTTCGGCACGTGGGAGACGGTCGACCGGCTGACCGCGGCGAGCCGCGCCTCATCCGTCTCGCCGGACATGGCGCCCCTCGTGTCGAGCGCATGACAGCAGCCTGACGACCGGTCACGGAAGGTCTTGCGCGTGCCCTTACCGGCCTTTACGGTTCCGCCCACACCGGCTGGTCAGGCGGGTGGTCCAACCGCGCATGAGGTCGGGCGGTCGTTGATGCGCACTCCACTTCCCGGCCTCGCCGAGCGGCTCCATCCGGCCGCGACGTGCACCGGTCCGGCCCCGTGACGGGGCGACGGCCAGCAGCTGCCGGCCGGTTCCTCCCACCACGACGGCTCGCCGTCGCGGTGGTCATCGTGCGTCCTGAGACGGCCGCGCCTCTCGCACCACCGCGGCAGACGGGCGACGCGCCCCCACTGTCCAGCGAACTCCCACCCAGCAGACCGAGGCACCCGTCGTCCACGGGGGCTCGACAGGAGGACCCAATCATGCGTTCCACGTCCCGCACCCCCCGCGCGGTCACCTTCGCCGTGACCGCACTCACCCTGTCCGCCCTGATCGCCGGTTGCACCAGCACCAAGAGCGGCGGCAGCGACAGCGGGGGCGGTGGCAGCAGCGGCACCGTCAAGATCGGGTTGATCACGAAGACCGACTCGAACCCCTACTTCATCTCGATGCGCGATGCCGCGCAGGCCGAGGCGCAGAAGATGGGCGCCGAGCTGACCGCTGCAGCCGGGACCGCCGACGGCGACAACGACAGCCAGGTCACGGCGGTGCAGAACATGATCGCCTCCGGCGTGAAGGCCATCCTGATCACGCCGAACGACTCCAAGGCCATCGTCCCGACTCTGCTGCAGGCGCAGCAGAAGGGCGTCTTCGTCGCCGCCCTGGACACCCAGACCGACGGCAACAAGGGCGTGGACGCCACGTGGGCCACCGACAACACAAAGGCCGGCGAGCAGCAGGGCGCCTACGTCAAGGCCGCGCTCGGCTCCACTACGCCGGTGCTCGCCATGCTCGACCTGCAGCCCGGCGTCTCGGTCGGTGACCAGCGGCACAGCGGCTTCCTCTCCGGCATGGGCCTGACCGACAGCAGCCCGCAGATCGCCGGGAAGGAGAACACCAGCGGCGACCAGGGCAAGGGCCAGACGGCCATGGAGAACCTGCTGCAGAAGGACCCGAACATCAACTCCGTCTACACGATCAACGAGCCGGCCGCGATCGGCGCCGCCACCGCCCTGAAGAACGCCGGCAAGACCGACTCTGTGATCGTCGGCTCCATCGACGGCGGTTGCGCAGGCGTCACGGCCGTCAAAAACGGCCAGATCGCGGCCACGGTCATGCAGTTCCCGGCGAAGATGGCCGTCGCGGGCGTGGACGCCGCGGTCGCTTTCGCGAAGGACGGCAGCAAGCCCACCGTCCCCACCACCGGCTACATCGACACCGGTGTGCAGCTGATCACCGACAAGCCGCTCGGTGGCCTCGACTCCAAGGACACCACCTGGGGCCTGCAGAACTGCTGGGGCGGCAAGTCCTGATCATGACGGGCTGGTCGTGTCGGCGCCTGCGCCGGCGCGACCAGCCCGGCGAACCGGCGTGGTCCAGGACGTCGCCGGTCCGCACCTCACCAGCGCTCGGCGACAGGAAAGGCGCCCGACATGACCGGCTCGCTCCAGGCCGCGGAAGAAGAGGCTCCCGCGGCTCCAGACACCTCCGGCACACGTGCCGCCACGATCACGGACCGGATCTTCCGCAACCCCGTCCTCGGACCGTTGGGCGCGCTGATCGTCCTGATCATCGCCTTCTCGATCCTCACCCAGAACTTCCTGAGCGTGGACAACACCTCGCTCATCCTTCAGCAGTCCGTGGTCGTCGGGACCCTCGCCCTGGGCCAGACGATCATCATCCTGACCGGCGGCATCGACCTGGCCAACGGGGCGATCATGGTGCTGGCGTCCCTTGTCATCGCCAAGCTGGCCGCGGGCGGCGTGGGTCAGCAGTGGCCGGCCATGTTCGTCGGCCTGCTCCTGTGCGCACTCCTCGGGGCGATCTCCGGGTTGCTCGTCTCCCGGTTGGGCCTGCCCCCGTTCATCGTCACCCTGGGGTTGCTGACGATCCTGCAGGCGACGTCGCGGCTGTACACCAAGCAGACACTGCTCGTCGACGAAGGCCCGCTGACGTTCCTGTCCAAGGGCGGGTACCTGTTCGGGCAGTTCCAGATCACCATCGGCGTCGTGGTCGTCCTGCTCAGCGTGGCGGTCCTGCACTTCTCCCTCACTCGAACGTCCTGGGGGCGGCACGTCTACGCCGTCGGCAACAACGACCTGGCCGCCAAGCGCACCGGCATCAACGTCCGGCGCGTCCTGCTCTCGGTGTACGTGCTTGCCGGCCTGCTGTACGCATTGGCGGCCCTGCAGGCCTTCGGCCGTAGTCCCGCCACCTCGCCGAACGCGTTCCCGACCGCGAACCTCGACACCATCACCGCCGTCGTCATCGGCGGCACCAGCCTGTTCGGTGGCCGCGGCACGGTCCTGGGGAGCTACCTGGGTGCGCTGATCGTCCTGGTCCTGCAGTCCGGTCTCACCCAGGCGGGCATCGACCCGCTGTACCAGAACATCGTCACCGGCGTGCTCGTCATCGCCGCCGTCGCCCTCGACGCCATCACCCGGAGGAAGGCCCGATGAGCGAGACCGTGCTGGAGGCACGCAACATCGTCAAGCGCTACGGCCACGTGACAGCCGTCAACGGAGCGGACTTCGACCTCCGCGCCGGGGAGGTGCTCGCGGTCATCGGCGACAACGGTGCCGGGAAGTCCAGCCTGATCAAGGTGCTCTCCGGCGACGTCATCGCCGACTCCGGCGAGGTCCTGCTGGACGGCAAGCCGGTGCACTTCCGCAGCCCGCACGACGCGCAGCAGGCCGGCATCGAGACCGTCTACCAGGACCTCGCGATGGCCCCGGCGCTCGACATCGCCACCAACCTCTTCCTCGGTCGGGAGATCAAGCGCAAGGGTCCGCTCGGCTCGGTCCTGCGCATGATCGACACCAAGGAGATGCGCAAGCAGTCGCGCCAGCAGATGGACGAGCTGGGGATCACCACGCTGCAGTCGATCACCCAGCCGGTCGACAGCCTGTCCGGCGGCCAGCGACAGACGGTCGCCGTCGCCCGCGCCGCCGCCTTCGGCCGCAAGGTCGTGATCATGGACGAGCCCACAGCGGCACTCGGCGTCCGCGAGTCCAAGGGCGTCCTCGACCTGATCAAGCGAATCACGGGCCGCGGGATACCGGTGGTCCTGATCAGCCACGACATTCCCGCGGTCTTCGAGGTCGCCGACCGGATCCACATCCACCGGCTCGGCCGCCGCGCGACGGTGGTGCGACCCCAGGACCACACCATGAACGAGGTCGTGGGGATCATGACCGGCGCGCTACCGGCGCCTCCCGTCAAGGACGAGGTCGCCTCGTGAGCGAGCTTGCGAGTTCGGGCACGGGCGCGACGAGCGCCGGCGAGGCGGCCCCGTGACCGTCGTCGTGGGCTACGTGCCCGACGCCACCGGCTACCTGGCCGTCACGGAGGCGACCCGCGAGGCGCGGTGGCGGGAGACCGACGTCGTCATCGTGAACGCGGTCGACTCGGTCGGCTACACCCGGCCCACCGCCGCCGATGAACTCGACCTCGACGCCCTGACGGCGCGGTTGGACACCCAGGGCGTGCCCCACCGGATCAGGCACCTGGACATCGGCACCGGCACCGCCTCCGAAGCCGTCCTGGGCGTTGCGGAGGAGGTCGGCGCCGAACTGCTCGTCGTGGGCATCCACCGCCGCTCCCCCGTCGGCAAGGCGCTGCTCGGCAGCAACGCCCAACGCATCCTGTTGAACGCCACGTGCCCCGTCCTCGCCGTCCGGGCCGACGACACCGACTGAGTCAGCTGCACCATCGCGACCGGTCCCCAAGGCCAGGACCTCCCCCGACGGACACGATCAGTGAAGGAGGCCTTCATGTCGACCTTCCTGGAGGTCAGCGGTGCGTGAGGGTGAGAGCGGCCGAGCGCCTCGGCTCCCCACCTCGACGCCGTCGACGAGAACCGTCTGGTGGCGAGGATCGAGGAGTTGGCCGCGGCGCGACCGTGTGCTCCTGGGCATCGCCGGATCGCCGGGCGCAGGCAGATCGACGCTCGCCGCCGGCCTGGCGGAGGCGTTGCGCACGCGCGGGATACCGGTCGCCTCGGTCCCCATGGACGGCTTCCACCTCGCGGACGTCGAGTTCGACCGGCTGTGACGGCGGGAGCGCAAGGGCGCCCTCGACACCTTCGACGGCTACGGCTACCTCGCCCTCCTGCGCCGGGTGGCCGGGCCCTCCTGCGCCGGGTGGCCGGCGAGACCGGCAACACGTGTACGCGCCACCTTCGACCGCACCACCGAGCAACCCGTTGCCGGCGCCATCGCGGTGGAGCCGGCGGCACGGGTCCTCCTGAGCGAGGGCAACTACCTGCTCGACGAGTCCGAACCGTGGGGCGACGTCCGCAGGGTGCTCACCGAGGTCTGGTTCTGCCACCTACCGGACGAGGTCCGGCGTCAACGTCTGACCCGTCACGCCAGCACCGACCAGTCGTCGCGCCGACAGGTGCGACGCCGAGCTGACACTGGAAGATCGCGCACTTCTTCCGACGCCTCAGCGGTGCCGCGCAGGACTCCCCCGCTCCGGCTGCGGGTGGGCGAGTGCCACACCGCGGTGTCCAAGTCGCCCTCGGACACTGATCGGAACCCCCGCGGTCGAAGACCGTGGGGGTTCAGTCACGAATGCAGGGTTCGCGGGCCGTCTCAGCGCGTCTCCGAGCCCCGCCAGCAGGAACCGGACGATCAAATGGGACCAGTGTCGTCCGCGGCATGCGCCGACCTGCACCTCCTGCGGGGCGACGACTTCGGTGACGTCGGCAGGTGGCCGCGGACCGAAACGGGCGACATCGTCCGACTCTCGTCCCTGGGCACCCGGACGGCCGCCCTGCCGTGGGCGTCGATCTGCGGGAGTGGCAGGCAAAGGCGGACGTCGCGTTCCGAGACGCTCACGCCAGGATGCGCTGCAGGTCGGCGGCCTCGGCCTTGAGCAGGATGCGCCGCGCTGGGAGGTAGCGGCCTTCGCGCAGGATGCGGGCCTTGTCGGGGTCGGCTCTGGCCAGGTCCACGGTCTGGTCGAGGTCGCACTTGTTGTCCAAGAGCGCGATCAAGCGGCCGAGCCGGTCGGCGGCGGAGCGTTGAATGAGGCCGCCGAGATACCTTTCGCCGGGGCGCCGGGTGACCGCCTCGATCGCTCGAACGACTTCCTCGGGCACCTCGAGGGCGCGCAGCCGGTCCGCGTCGTAGCGACCGGTGACGTCGGGGTGGTCCCGGGTGTGCTCGATGATGCGGTGCAGGACCGCCGCCATCTCGGCGCGAGCCCCGTAGGGCCTGGCCGCGTCGGCAAGCGGGACGAGGCGGTGCAGGTAGTAGTCGCCGCCCTGCTCGACGACCTGGCCTTCGTGCGCCTCCATGGCGAGCAGGTGAGCCGAGGCCACCGTAAAGAGCACGGGATCGAGGCTATGCCGGTTCAGATACCCGGGGACGTGGGTGTTGATCTTGACGGACGGCACCGTGGTGTCGTGGAGGACGGCGAGCTGGTCATGGCGGGCGGCGGAACCCGCGGGTTCTGACGGCGTTGGCCTGAGCCGCACGAACTGCGTTCCCCGTGGCGCTGGTGGCACCGAGTCCGCTCCGCGGTTCCACCGATTCATCGCGCCAGGTTCCGCGTCCACTCGCACCTCCTCTGAATGATTGCCGGGCCTGCCGCCGAGCCAATGGGCTCTCCAGCGCACGCCATCGAGTACCAGACCCGGCACCCGGGTAGGACGGATTGGGTGGAGAATGCCGAGCTGCGCAGGCTGTTCGCCTCCAGCCCGGTCTCCCACCTTTCGACGGTCCGGCCGGACGGCCGGCCACACGTCGTCCCGATGGTGTTCGCGCTCATCGAGGACACGGTGTATTCGGCCGTCGATGCCAAGCCGAAGCGCTCCCGTGGCCTGCAGCGCCTGGCCAACATCCGTGCCGACCCCCGCTGTGCCCTCCTCGTCGACCACTACGAGGACGACTGGCGGCGACTGTGGTGGGTCCGCGCCGACGGGTACGGCGAGGTGGTGGATGAACCGTCGGGCACGCATCGCGGGATCCAGGCACTGGTGCGGCGGTTTTCTCAGTACCGTGACGACCCTCCGGCGGGGCCGCTCCTCGTCGTCACCGTCGAGCGGTGGAGCGGCTGGGCGGGCACCGCCTGACGAGAGGAGAGCGCGGTGGACATCGGCATCGGCATCCCGAACAGCGTCCGGGGCACCACGGGCCCGCAGCTGCTGGAGTGGGCCCGGCGGGCCGAGACCGCCGGCTTCTCGAGCCTGGCGACGATCGGGCGGGTGGCATACCCGAACTACGAGGAGCTGACGGTCCTCGCGGCCGCCGGCGCGGTGACCGAACGCATCCGGCTCCTGACCGACATCCTGCTCGCGCCGACGCGCAGCACCGCCGAGCTGGCCAAGCAGGCCGCCACCGTGCAGGAGCTCAGCGGCGGACGGCTCACCCTCGGCCTCGGCGTCGGTGGCCGCGAGGACGACTTCCTCCTGACCGGACGGGACTTCCACAGCCGCGGCAGCGTGTTCGATCAGCAACTGGCCGACCTGCGGCGCGCCTTCGCCGGCGAGCCCCTGCTCAACGGCGGCCCGCCGGTGGTGCCGGCTCCGGTGACCGTGCCGATCGTGGTCGGCGGGATGAGCGACTCGGCCGTCCGGCGGACGATCGAGTACGGGAGCGGGTGGACCGCGGGCGGGCTGCCGCCGCAGATGATCGCGCCGTTCATCGAGCGCGTGCGCGCCGCCTGGCGGGACGCCGGCCGCGAGGGAGCGCCGCGGATCGTGGCGCTCAACTACTTCGGTCTCGGCGACACGGAGGAGCAGTCGCGGGCGAACCTGGCCGACTACTACCGGGTCCTGGGCCCCGAGACGGCCGAGATGATCGCGTCGGGCGCGCACCGCTCACCCGAGGCGATCAGGGACGTCATCGCCGGGTTCGCGGAGGTCGGCGTCGACGAGTTGATCCTCGACCCCAGCGTGGGCGACCCGGCGCAGGTCGATCTGCTCGCCCAGGCCGCCCTGAGCTGACGCGCACCGGCGGGTGCGCACACACCTCCTCACCGACCGGCTGTCGCCGTCGCCCAGCAGGTCCTGAGCCACCGGCCGGGCGGGGCGACGACGCTCTGTTGTTCGGCCTGGCCTGAGCGGCGGTGCGGATCATCGACGTCCTGCTGTTCGACGTGGTCGGCCAGGACGACGGCGACCTCCGGAGCGGCGTGCGCCCGCTCTGCTCGCGGGCCCGGTGGCGATCGTCGCCGCGGCGTTCGTCGACTCGCCCCACCGGCACTGTTGCCAGGCGTGGAGCCGCGCAGGAAGAGGGCCGCATCCGGATGGCGAATGCGGCCCTCTTCGTGCGCAGTGGTCGGTGCAGTTCGCCGGTCAGCCGATTCGGAGGGGCAGTGTCCGAGGACCGCGGATCTGACCGGACGACCACGTCACCGCGGGGGGCTCGGCCAGCGAGAACTCCGGGATGCGCTCCAACCAGACCTCGAGCGCGACGCGCAGCTCCATCCGCGCGAGGTGCGACCCGACGCAGCGGTGAATGCCCAGACCGAACGCGGCGTGCCGGTTGACCGTGCGGTCGATGACCACCTCGTCGGCGCGGTCGAACTTCTCGGGATCACGGTTGGCAGCGGGGAAGGACAGCAGGATCCAGTCGTCGGCCTTCATGTCGACGCCCCGCCACTCCATGTCCTCCTTGACCAGCCGCGCCATCGTGACCGGCGCGTAGGCGCGGAGGAACTCCTCCATCGCCGTCGACATCAGACCAGGCTCGGCGACCAGCCGCCGACGGTCCTCGGGCGTCTTTGCCAGGTGCCACAGCGACGCGCCGATGGCGCTCCACGACGTGTCGATCCCGGCGACGAGCAGCAGGGCCATCGTGCCGGCGACGTGCAGCGGCTCGAGCTTCTGGCCGTACAGCTCCACGTTCATCAGGTAGTTGGTGAGGTCCTCGCGCGGATTGTCGGCGTGGTCGCGGACCTGCGCGAACAGGTAGTCGAACAGGCCGGCAGTGCGCTCCATCCGCTCGTCGAACGGGAGGTTGACGCCCTCCAGCACGTTCTCGACGAAGACCTTGAACTGCGGCCCGTCCTCCGGCGGGAAGCCCAGCATGTCGGCAATCACGCGCATCGGGATGTGCTGGGCGTACTCCGCGGCCGCGTCGACGACGTCGCGCCCCTCGAACCCGTCGATCAGCGAATGGCAGAAGGCCCGGGTCGACTCCTCCTGCTTGCCGACGGCGGTCTTCGTGAACGCCGGCAACAGCAGCTTGCGGGCGTCGTGGTGGAACGGCGGGTCGGAGGAGATCGGCGGACTGTCACCGATCGGGGCCATCTCCCGCGGCGTGCGGTAGTTGCCCATGATGATCGACCGGGACGAGAACTGCTCCGTGTCGTAGGCGACCGCGGCGACGTCCTCGTACGTGGTCGGCAGCCAGGCCCCTCCGAACCGCTCTGTGTGCGCCACGGGGCAGCGCTGCCGGAGGTCGTCCCAGATGTCGATCGCGCCGGCGGCGTACTCCGGCTCCATGTGGGAGAAGTCGGTGGCCCAGTCCGACACCGGGCCGGTGACGACCTCGGTGTGCTCGATGAGCTCGGGCGCGACCCGCATGTCGCGGTAGTCCTGGGCGAACCGGTCGTCGGTGGTCATCTCAGGCCCCCCCGACAAGGACGATCGCCAGTTCCGGGCAGTTGTCCGCCGCGAGTTGGGCGTCGTCCTCCCGGCCCGCCGGCACGGAGCCGTCGGCGGTCAGCGGGGTCAGGGTCGCGTAACCGTCCTCGTCCTCACCGAACAGGTCCGGGACGAGGTCGTAGCAGCGGCCGTGGCCCTGACACAGTGCTGGATCGATCTGCACTCTCATTCGGCGGTTCCCATCTCTTCTGTGGGGTGGGTGGGGCCGAGGGCGGCCAGGAGGCGGGCGAGCAGAGCTGCCCACTCCTCGTCGTCCACGTCATTGAGGTCCGGGCTCACCAGAGCGGTCCCGGCGGCGAGGGAAAGGCAGAAGTGCGCGACGGCCGACGGCGCGATGCCCGGATCGAGCTCGCCGCGTTCCTGGGCGTCCTGCACGAGGCCGGCCAGCCAGTCGGCCCGCTCCCGGACGTAGGCGCGCATCGGAGCGGCCACCTCCTCGTCACGGCGAGCGGCGATCAGCGCCTCGATCACCAGCTGATCGTCGGGCTCCCGCTGCAGATGGAGGGACCGGCCGGTCTGGAGGAGCAGATCGCTGATCGAGCGCGTGGGGTCCGCGGACGCCAGGTCGGCGAGCATCCGTTGCCCGTGCGCGCGCAGCGCATCCACGAGCAGCTCCGCCTTGGAGCCGAAGTACGCGTACAGCGCGCCGTTGCTCAGTCCGGCCGCCTCCGCGATCTCCGCCACCCTCGTGCCTTCGTAGCCGCGGCGGGCGAAGACGTCGGCAGCCGCCCGCAGCAACCGCTGGCATGTGGAGGCGGCGGTAGCCCCCGGTGTGCGACCCACGTCACGAATTGAATGGTGATTCAATTCATCCGTCAAGGGGTGGAGTCAACTCAGTCGCGGCGGGACGACCGCTGGGCTCCCGGTGGGCATCCAGGTCCTCGGGGACCGCTTCCAGGAGCTGCTGTGCCGGGAAGCGGCGGAGATGTCGAGCGCACATCGAGCCGGTGCTCCGACGACGGCGCCGCACCCGGGGATGGGCCCGTCGCACTCAGCTCCGTGCACGCACCGATCTCAGGTCCCGGAGCGGGACCCCGCCTGTGCGACCGGGTCGTCGACGTGACCTGACATGTGGACGGCACCTGCAGCGGCGAGCGCGCTCAGCCAGTCCACCACCATCCAGATGCCGCTGATCCGGCCGTCGGCCAGTGTCACGACGTCGATTATCCGAAGGTCCAGTCGCTGCCCGGTCGGGGGCAGTCGCCCGACCGAGGTCTCCAACGGGCCCACCTGCACACCGGCCAGCCGGAAGGCGACAGCGACGGAAGTGCCGGCGTCGACCACGCTCAACACTTCATGCTCCGGTCGCTCGAGAGCTGCCTGCATTCCCCGGGCGCGGGCGACCAGGTCGGCCGCAGTCAGCGAGGCGCCGTTGACGGTGACGGGGTCGGAGTACAGCTCCCGGAAGGCCGCCGCCGCTGCTCCATCGTCCCCGGGCAGCGGATCGGTCCACAACCGCAGCAGCCGCTGAACGTCGAAGGGCACCGGCCCATGCTCCTCCCGACGGCTCCTCACGACCAGGCGCAGACCCCGGGCGGTGACGGTCAACTCGCGCCCGCGCGGCTGACCAGGCCAGCCGTCAGGCGTTGTCAAGACCTGTCCCTGAGGGCACCGTGGTTTGACATTTGTGCTCCACAACTCGAGGCGCCCGACGGCTGATGGTGGGCACATGCGACGTCGGCTTTCCACAGCGGGGACAACCTCCGCCCACCAGCAGGCGGCATCCGAGCCCTCGTCGGCCTGGTGGCGGACAGCAGTCGTCTACCAGGTCTACCTGCGCTCCTTCGCCGACAGCAACGGCGACGGCATCGGCGACCTGGCAGGTGTCCGCTCCCGCCTGCCGTACCTCGCCTGGCTCGGCGTCGACGCGCTGTGGATCAATCCCCACTACCCGTCCGGTGGCGCGGACGGCGGCTACGACGTCATCGATTACCGGGCGGTCGACCCCCACTATGGCGACCTCGCCGACCTGGAGGCCCTCGTGGCCGACGCACGTCGACTCGGGTTGCGAGTCCTTCTCGACGTCGTCCCCAACCACACGTCCGACCGCCACCCGTGGTTCCAGGCCGCGCTTGCCGACCCGGACTCGCCCGAGGCGTCCCGCTACCACTTCGCCCCGCCGTCGGACCAGCCGCCGAACAACTGGCAGTCCCTCTTCGGCGGCCCAGCGTGGTCGCCCACGCCCGACGGCCGGTGGTACCTGCACCTGTTCGCCCCCGGGCAGCCCGACCTGAACTGGCGGAACCCCGCCGTGGCCGCCGACTTCGAGAAGACCCTGCGGTTCTGGCTCGACCGGGGCGTCAGCGGCTTCCGGGTCGATGTCGCCTACGGCCTGTTCAAGGACGCCGGACTCCGGGACAACCCGGGCGCCTACTCCCCCACGCTGTTCGGTCACGGCCCCGAGCAGGCGATGACGTGGAACCAGCCCGAGGTGCACGACGTCTGGCGGCGCTGGCGGTCGATCTGCGACGAGTACCCGGACACCATGCTCGTCGGTGAGGTCTGCCTGGCCGACCTCGAAGAGGTGGCGCTCTACTCACGGGACGACGAGATGCACCAGTCCTTCTCGTTCCGGTTGCTCAAGTCGTCGTGGTCGGCCTCGGCCTTCGCCGACGGCGTGCGCACCACCCTCGATGCGTTCGGCCAGGTGGGCGCCCCGGTGTCCTGGGTCCTCGGCAACCACGACAAGGACCGTCAGGTCAGCCGGTTCGGCGGCGGGGCGGTCGGCATCGCCCGGGCACGCGCCGCGGCGCTGCTCCTGCTCGCGCTCCCGGGATCCGCCTACCTCTACGCCGGCGACGAACTGGGGCTGCCGCAGGCCCACGTCCCGGATGTGGCGAAGCGCGACCCGATCTTCTTCCGTAGCGGCGGTACGCGCCCCGGGCGGGACGGCTGCCGCGTGCCGATGCCGTGGAACACCGCGGAGAGCCTTGGCTTCTCCCCCGCGGGCGCCGCCCAACCGTGGCTGCCGCTCCCGTCCGGCTGGGAGCGGTACGCGGTCTCCCGTCAGCACCGGGACGGCGGCTCGATGCTGACCCTGTATCGACGGGCCCTGGCCTTGCGCGGGGCCCACCCGGCGCTCGGCTCCGGTGAGGCGACAGTCGGCACGGAGGGCGACGTCCTCACCGTGCGGTCCGTCGGTGGGGGCCAGACCGTGCGGTGCGTGGTCAACATGGGCTCCGAGACCGCTCTCGTCGGCTGCTCCGGCTCGGTCCTTCTCTCGTCGACCGCGCGCCTGCGCCGCTCGGACGGCAGCGTCGCCCTGCCGCCGGACACAGCCGTCTGGCTGGCCGAGGACTGACCGGGGAGAAGCTCGCACAGGTGGCCGGCCAGATCCGCAGATCCAGATGGCAGCCGTGACGTCCGGGCGGCTCAGCCGCTCTCCTCCGCGAACGGGGCCTCCGGTCGCGGACCTGCGACACAGCGCGCACTGTGGGGTGGTCGTCGCCTCATGGCTGTGTCAGGCCGAGAAGGAGGTCGCATGCGACACGTCCACCTGCTGGGCACCGGGGGCACGATCGCCAGCCGACAGGGACCGGACGGGCTCGCGGCTGTCACTCCCGCCGCGGAACTGCTCGCCGCGGCCGGGCCACTCCCCCGACTGACCGTGACGACGAGCGACCTCGGCACAGTCGGCAGCTTCGCGTTCACGACATCCGACCTCCGGGGACTGGTGGCGGAGGCGCGTCGCTGCCTGGCGCAGGGCGTGGACGGCGTCGTCGTCACCCAGGGCACCGACACGATGGAGGAGTCGGCGTACCTCGCCGATCTCGTGCACGACGATCCGCGCCCGATCGTCTTCACAGGGGCGCAACGACCGTTCGACGCCGCGGCTCCCGACGGTCCCGCCAACCTCGCCGATGCCCTGCTGGTCGCAGCCTCCCCCGCAGCCCGCGAGCTCGGTGCTCTCCTGTGCTTCGACGGGCTGGTCTTCGCCGCCCACGGCGTGCGCAAGGTCGAGACGCTTCGCAGCGGGGCCTTCGCGGCTCCCGGCAGAGGCCCGGTGCTGCGACTGGCCGCTGCATCCGTCCTGCCACTCGCTCGCCCTGTCCGCCCGGCGGCGCTGCCGCTCGATCTGGCTGCCGACCTGCCCCGTGTTGACGTCGTGGCGTGCTACGTGGGTGGGGACGGGGCCCTGATGTACGCCGCGGTGGCCGCCGGCGCCGCCGGGCTGGTGCTCCAGGCCTTCGGCGCCGGGAACGTCACCCCGGCGGTCGTCGCGGCCACCGGGGACCTGGTCGCCCGGGGCATCCCGGTGCTCGTCTGCTCGCGGGTGCCATCGGGTCCGGTGGTGCCCCTCTACACCGGCGGTGGCGGGGCCGATCTGGCACGGGCCGGCGCGGTGTTCGCCCATGACCTCAGCCCGTGGCAGGGCCGGCTGCTGCTGGCCGCGGCCCTCGTCCTCGCACCGGACGCCCCGCAGCGCGTCCTGGCTGACCGCCTCGCCGTCTGACACCACGCCGCGCCACGGGGCGGCACGCGACCCATCCCGGAAGGAGCGCGCGGCCTGGCGGCTCGCATGACACCCTGGCCCGACCGGAGTACGAGCCGCTGCTCGCTGATCAACAGCCGTCAGGGGCCGCGCACGGCGCGCACGCGACACGGTCGTCACCCCCGGCTGCAACTGATCGGCTGACATCGAGTCATCAGGACCTAGGCCCCTGACCCGCGTCCACGGTTCCGCGGACCCTGGCCATGCACGTCTTTGCACGCAACAGCAGGGAGGGGTTGTCATGTACGTGGGCGTCATCCACACCGTCAGGGATGCCACCGCCTGGGCCGAGATGATGCGGAGCCTCGACCCCGACAGCTTCCCGGCGGGCCTCGAGTTGCTCGCGACCGGGACATCGCAGGACGTCGACCGAGCGATCTGTCTGTGGCGTGCCCCGAGCGTCGAGCAGCTGCAAACCACCCTGGATCAGTTGGCCGGGCAGATCGCGGTCAACGACTGCTTCGGTGTGTCCGACGAGTTCACATCGGTAGCGGGACAGACCCCGCAGGCAGCGACTGCGTGAGTCGGTCTGCCGTCACCGCCCGCACCGTCTCGGCGGTGACGGCAGGCAGAGCCCATCTGTGACCGGAGCACGTATCGCCGGCCACGCCCGACAACCCGCGGCTGTCGGCAAGGCCATCATGGTGCCTCGTCGTTTGCTGTCGACGCGCACCGGCCGGCCCCTTGCGCTCCTCGCGTCGTAGCCGCCGGAAACCGCGAGACGGCTTGGCGCTGGACGCCGGCCCTCCCGCTCACGGCCGCGTTCCAGCAGCCCGTGAGCCGCGTTCGATCAAGAGCAGGAGCGCCGCGGCTGCCGGGATCAGCGGTGCCACGGCGAGTCCCAGGAACGCCGGGTGCCCGTCCTGAAGGCGGAGGACGAATTCGCCGGCCACGGGGGCGAGCAGTCCGGCGCAGCCCCAACCGGTGAAGATCCTGCCGTAGGCGGTCGGGAAGGCACCGGCGCCTACCTGGTCCGCCGTGGCGGCCGGCACCAGCGACGACACGGCGCCGTAGCCGAGCCCGGTACCCAGGAACCCGGCAAGGACGATCAGCGGCGACGTGGGGCCGGCCAGGCCGACGATCGAGACCGCGGCGGTCGCCAGCGCCGCCGCCAGGGCCGGAAGGCGGCCGGTCCGGTCGGAAGCCCACCCCGCCACCAGCCGTCCGATGAGATTGCCGGTGGCAAGTGCCGTGACGGCCAGGCCTGCGGCCGGCGCGCTGAGTCCCCGGTCCCGCGCCACCGGGACGGCGTGAGCGAAGAGGGCGAGCGCGGGCGCGGCACCTCCGGCGAAGACCAGCCACAGCAGAGCCACCGGCCTGCGCGGGATGCAGCCAGCTGCTGCCCCCCGGGCCCGAGGCGGCGCCCCCTCCACGGGAGCCAGCCGCGCCGCGACCGCGAGGAGCGCAGTGACCAGCAGGGCCAGGCAGGCCAGGCACGGCCGCCAGCCGAAGGCCCGCAGCGCGCGGGGCGCCACGAGTCCGAGCAGTACCGGTCCGGCGGCGTAGGCGGTGACGACGAGTCCGGTCACAGCACCCCGATGCTCGGGCACCCGGGCGGTGAGTCCGATCGCGACGCCGTAGCCCAGCCCGTTGGCGGTCCCGAAGAGCAGGGCTACACCGGCCCACAGGGCAAGGGGCGCGGTGGCTGTCGCAGCCAGGAGCAGTCCCGCACCGCCCACGCCGGCGGCCACGTACAGCAGTCGGCGGGGGCCGCACCACCGCTGGGCACGGCCCACACCCAGCAGGGTCGCGGTGAAGACCACGATCGCCGTGGCGAAGACCGTCGCGGCGGTACCGCGGGAGATGCCCACGCCGGCCGCGACGTCCTGCGCGACCAGGCTCCATGCGAACAGCGTCCCTGCGGCGACGTTCGCGACGACTCCGCTGAGGACGAGCCGGACCGTGGCGGGCACGTCAGCGGTCCGCGCCGTCGTCACCGCCCTCACGGGTGAGCGGCCAGCGCGTCGGCCCCGTCACGGCCGGACGAGGATCTTGACGTTCTCCTCCTTGTTGTCCACCAGTTCCCGGAAGCCCTTGTCGACGATGTCGTCGAGCTGGATCCGGCCGGTGATGAACTGGAACGGATCGACCAGGCCTCCCGCCACCATCTCGATGGTCGCCGGATGGTCGTGCGCATAGGCCAGGCTGCCCACCAGGGAGACCTCGCGAAAGACGAGATCGTTCATGGTGACCCGGGCCTGGTGTCCCCAGATCGCCACGTTGACGCACGTGCCACCGGCCCGCGTCGCACGGATGGCGGTCTCCAGCACCGCGTCGATGCCCGCGCACTCGAAGGTGACGTCGGCCCCCCGGCCGTTCGTCAGGTCGGCGACAGCCCCGAGCACGTCGGTCTCCCGAGGGTCGAGCACGATGTCGGCGCCGGCGACCGGCGCCTTGCCCTTGCGTGCCTCGGCCGGCTCGACGACGACCACCTGGCCCACGCCGGCTGCCTTGAGGGCCGCTGTCGTCACCAGACCGATGGGCCCCGCGCCGAAGACCACCGCGGAGTGCTCCGGACGCGCACCGGAGAGCCGGACCGCGTGGTACGCCACGGCCAGCGGCTCGATCAGTGCCCCGACGTCGGTGCCGAGGTCGCCGAGCGGGTGGATCCAGCGGGGTTCCGCGACGACGAACTGCGAGAAGCCGCCGCCGCCGCCGGAGAGGCCGACGAAGCCCAGCGACGCACAGACGTTGTAGCGGCCCTGGCTGCAGGCGTCGCACCGTCCGCAGACGATGTACGGCTCGACGGCGACGCGATCACCGACCGCCAGGCGATCCACGCCGGCGCCGACCTCGGCGACGACTCCGGCGAACTCGTGCCCAAGGGTGATCGGGATGCTCTCGCCCGTCAGCGCGTGCGGCGCCTCGGGGGTCGGGGCGAAGATCGGCCCCTCCAAATACTCGTGCAGGTCGGTGCCGCAGATGCCGCACCACTCGACCTCGACCGCCACGGTGCCGGGACGGAGGACGGGCTCGAGGATCTCGTCGACGCGGATGTCACCGCGCCCGTGGAAACGCGCTGCCTTCATGACGTCTACTCCGTCCGGAAGAGATGGCCGGCCGGGGCGCCCGCACCGCAGTGGTCCGGACGCCCGGCGGTGCTCAGCTGCGGTGGTGCACTTCTTGCAGGCCATGGACCGGCGTGGGGATCCCCTCGTACCGGGCCTTGAGCTGCAGGGCCAGGTAGAGCGAGTAGTGCCGCGACTGGTGCAGGTTGCCGCCGTGGAACCACAGCCCCTCCTGCTGGGTGGGCTTCCACATGTTGCGCTGCTCGCCCTCCCACGGGCCCGGGTCCTTGGTCGTGTCCGACCCGAGTCCCCAGACCTTGCCGACCGCGTCGGCCACCTCCTGGCTGATGAGGTCGGCCGCCCAGCCGTTCATCGACCCGTATCCGGTGGCGTAGACGACCAGGTCGGCCGGCAGTTCTGTCCCGTCCTCCAGGACGACGGCATCCTCGGTCAGGTGGCCGACCTGCCCGTGGACCAGCTTCACGTCGCCGTTCGCGACGAGGTCGGCGGCGCCCACGTCGATGTAGTAGCCCGAGCCCCGGCGGAGGTACTTCATGAACAGACCGGAGCCGTCCTCGCCCCAGTCGTGCCAGAAGCCGGCGTTCTCCAGCCGGTCGTAGAAGTCGGCGTCGCGCTCCTTCATCTGCTCGTACAGCGGGATCTGGAACTCGTGCATGATCCGGTACGGCAGGGACGCGAAGATCAGGTCCGCCTTCTCCGTCGTGACCCCGGCGGCCACCGCCTCCTCGGAGTAGAGGGCACCCAGGCCGATGTCCATGAGGCTCCTGCTCTTGACGATGTGCGTCGACGAACGCTGCACCATGGTGACGTCCGCGTCGTGCTCCCAGAGCGCCCCGCAGATGTCGAACGCCGAGTTGTTGCTGCCGATGACGACGACCTTCTTGCCCGCATAGGCGTCCGGGCCCGGGTGCGCCGACGAGTGCTGCTGGTCGCCGCGGAAGACGTCCTGCCCGGGGATGACCGGGATGTTCGGCTTACCCGACATCCCCGTCGCGAGGACCAAATGCGTCGGGCGCAGTGTCAGGGGCATGCCGTCGCGCTCGACCTCGACGGTCCACTCGCCCAAGGCCGGCGAGTACGTCGCCGAGGTCGCCACCGTGCTCCCCCAGTACGGGACCTCCATGACCTTCACGTACGACTCGAGCCAGTCGCCGATCTTGTCCTTGGGCGAGAAGACCGGCCAGTTGTCCGGGAACTTCAGATACGGCAGGTGGTCGTACCAGACCGGGTCGTGCAGGCAGAGGGACTTGTAGCGGCCCCGCCACTGATCACCCGGCCGGGCGTGCTTGTCGACCACGAGGGCCGGCATGCCCAACTGACGCAGGCGCGCGCCGAGGGCGATCCCGCCCTGCCCGCCGCCGATGACGAGCACGTACGGCTGGACGGCGACGCCCAGGTCGGCCTCCTCCTTCTCCCGCCGCTCCAGCCAGGTCAGCCGCTCCTTGTTCGCACCGTGCTCGGCCCCCATCGGCCGGGCCGGGCCGCGCGGCTCCTCGTGGCCCTGCAGTTCGTACAGCGTCGTGAGGAAGGTCCATGCCTTCGCCGTCCCGTCCTCCTCGATCAGGCGCAGCAGGCCTCGGCCGCGGCCGACGGAAGTCTCGAAGGTGAACCAGGCCGTGGTGACCCCGTCGGCCTCCTCCGGCGGCTCCTCGAGCGCGAAGAACGTCGGGTCGGTGCGCTCGAGGGTCGCTTCGAGCAGCTCTGCCACGCCCGCGGGGTTCTCGACCGTGGTGATGTTCCAGGTGAAGGACACCAGGTCGCGCCAGAAGCTGGTCGCGGCGAACATGCCGGCGGCGCGCGCGACGTCCCGCGCGCGCAGCGCCTCCTCGAATCCATGAAGCCAGTTCTCCACGCGCTGCACCGGGGTGAGCAGCGGGGAGTCCAGGGTCTGCGTCATGCGGTGCCCTCCCTGCGGACACGGGGATACGTGGTGTGATGGAGAGCACATCCCGGGAAGGCCCGGCCGGGAAGCGTTGCACCGTGTTGCATCCGCCGGCACGGGGGTCGCCCGAGAAGGAGGTGGCCGTGACCGGTTACTCCGCCATCGCGCCTGGCACCGATCTCTTCCAGCACGCACGAGTGCTCCAGCGGGTCCACGACGCGGTCATCGGCGGGGCAGCCCGCCGGTCCGCCCCCGCGGCGTCGTGGCGCGGTCCTGGACCCGGGTGCTCGGGCTCGGGCTGGATCCCGCCCGCACCAATGCCCGACAGCCCCTCCCCTTTCGGGATGTCGAGGCCCGACGGCGACGCTCACCCCTGTCGCTGGTCATCGACGAGCTCAGGCAGGTGCTGGGCAGTGTCGCCGACGCCTCGGTGTTCGTCATGGTCGTCACCGACGCCGACGGGGTGATCCTCTGGCGCGAGGGCTCGGCCCGGGTCCTGATGCGCGCGGACGCCCTGGGCTTCGCCGAGGGGGCCCGCTGGACCGAGGCCACCGTCGGGACCAACGCCATCGGGACGGCACTCGCCGAGGCTGCCCCGGTGCAGTTGTTCTCCGCCGAGCACTTCGAGGAGGCACAGCACCCCTGGTACTGCACGGCGGCGCCCATCCACCACCCGTCCACCGGGGAGCTGCTGGGCGTCGTCGACGTCAGCGGGCCGGCGCTCACCCTGCATCCGGTCATCGCCGCGCTGGTCGAGACCGCGGTCAAG
This sequence comes from Blastococcus sp., assembly GCA_025965695.1. Taxonomy (GTDB): domain Bacteria; phylum Actinomycetota; class Actinomycetes; order Mycobacteriales; family Geodermatophilaceae; genus Blastococcus_B. The sequence goes on from JAOPWM010000052.1 coordinate 54,499, forward strand.
CTGGCGGAGTCACGGCTGTGGCGCCACCACGAGCTGCGTCTGGAACAGCTGCGGCGGTCGGTCCAGGGCGTCCTGGCCACCGTGCGCGGACCGGTGCTGCTCGTCGACGACGACGGCTGGGTGGCTCACCAGTCGGGCATCGCGGTCCGTGACCGCATCGAGGTGCCCCGGACCGACCGCGTCATGGCGGTCCCGGGCCTGGGCCTGTGCACGCCGGAGCGGCTGGGTGAGGGCTGGCTGGTCCGGCCGCGCTCAGCGGAGTCCGTTGTGGAGGCCGAGCTGGACCTGACCGGACCACCGGTGCTCCGGCTGCGTTCGGAGATCGAGCCGTGGCAGACGGCGCTGACCCGGCGGCACGCCGAGGTCCTCCTGCTGCTGCACCGGAGCGGGCGTCGCGGGTTGAGCGCGGCGCAGCTCAGCACGGCGCTCTTCGGGGACGACGAGCACTGCGTGACCGCCCGGGCAGAGGTCTCCCGCCTCCGGCGCGTCCTCGGCGGTCTGGTGAGCACAAACCCCTACCGGCTTGCCGACGGCGTCACGCTCACTCTTCTGCGGCCCGAAGGCGGCTGACCGGAGTCGCCGTCAGCGGTACGGGAGGGGACCCATGGTCGCCGACCGTGGGGCTGGTCGTGACCGCGGCCATGGGCGGGACGGGCACGGGAGAAGCGCCGCCGGCACCGTCGGGGTGAGCTCAAGCGATGGAGGACCGCGCTCCCCGACGACCAGCGACCCTGCCGATACCGACGAGACACAGAGTCACCACCGGCCCCGGGCCACGACCCGCACGGTCTCCGCCGGCCCGGGATCGAGAACCATCCCGTCCGCGGTCGCCTGCTCGCGAGTCGGACTCGGCCGCGCTGCACCGCCTGCTCACTGCGACTGCCGAACCAGGCGCTGCCCGGACCGGTCGGCCCCCGAACGCCGCTCGCCCCTTGCAGTTGGCCGGTCGCCAGTACCGAGTTGGGTGTAGAGGACAGCACCGCCGGCAGCTTCTCCTTGGTCCGTTGGTCCCGGTGGCTCTTCCCACCACCGAACCACCGCGCGACCATGGCGGCGCCCACGGGCGTCGAGCCGGGTCGGCCCCCGTGCAGCGAGGCCAAGCGCCGCGCACTGCGCCCGCACCTGGGTCCCGCGCATCGCCGGGTCCGTGAGCCGCTTCGTACGAGGAGAACCGATGACGATCACCGACCCGACCTTCTACCGAAGCCCGGCCGAGGCCATCGCCGCCCCGACCGAGCAGCTCGCCTACGTGGTCACCTTCGACCGGGCCGGTGCGGTCCCGGACGCGCTCGCCGTCGTCGACGTCGACCAGCACTCCGACGACTACGGCACCGTCGTCGGCTGGGCCGACCTGCCCACCACCGGCGACGAGCTGCACCACTTCGGGTGGAACGCCTGCTCCAGTGCGCTCATGCACGAGGGCCACGACATGGGTGAGGACGGGCTGCAGCGCCGTTTCCTGCTGCTGCCGGGCCTGCGCAGCTCGCGCATCCACGTCTACGACACCCAGCCCGACCCGCGCTCCCCCCGACTGCACAAGACCGTCGAGGCAAAGGAGCTGGCGGAGCGGGCGGGATACTCCCGGCCGCACACCCTGCACTGCGGGCCGGACGGCGTCTTCCTCACGTGCCTGGGCGCAGGCGACGGGAGCGATGGGCCGGGCGGCATCGCACTGCTCGACCACAACACGTTCGACGTCCTCCGGGCATGGGAGACCGACCGGGGGCCGCAGTACCTGGCCTACGACGCGTGGTGGCACCTCAACCAGAACGTCCTGGTGTCCAGCGAATGGGGCACGCCCTCGATGATCGAGAACGGCCTGGTGCCCGAGCTGCTGCTCGGTCAGGAGTACGGACACCGGATCCACTTCTGGGACCTGGCGGAGGGCCGGAACCTGCAGACGGTCGACCTCGGCCCCGAGCACCAGATGACGCTGGAGCTGCGCCCCTCGCATGACCCCGAGGCGACGTGGGGATTCGTCGGCGTCGTGGTCTCCACGGCCGACCTGTCCGCCTCGGTCTGGCGGTGGCACCGCGAGGGAACCGAATGGAAGGTCGACAAGGTCATCACGATCCCTGCCGAGCCCGCCGATCCGGCCGACCTCCCGCCCGCGCTGCAGTCGTTCGGTGCCGTCCCGCCGCTGGTCACCGACATCGACCTGTCCGTCGACGACCGAATGCTGTACGTGTCGTGCTGGGGTACCGGTGAGCTCAAGCAGTTCGACGTGTCCGATCCTGCGAGCCCGCGCGAGGTCGGTGCGGTCCACCTAGGAGGGATCATCCGCCGCGCGGCGCACCCGTCCGCGCCGGCGGAGCAGTTGGCCGGCGGTCCGCAGATGGTGGAGGTCAGCCGCGACGGTCGGCGCGTCTACGTCACCAATTCGCTGTACGGGGCGTGGGACGACCAGTTCTACCCGGACGGGGTCGGGGCCTGGATGGCCAAGATCGACACCGACCCGTCGGCCGGCGGGCTCAGCATCGACGAACGTTTCTTCCCGCACGGCCAGGACTTCCGCGGACGGCGGACACACCAGGTGCGCCTCCAGGGAGGTGACGCCTCCTCGGACTCCTACTGCTACCGCTGAGCGCGCCGGCCTGGCGATCCGGCTCGCGGATACGACGGGATGCGCGACTCGTCGTGCGAGAGGACCTCGAACAGCGCCTGGGCACAGTGCACAGGGCCTACGACGAGCGCCCTGACCTCGAGCGCTTCGCCGCCCGTGCCCCGAAGAACTGGCTCCGCAGTACCGGCGCTGCCCGAGAGGTGACGGCGAACGACGACTGCGTCGTCGTGTGCATCTACGGGCGGGGATCGTGATCGTCGCCGTGACGTTGCTCGCGGCGGTGTCGAACCGGATGACCGCACCGGCGACAGGGTCGGCGATGGAGGCGAATCGCCCGTCGGGTGCGATGGCCATGTAATGCGGCGCCCTGCCGGTGACGACCGCTGGACCGACCCCGGGGTCCGCCGCACTTGCCGGGCTGAGCGCCCCGCGTGTGAGACGTGGCCGCCGCGAGAACGGTGTCAGGGCCGCCCCACACGTGGATCCTGGCCCTTGTGGTGCCGGTGCCCCGTAGTGAGCCGGTGTGTCAGCCGCGGGATCGCGCTGCTGAAGTCGTGACGTGCGATGCCGGCCCGAAGCCCTCGCCGAGCAGGTCGCGCCTCTGCGGACAGCTCAGGCGTGCGAGGGACGGCGCCGCTTGCTTCGCCGTCGACGAGCGACGGATCCTCGCCCCGCGCCTTGGAGGACCTCGCCGCCGGGGTCCGGCCGCCGAGGACGGCGTGTCGGACGGCGTCCCCCATCTGCGGTCGCGGCCTCACGCGCCGTGCGGCCTGTGTGCGCGAGGTCGCCGAGATCCGGCCCGCTGCCTGGGGCGGGACACGGATCGACGCGGCGGCGCGCCCCGCTACGACCGCCGTTCTCGCCGCTGCACGACGCAGCCGGGCAGCGGCCGCCGGCGGGGACGTGGGTGGAGCGGTGGCCGCGCGCCGGGAGGCGCGCGCCGCTCTTCGCTCCCGTTCCCAACGCGCGGTAGAGCTACGGGCCAGAGCAATGACGCAGGCGGAGACCAGAAGGAACCCGCCGGCAAGCACGATCACCCTCAACATGCCGGTCCCCCGGTGCAGCCTCGGAGGTTCCGGCTCCCGGTCGTCCGAAGCGCGTCCCGACGATCCCGCCGACAGGGCCGAGCGGCAAGAAGAAGAGGCGCGGCACGACATCAACCGTTATGGACTCGCCCAGACATGACAGGGGGCCACCCGGTGATTACCGCGGCGATCGGCGTCGGGTACCAGCAGGATTGCTGAGCGGGTGACGCTCCGGTGACGGTCCCTCCGTGACGATGACCCGCATGAGGTCGCCAGCTGGGGTACGCGGTCAGCGCACCGGGCGGCGGCAGTGAGCCGGTTCGGCTGGCGGGCCCGCCGGCCGACGCCCCCGCCCCAGGTGCCCGCCAGGAACGGCGGCCGCGTCTTCGTCGCCGAACCCGGCCAAGCGGCCGTGCGTGAGGTGACGGCGGATGTCGTTCTCCCGGCCCTGACCGCGACCTCCGTGCCGGAGGCGGTTGGCCCGGAGGCGGTTGGCGAGGTGCCGGAAGCTGACGCGGGAGCCCCTTCGACACCTGCGAGCACCGGTCCGATCGTGGTGTCGTCCCCGGATGCGGCGGTCTCCGCCGTCGTGGCCGCGCTGTCGGGGTACCTGCGGCCGGTCGCCGAGATGCCCGACCCGACCGTCGTCGTGCTCCAAGTGGGCGACCGGACCCTGGGGCTCGGCAATTCGCGAGGGCTCGAGGCGATCGGCCCCTTCGACGCTGCCGAGCTGTTCGGCGGCCGGATCGACTGCGTCGTGCGCTTCCAGGTATGGGGTGCCGACGTCTCAGCCGCGGACACCGCGATGACCGAGCTGCAGGGTCGCCTGCTGGGCGCACGGGCGAGCTTGTTCCACGCCGGTTTCCTGACGTTCGACGGGGTCGCAGGTGCCTTGCCGGCCGGCGAGCGCGATGCCTGGTCGCGCACCGCGGACTACCACGCCCTCGTCGAGTACCACCTCGCCGCGGCACCGAGCGCAGGCAGCCTCATCGCCGCGATCCCCGTCGACGCGAAGCAGGAGGTGGCCGGCTCGCTCGTGAGCGAGCTGGCCACGGTCACCGGCGACACGGTCCGTTGGGATCTGGGCAGCGCGCCGGCGCTCGTGGTGCGCGGCCGGCGCAGCGTCGAGCAACTGGCGGTCACCGCGTTCCTGCCGGCACCGCAGCCGTCGGGGGCGGTCCGGATCCAGCGCACGCACGACGGCGCTACCGGGATGCCGACGGACTACCCGACGCTGCCCGCGCTGCTGGCAGCGGTCGCCGACCCGGTCGCTCCCGAGCGCAACGGCCGGTACAGCTTCCCGTCGCTGGCCGCCTTCGTCGCGACCTTCGATGTCGCCGGCAGCCTGCTGCTCGCCGACCCGGATCACCCGGATCACACCGACGACTACGTGGTCGGGCAGCTGTCGCTCGAACCGCCGATCCGGCTGACGGCAGCGACGGACCGACTCGAGATCTCGCTCCAGACGTCGCCGCTGGATCACCCGGGAGTGGTCTACCTGCGCCCAGCGCGAGCCCTGTACTGACCAAGGAGAGCGACCCATGACCGAGATGATCTTGCCGGGGACGTACATCCAGGTGCGGCCCGAGGGGCTCATCGTCCCCGGCCGCGTGTCGGTGGGGACGGTCGGCGTGGTGGGCACGGCCCAGAAGGGGCAGCTCAGCACGCCGACGGCGGTCAGCGGCTTCCTGGACGCCCGCGACCGGTTCGGCCGCTACGACCCATGGGTCGACGGAGCGAGCAACGAGCTCACCCTCGTTCGCGCGATCGAGATCGCGGCCGCCCACGGCGCGACGTCGATCATCGCCGTGCGCGTCTCCGCGGTGGACACCCATGGCGTTCCGACGGCGACGGCGGCGACCTACGCGCTCGGATCCACCGGCGGCGCGTGCGCCGAGCTGACGGCGAACTCCCCCGGGACCTGGGGCAACGACCTCACCGTCCAGGTCGTCGCCGCGGACGAACCCGCCTTCGTGGGTCCGGAGCAGCACGCCGGGAACGCCGCGGCGTCCTTGGCGCACAAGCCCGTGCTCAAGAGCGCGCGCAACCGCGTCCAGCTGTTCACCGCGGCCGACGGCGTGACCCGGCCACTGGAGGTCCTCTACGACGACCACCCCGGGGCCCCGGGCAGGAATCAGGTCAAGATCGACCGTACGACGGGCGGCTTGGCGTTCAGTGGCGCGCTCGACGCAGCGGACAAGGTCACTGCCTGGTACTCCGTGGACCCGGCCAGCGCGGCCACGGTCGTGCTGCGGTTCGAGAGCAGCACGGAGCGGTACACCGTCGTCAGCGGCGATGACCTCGTCGAGGACATCACCGCCTCCGGTTGGGTGACGGCGACGAAGGGCCAGCACTCCGGGGAGCTTCCCACTCGGATGTCGGACCCTGCGGCATTCGGAACCGGCACGAACACACGCGGGAGCAACGGCGAGTCCGCCGTCGACACCGACTACGAGGCCGCCCTCGCCACCCTGCTCAACGAGGACGCCCACATCATCGTGGGAGCCGGCCGGACGACGACCTTCGCCGGCAAGCTGAACGGGCACTGCCAGCTCGCGAGCAGCGACGTCATCCGCCGAGACCGGACCGGGGTCGTCGGGGGCGCTCCCGGGACCAGCCTGGACACCCTGCGCGGGCACAACATCGACAGCGACCGAGTGGTGCTCGTGGCACCCGGCATCGTCTTCGGCGACGCCGCCGCGGGCGTCGACGTGAGACTGCCCGGCGCGTACGCCGCAGCAGCCGTGGCGGGACTGCTCTCGAGCTATCCGCCTCATACCAGTCTGACCAACAAGGTGCTCTCCGTCGGCGATCTGGAGACGCGTTACACGCTGGCCGAGCTGACCCAGCTCGTGCAAGCACGCGTCCTGGCGCTGGAGGCCCGGCAGGGGATTCGTGTGGTCCAGGGCATCACGACATCGACCAACACCGCCTGGCACCAGATCACCACCAGACGCATCGTCGACTACGCCAAGTTCGGCGTCCGCTCGGCGGCGCTCTCCTACATCGGTCTGCTGAACAACGAGCGCGTGCGCACCGCGCTGCGGACGACGATCACGAGCTTCCTCAACGGGATGGTCGACGACGAGATGCTCATCAGCTACACCCTCGACGTGACCGCGACCCGGGACCAGGAGCGCCAGGGAATCGTCGCCGTGACCATGGTCCTGCGGCCCACCTTCAGCATCGACTTCATCAAGGTCACGATGTTCCTCGAGTGACGCGCGGTCCCCCCGATCACGCATTTCTGTTCGAAAGGAGGAGCCGCGTGGCTCTCAACAACATCTACGTGGGCTCGCACGGCACGCTCGGAATCGCCGTCGAAGGGAGCCCGGCCCAGCAGGCCGATTTCACGGCGATCAGCGACGCCTACACGTCCGCGATCGTCGGCCGGGTCACCGCGGTCGAGGTGTGCGTCCAGACCGAGCTCGAGGAGTTCTTCGAGATCGGTGCGCGCGACGTCAGCACGATCTCGACCGGGAACGTCCACGTCAGCGGCAGCATCGGGCGCGCGTACATGAACGGAGCGCTGCTCTTCCTGCTGCTGGGCCGCGGCGCCGCGGAGAACGGCCTGACCACGCTCCAGCCGAGCTTCGTGCTGAACCTGACGCTGCGCGATCCCCAGATCCCCACCAACGCCCTGAAGGTCAACGTGTTCGGCGTGAAGTTCGAGACATGGGGGTTCAGCGTTCCGCAGGAGAGCTTCGTGATGGAGCACCTGCGGTTCAAGGCGACGCGGGTCGGCCTGCTGGACAACGAGGCAGGCAAGGACATCGCGGTCGCCTTCCCGGCGCCGGCGTAGGCGAGCGGGACCGGCCATGACACTCACCGCCGAGGACCTGCTCGGCGGCGCCGGCGTGACGCACGACGTCGCGGTCCCGCCGGCGTTGCTGACGCCGGGCGACCGGGCGAGCGACGGGACGGACGACGGCCCGACCACGGTCGTCCTGCGCCCGCTGACCGTGCGCGACCTCCAGCAGATCGCGCGAGCCGGGCAGGACGACGACGGGCTGTCGGCGGCACTGATGATCCAGCAGTCCCTGGTCCGGCCCGCCCTCGGCTTCGAGGAGGTGACCCGGCTCCCGGCCGGGCTGGCCCGGTTCCTCGTCGAGCGGATCAACGAGATCAGCGGGGTGGACGCCGGGCGTGACGAGCTGGCGGAGCTGGTGCAGACGCCGCTGGCACGCGCCTGCTTCATCCTCGCCAGGGAGTTCGGCTGGACGCCGGAGGAGGTGAGCGGGATGACGATCGGCCAGATCCTGCTCTACCTCGAGATGTCGCGGGCCGGTGAATCCGACCGATGACATTTCCCTTCCCGGCGGCGCAGCGCGCAGCGGTGCTGCTTCGCACGAACCGGAGACTGCTGCTCTGGTCGCGTGCACTGTCGGGGCCGGTGCGGCGAGCCCGCCGGACGTCGCTGCTGTGCGCCTGGGTGCAGGAACCACTCCAGCCACCACGGTTGCGACAGGGGTCCCTCCTCGGCAGTTGCCTCGCTGACATCGTCGGTGACGCCCGTGCCGGGCGCGGCAGAGCGGACCCCGAGCCCTGGCCGGTCGGCCCTGGGATCCCCCGTCCCGCGCCGCGGGCGCGTGCCGGTGCACGAGCGATCCGCGACCCCGCCGGCGGCCGGCCCGGCGGATCTCCCCCGCCCGTGGAGCCCCCGTACGCGGAGCCCGCGCCTGCGGAGCCCGGGCCTGCGGCGCGTACGCCACATCCCTCCCGGCCGCAGGTATTCCCGCCGCGGGCCTTCCGGCGACAGGCATCCCCGCCGCACGCTCCGCCGCCGCACGCCCCCCCGCCGCAGGCCCCCCCGCCGCAGGCCTCGACGTCGCAGGCCTCCCGGCCTCCGGGGCCACGGCCGGTGGGCGGTCACGGGACGGTCGACGGGGCGACGCTCCGCCGATTGGCGGGACCGGCCGTTCCGGCGCCGGTGATGCCGGCGCGGCGGATGGTGCCTCCGTCGGCAGCGGTGCGCCGGCCCCGGCCCGAGCGCTGCTCACCGGAGGCCCCGCTCGCGCCGGCCACGGCGCGGTCGGCACGTCACCTCAGCGGGCGGACCGGAGCCGCAGATGCGTCACGGTCCGCGATCCTCCGACCAGGCCGCCTCCACGTCGACGGACCCGTGGCGCCGTCGGACATCCTGTTCCTCCGCGCTGGTCCCGCAGTGACCGGCGACCGGTCCGGACGCGTGCGTCCCGGCCGGTCGGGCGCCGATCCCGAACGGCGGCGCAGACGGCGCGCCGATGCCGGCCCTCCGGTGACGGCCGCGTCCGGACCGGTCCGGGAGGGCTGGTCCCCCACAGCCACCGGCGCCGACGGCACACGGCCGCCCGAGACGCCGGTCACCCGAACGGCGCAGAGGTCCGCTGTGGCAACGGCTGCGCCGGTCTTCGGGCCCAGGGGGCCCGGGGGCAACCGCGGCACGCCCCCGCGCGACGACGTCCCCGCGCCGGTCGTGCCGCCGACGGCGTCCGAGCGACTCGGACCGGCGCCCGTCCTGACCCCGTCCCAGCCGGCGATGGTCGCCCCGGAACCACCGGCAGGCCAGACCATGCCCGTTGCCGCCGGCACCCTGCGGCGAGCAGCCGCTCGGGACGGGGCGCTGCCGGACTTCCTGGACGACGACGAGCTCACCCGGCGGATGGCGCAGGTGCTGCAGGACGAGGCCCGCCGCTATGGGATCGAGGTCTGACCATGCGCCCGATGCTGGACGACCTGGAGCTGCCCCAGGTGCAGGAGATCGGTACGTACGACCGGCGCGCGCTGGCCGAGCACCAGGCCCCCGGCGGGGACGGCAGCCATCTGCAGGACCTGGGTCGCCGCCCGACGCGGGTCGCGCTGTGGGGAGTCGCGACCGGTGACGACGCTCCGGCGTTCGTGGACAAGCTCGAGGCGAAGTTCCGCGCGGGAACGCCCTTCGACTTCGTCGCCGACATCACCGCCGACGCCCACATCGAGAAGGTCGTCATCGATGACCTTCAGTTGCAGCAGATCGCCGGTAGACCCGACCGGACCGCGTTCGTGCTGAGCCTGCGCCAGTTCCTGGAACCGGTTGAGCCGGCCGATCTCGCGGCGATCGATGTCGGGATCCTCGACGACGCCACCGCCCTGATGAGCGGTCTCGTCGACGGACTGGCGCTCGGACAGGAGTTCGTCACGAACCTGGAACGTTTCGTGCCGACGCTGTCGGAATTGCTCGACCGGCTTCAGAAACTGCCCAGACCGCAGCACCCCTAGGGAGACGTCGTGGCCACCAACCTCTTCGATGACCTGAAGAAGGCGCTGCAGGATCTCAAGGACTTCCTCGCGGCCAAGAAGGACCTGATCAAGCCGGCGGTCAGCGCCCTCAAGGGGCTCGGTCTCCCGATCGGCGATCTCCTCACGCAGCTGATCACGTTGCTGACCAAGCTCGAGACGGAGATCAAGAACCTCGACACCAGCCAGGTGCCCGCCCTCGGCGACATCTCGAGCTTCACGGGCAGCGTGCGCACCCTCCTCCAGGCGGCGAAGAACCTGCTGCCCGCGGAGGGCGCCGCGATCGACCAGGTGCTCGGGGTCGCCGACGTGGTGACCAGCCTGCCGTCGCTGGACCAGATCAAGAAGGAGATCACCGACCTGATCGAGGCAATCATCATCGACCTGCGCGACCTGAACGCATAAGGGAGGCGGATCACGTGGCCGTGAAGCCGATGCTCGGCGACCTGGAGCTCCCGCTGGTCGACGAGATCGAGTCCGACCAGGACCGGGTGCTCCAGCAGCATCCGGTGCCCGGGCTGGACGGCGACTTCACGACCGACCTCGGCCGGCGCAACACCACCATCACGTTGAGCGGTGCGGTCGCAGGCGAGCAGGCTGCGGCCGGCCTGAAGTCCCTGCAGGAGAAGTTCCGTGCCGCGGACCCCGTGCCCTTCACTGCCGACATCGCCACCGCCACCAGGGTGCAGGACGTGCTGGTGGAGGAGATGGGCGTCCGGGAGCTGGCGGGCCGGCCCCAGCTGTACGAGTACGCGTTCACGCTCCGCGAGTTCGTACCCGCACCGGCGCGGGCAGCGGAACCGCCACCGGTCGTTCCGCCGCCACCGATCGAGCCGGACGCGGGCACCCTCGAGGTCGAGGTCATCGTCAACGGCCTGCCGGATGTCGACCCGGACACGATCGTCGTCACCGTCGACGGGGCGCAGGACGACGGGACCGCCCTGACGCGGACCTTGACCAGGCACACAGGCAACGTCTGGACCGGGCCGGCCTTCCCACCGGGGAGCTATACGGCCCGGGCAACGCTGGCGGGGCCCCCTGCGCGGCAGGGACACATCGGTGCCGTCGTCACCCGAGGCGCGCTGACCCATGTCGTCATCGTGATCAACGCCGCGGACACCGCCCTGGTCGCCGCCACCTTCGTCATCCACTTCCACTTCGACAAGGCCTTCGTCGAGCCGTGCATGCGGGACGTCCTCGCGCAGGTGGCGGACCACGCAGCGCGCCACCGGGACCAGAAGCTGCTCGTCCTGGGCCACACCGACCTCACCGGTTCCAACGCATACAACCAGTCGCTGTCCGAGCGGCGGGCGCGCGCCGCCGTCGCGATGCTGACGTCGGGCGACGACCCGGCGGCGGCGCTCGCCGAGTGGGACGAGCTGCGCCGGCCACGCCCGGCCGCGACCGTCGTCAGCCTGCGCGACACGTGGGCGCGTCGCGAGCAGCAGTGGATGCTGCAGGACCTGGGCCTGTACCAGGGGAACATCGATACCGAGTCACCCCGGGCAGAGGACGCCGAGCTCACCCGTCAAGCCGTCGAACGGTTCCAGAGCGGGCACGGTCTTCCGCCCACCGGCGTCGTCGACGACGGGACCTGGACCGCCCTGGTCGGCGCCTACCTGGCGGCGAAACCGCTCTCGATCCCCACGGTCCAGCTACTGCCCAACTCCGGGGACGGCTGCGACGGCGGCCCACTGAAGTGGCTCGGGTGCGGCGAGATCGACCCCGTCGACGACACCCCGCTGGCCGAACGGCGCAACCGCCGGGTGGAGTTGCTCTTCGTCACCGCCGACCGGCTGCCGTCGGACGTCAAGAAGCCGGACACCTTCGATCTGCCCGCCCCCGGGGCCGTCAGCCCGCGGTGGTGCCTCGACCCCGGCAACAGCGGTTCGCACGCCTGCTTCGTACGCCAGCGCAACAAGCCCAAGGAGACGTGCAGGACACCGGACGCGCAACGGTTCTCCCGGGTGCCCGCCGAGCCCGGCGACGTCACGGTGACCGTGACCATCGCGTTCGAGGACGGGACGCCGCTGGCGGACACGCCCGTCGTGCTCATCGCACCGAGCGGCACGATCATGACCGGCGAGCACCGGGACGGCGCGCTGCGGGGCTGGGCCGTGGCCGAGCGGACGGACGGGAGCGGCACGCTCACCTTCCCGACCCCGCAGGGCGTCGGCAGCTTCGAGGCCGAGGTGCGGGCCCGCGTGGTCGCGCGCACAGCCGGACAGCCGCTCAGCGGCGCGCGCGGCAACGTGGTGTGCGCGCGCCTGGAGGCCGGGGACCCCGTGCTGAAGATCGTGGTGGCCGGCGCTGCGGCGGCCGCCGTGCAGCCGACGCTCACCGCGCCGGCGGCGCTCGTCGTCCGCAAGGCGGGCTGCAATCCGCGGCGCCAGCCGGTGCGCCTCGGCGTGAGCGCCGCCTTCACCGGGTCAGGGAACCTGACCCGGTCCAGCGACGCCGTGCGGTTCTTCGACGCGGCCGTCGGCGGCACCGAGATCGCGTTCGACGGAACGGGCAACGTGTTCCCCGACGCGGCACTGTCCGCCGGAGTGCAGCTCTTCGCCGAGGCCCAGCGGGCCAGCGCGACGGTCGACGACGTGGTGCTGCGGCTCGCACTGACCGTCGGCGGACAGCCGGGTCAGGCGGTGGAAGTGAAGCTGACGAGCGTCGCGCTCACGCTGGACGTCGCCGGGAGCCGCACCACACCGACCGCTGACCCGGCCCCGTTGACCGCGGCGGCCAAGCTCGCACCCGGTCGCTTCGTGCACGTCGCGCTGCCGGACTTCAGCCACGAGCGCGCGCTGCTGCTGATCCGGCCGCCGGAGCCTGCCGCCTTCGCCGGCGACCTCGTGCTGACGGCCGTCACGGCCGGCGTCCGGGCCTTCGCGGCCGAGACTCCGGCCGCGGGGCAGGTTCCCGTCGCCACGGCCGCCGCCGGGCAGGTGCTGCCCGCCCTCACGCCGCCGGCCGATCGGCGCGCCTTCGCCGAAGGGGTCACCGACAGCGGGCTCGCGGGTGAGACCGGATTCCTCCTCGGCCTCTCCGGCATCGAGCCCGAGGGTGACCGGGTGACGATGACCGTCGGGCACCTCGAGGTGCTGGACGCGGCGTCAGCAGTGACCACGTTCCTGCCGATCGGCCTGTGGGACAACGCCTTCGACGCCGCGGGCACCGTCGCGAACGCGGCCGCCGAGGCGGCCAACTTCGCGGGCGCCGACACCCGTCGCTTCTTCCTCCGGCTGCGCGACGCCTCCAGGGCCGGGCTCGGGTCGGCGGACGTCGAGTGGCGCACGGTGCAGGAGAACGACGACGACCTCCTCACGCCGGCGGACCGGCGCGTCACGCTCGTCGAGACCGCCGCGAAGTCCGGGCTCTTCGTCTCCCGCGGTCTGCTTCTGGTGACCGACGGCGACGACCAGAACCAGGGGACCCACAGCGGTCTGCCGGCCGGACTACCGGACGCCGGGGTCGTCCGGGCCCGCGGCCAGAGCAACCACCGGCTGCGGCGGGCGAACGTGCGAAGCCGCCTGGTCACGACGTACCCGCAGCCCGCCGTGGCCGGAGTCCGGGTCGCGCGGACCACGCCGGTGTTCCAGCGCACCCCCGAGTTCCGTCGCCGTCTACAGCTCCAGGTGTTCGTGTTGCGAGTGGCGGCCGGCGGCGCAGGCGTCGTTCCCACGGCACCAGGGAGCCAGATCTTCGCCCGGGACCTCCGCGTGGTCGAGGAGTCCTACGCGCGCCTCGGCATCGAGGTGCGAACGGTGGTGCAGGCGGGCACGCCGGCGGCCGACATCGCCCAGGAGCGGCGGCTCGTCCAGAACGAGACGGTCCGGCTCACCGGTCCGCAGGCGTTCTTCCTGATACAGGCGCCGGTGCTCACGGATCCGGCCAACCAGGTCACCTTGACGCACAACGGCGTCCCGGCTCCGCTGACGGTGGTGGTCGGTCGGCCGCCGAACGCCGGCGAGGTCCAGCTCGACCTGGCCACCGGGCGGCTGACCCTGAATCAACCGCCTGCCGCCGGAGACCGGCTCGTCGCGACCTACCTGAGCGTCGGCCACCAGGTAGTGCTCCTGAGGGCACCGGCCGGGGTGAACCCACTGGCCGTGCGGTTCCAGCCGGTCAACGACGAGCAGCGGATAGGTGCGGCGACGCCGGGCCTGGTGAACACCGTCCGGGTGTTCTACACCGGCGGTCTCGCCAGCGGGAACCGCGGGGAATCCTGGCCGGACGTCGACTTCCCCGGGCAGGCCCAGGTCGGTGCCTCATTCCTCAACGGACCGACGGGCGGCCCCTACTCGTGCGCGCACGAGATCGGCCACGTGCTCACGAACAAGACCGGCGGGGCGAACACGGGGCACTACGTCCAGCCGGCGGCCCCGGCCGGGAACCTGCTGTTCACCAACCAGAACCTCATGCGCAACGGCACGTCCGTCGCCGAGGGCGTCAACCAGAGCAAGCGGCTCTGGAACGCCGCGGACGCCGACGGGGTCGTCCAGCTCACCGCCATCCGCGCCTCGCGGTTCCAACGAGCGTTCTGAGCGAGGAGACGACATGGCCGGCGAGGACGAGGTGCGTGAACTGCGCGCGCTGCTCGAGCAGGAGGATCTCGTGCCCGCCGTCGCGCTGTCGGTCGTCGACCGGTTCGGCGGCGACGTCAGGGACGCCCTCATCACCGAGGTGGCCCGGCAATTCGCACCGCCGCCACCCGGGAGGCTCCTGGCCCGCCTGCTGCCCCTCGTCTCCGACGCCTCGCTGCCGGTCCTCACCAGGGCCTACCTGAGCAACCTGCGCTCCCCCGATCCCCAGGCGCGGCTGGCCAGCCTGCAGGGCCTGATCGGACTGGACTACCCGCACGCGGCCGACGTCTCGCTCGCGGCTCTACGCGACGACGAGGACACCGTCGTCGGCGCCGCTGTCCAGAACCTCCTCCCACTGGGCCAGCAGGACGAGCTGGTGCGGGACCTGCTCGGCGGCCTCGAGGCCAGCCACCGTGACGATCCCGGCTTCCACCTGACCAAGAGCCTGCTGAGTGCGCACGGCATCCAGCTCCGGGAGACACCGTGACCGCCCTCTTGCGCCCCGCATACGTCCTCACCTTCCGCGACGCGGAGGGCGCGTCCGGAGTGGCCGGCATCGGCAGCGGCGGCACGGTCATCCGCAGCGTGACCAGCCCCGGCACGAGCACGGTTCGCGAGCTCCGGGTGGAGCTGGGGATGGACGGCGCGGCGGACCGGGTGGTGCTCGACATGGGGCAGGTCGGCTCCTTCCGGCCGGCCGTCGGGCAGCAGGTCACCGTCGAGCTCGGCTACACCGACGGCCAGGACCCGCAGCAGGTGACGGTCGCGAGGGTCGTCGAGGCTGATCCGGATCTGCGCACCCGCCGGGTCGTCGGCCTGTCCGCGGAGTCGCTGCTGCGCACCTCTGTCGACCGGACCTTCGAAGGGGCGAACGCCGGCTCGATCGTCCGCGAGCTGGCGCAGGCGGCCCGGGTCGACGTCGCCCAGGCCGACGACGGCATCACCTTCCCCGCCTACGTCGTCGACGGGCGGCGCAGCGCCTACCACCACATCGGCGAACTGGCCGCCTTGTGCGGCTTCGACCGCTATCTCGACGACGAGGGCAGGGTGGTGTTCGCGTCCTTCGCCGGCGGCCGCACGACGCACGTCTTCGAGCACGGCACGCACATCCTCGACGTCCGGGTGGACCGCCGGCCCCCTGTGAGCGGCCGGGTGACCGTGATCGGGGAGTCTCCCGGCGCCGCGCGAGGCGAGGTCTCCTGGTCCTGGTTCGCCCGCGACCTGGACGCCTTCACGGGGCGGGCCGGGTCGGGTGACCCCATCCTGCTGCTCGAGCGGAGCGCGCTGCGCACATCGACGGCGACCCGGCAGGCCGCGCAGGCAGCCCTCACCGACCTGACCCGTCGCACCGTCACGGGGCAACTCGCCGTCACGGGCGCACCCCAGGTCCGCCTCGGCGACGCGCTGCGGCTCTCCGGCGTCGCCGAACCGGGAGTGGACGGCACTTACCAGGTGCGCTCGGTGGTGCACCACATCCGCAAGGACACCGGCTTCACCACCCGCGTCGGCTTTCGCAGCATCGAGACCCCGGGGGTGGGGCTGTGAGCACGATCGTCAACACCCTGCAGGAGATAGTCCGGCACGAACTGCGCAACGTGCGGATCAGCGAGGTGGGCGTCGTCGATGCGGTGTATCCACACAGCGACTCGGCGGACGACGACAACTACGGGTGCGACGTGCGGCTGCGCGGCGGCCTGACGCTCAAGCGCGTGACCGTCGCGACGTCGCACATCGGCTCGGCGGCGATCCCCAACGTGGGCGATCTCGTCCTGCTGGCCTTCGACCGGGGCGACGTCAACGCTCCGATCATCATCGCGCGGCTCTACAACGACGTGGACCGGGCGCCGCTGAACCACACCGACGAGATGATCTTCCGGTTGCCGCTGGCCGACACCGACGACAAGACGATCAAGGGCGCCCTCCGCAGGGTGGACGGCGACCCTTCCCGCGAGCTGATCTTCGAGCTGCCACCGAAGATCACCGTCCGGGTGACGGACGGCACCGTGCGCGCCACGGCCGGCAAGACCGAGATGAAACTCGATCAACCGGACGGCGGGGGCGGGACGGTCACCGTCGTCACGGGCCGAACCACGATCGTTCTGAATCAGGACGGCGACGTGACCATCGAGGCGGCGCAGGCGATGACCCTGCGCGCAACCGGCTCGCTGAGCCTGGAGGGAGCGGATGTGTCGATCAAAGGGACCACCGGCGACGTCACGGTCCAGGCCGTCGGCTCCGCGACGATGAAGGCGGCCGTGTCGGCCACGGTCCAGGCCGGCGCCGCCGCGACCCTGCAGGGCGCGCTGGTGGACGTCAAGGGCATCACGTCGTTCTCGCTATGAGCCACGACGATGCCCGGACCCCCCGTCTCCTACGGCTGTGCCGTGATGATCACCCCTGGCGCGGCCGGCCCACCCGACACGGGGACCCTGATCACGATCTTCCCGCCGTTCGTCGCGACCGCAGGGGGGCTGCCGCTGGCCACGGCCGGCTCGCTGTGCCTGATGGTCAACTCCATCACCGGCGTGCCCTACCCCCTCCTGATCGGCCCGGCCGCGAGCTCGGGAGTGACCCTCGCCGGCCGGGCGTTGATCCGGGCCGGCGACAACATCCCCACGCCGCCCGGCATCCTGACCGTCCTCGGGCCGCCCGCCGCCCCCTGGATCGTCGACCAGAGCCCGCCCTGATGAAGGGAGGTGGCCGGCGTGGACCAGCACGAGCCCCGCTGGGGTAGTGATTTGCGGCTGCTCGACGACCTGCTGCGGCAGAGCGACCGCACACCCGGCCGCGATCTCGTCACCGCGCGCCGCACCGAGACCGGCGCGCAGGACCTCGCGACGCTGACGGAGCTCGACAACCTGGAGCAGGCGCTGCTGCTGCGGTTCATGACCCGCCAGGGCGAGCTCGCCGTCTTCGGCCACCCGGACTACGGCTCCCGGCTGCACGAGCTCATCGGGTTGCCCAACACGGAGACGACGCGCAACCGCGCCAAGATGTACGCCCTGATCGCGCTGGCGGCGGAGCCGCGCGTCGCGCAGGTCCTGTCGGTGGACGTCGCCACGGACCCCGCCGATCGCAGTCGCATCGCCCTCACGGCCACACTGCGAACGCAGCACACGGACACGCCGCTGAATCTCGTCTTCCCGTTCTTCCTCGGCGGGGGTGTCGCGGGATGAACAAGGACACCGTCTTCCTGGTCGACCGTCCGTTCTCGGACACGGTGGACGACATCCTCACCGCGATCATCGGCGGGGTGGTCAACGAGCCGATCATCTTCGACGTCAAGCAGGACCGCTACCCGCTGACGCGGCAGGCGCTCGACATCCGCGGCATCACCGGGATCCTCGACGACGGGACCCCCGACGGCGTCCGCCACACCTTTCAGAAGGCCGTCGACTTCGAGTACGTCCAGGCCAGCAACGCCGTCGGATGGCTCGACGGGGGCCTGCACCCGAAGGACTCGACCACGTTCTACGTCGACTACGCCCTGCCGGCGGGCATCAGCCCGTCCCCGCTGACGGACATCAACGTCGGCAGCGTCACGCGCACCCTCTCCGAGGCGGTCGGGCGCGAGATCGCGACCGTCTACGAGCAGATCAACCTCGCCTACAAGGCGGGGTACATCGACTCCGCGGCAGGGACGTCGCTCGACCACGTCGTCTCCATCCTGGGCGTGACGCGCAAGCCCAAGGAGGTCGCCGTCGGGCAGGCGACGTTCTTCCGGGCGTCCGGCGTGGACGGGAGCGTCACGATCCCGGCGGGCACCGTCGTGAGCACCGGGCAGCCACTGGTCCGCTTCGCCACGTCGGAGGAACGGACGCTGCAACGTGGCCAGGCGCGGATCGACGTGCCCATCCGGGCGGAGGACGCGTTCGCCGGCGCCGCAGGCGCGGTCGCCGCCGGGGCGATCATCGATCTCTTCGCGCCCATCGTCGGGATCAGCCGGGTGACCAACTTCGACCCGACCGTGTTCAGCGCCGAGGGCGAGACGGACGACCAGCTGCGTGCACGGGCCAAGGCGGTGCTGCGCTCGCTCGGCCAGGCGACCCTGGCCGCGTTGATCCGGGTGATCAAGGAGGGCAACGGAACCCCCGTCGAGGTGTGGGAGGGAGAGAACCCGGACCCGGTCAAGGCACCCCTCGGCACCGTGACGATCCTCGTCGAGGCCGAGCCCGAACGGATGGTGTCCCTGCGCGGCGCGGTGCACGAGACGCGGGCGGCCGGCGTACAGGCGACGCTGGTGGCCCGGTACGTCTTCGTCACCCCGCGCCTCGTCGTGACCGTCCGGCCCGGACTGACCGCCCAGGGCAAGGACAAGGTCGTCGACGAGGTGATCGCCGGCGTCCAGGCCTACATCGACGGGCTCACCAGCGGGATCCCCGCGACCGGCAAGGGCATCCTGGCGGGGGCCAAGAAGGACGACGTCGCCTCGGTGCGCGTGGCCGACGTGCTCACCTCGCGCTCGGACCTCGGACGCCCGGGCGGCTCGGTCCTCACCGACGCGGTCGTCGCGGCGCTGGCCGGCGTCCCCCCCGGCAACGAGGCGGCCGTCCGTGCAGCGGTCGAGGCGGCCCTGACCGGGTCCGTGCCGGCGCTGCCCCCGACCGGTCGCCGGATTCCCGACCGCAGTCTCCTGCAGGGGCCGGACGGGAGCCCGGCGACCGACGACCAGATCGACGCCGGCGACTTCGTCGTCAGCGCGACGGTCGGCGGCGACCCGTTCTGGGTGGTGCTCGACATGGTGCCGGCAGACGTGGCGCTCAGGGAGCAGTGACGGCGATGCCGACCAAGACCGACCGCATCCTGGGCTACCTGCCGACGACCTTCCGTGCGCAGCCGACGCAGTCCGCGCTGCGCGCCGTCGCGGACGCGTTCGGCGCCGAGCTGCAGCGCGGCGAGAACGTCCTGGCCGAGGTGATGCAGGCGCACTGGGTCGACTTCGCTGATCGCGGTGCCGCGGCGGTGGTCGACCTGGCCCGGATGAGCGCCCTGTACGGCCTGATGCCGCGCGACGACGAGACGGTCGAGCAGTTCCGCGTCCACCTCAAGCGGTACGTGCGGACCCTGCTGGAAGGGACGGTCACCGTCCAGGGAATCCTGCGCATCGCGGCGGAGGCGCTCGGCCTGACCGTGGACGACGCGCTCGAGGACCTCGACGCGTGGTGGCGCCGAGCCGACGACGAGCTGGTCACCGTGGAGGCGGACCGGGCCGACGCCACCCTTCTGCTCCTCGGCGTGCCCGACGTCGACGTGTCGGGTGTCGCCGCCCGGCGCGCGCAGGTCGTGGGCACGCCCGATCTGAGCGCCGGGGTCGACCTGCACGAGACGCACCTGCTCTATGTCGTGGTCGACGCGGGTGCGCCGGTGGTCGTCGACCTCACCGAAGGGGCGGCCGACCCGTCGCACGTGTCCCTCGAGGACGTCGTCGCGCGACTGTCGGCGGTCGTGGGCGGCACGGTGGCGCGCGCGGTGGGCGGCCGCCTCGTCCTGACCAGCCCCACGTCCGGTCCCGATTCCCTGCTCGAGGTGCGGCAGGGCCCGGACGACGCGGCGACGGCCGTGCTCGGCCTCCTGCCGCTCGGGTACCGCGGATCCGCCGCCCGGAGTGCGGTGATGGTCGGAACCGGCGACCACGCCGCAGGCATCGACCTGACCGACGCGCGATACCTGCGCCTGCTGGTGGACGGGACCCGCCTCGCCGAGGTCGACTGCGCGGGGAACGACCCCGCGCACACCTCCCTCGACCAGGCCCGCGATGCGATCAACGCGGCGCTCGGCATCGACGTCGCCACCCACGACGGGCACCGGCTCGCCCTGACCTCCCCCACCGCCGGCCGCACCAGCCGCATCGAGGTGCAGCGCGCCGCCGCGGAGGACGCCGCCGAGCGCCTGCTCGGGTTCCCCCCGTCGGTGCGATCCGGTGAGGACCCGCGACCCGCGCGGCTGGTCGGCACGACCGACCTGCGCGCCGGTATCGACCTGAGCGTGAACTCCTTGCTGCGGTTGCGCGTCGACGACCTGCCGACCGTGACGGTGAACTGCGCCGGCGCCGTCCCCGAGCACACCGGGCTCGACGAGGTCGTCACCTCCGTCAACTCCGCGATGGGCGTCCCGGTGGCCGCGGCCGTCGGCGGCCACCTTCAGCTCACCTCACCGAGCACCGGCGAGCTGGCCGAGTTGAGCCTCGACCCCGTGAGCGGCGACGCCGCGCCCACGCTGCTGGGCCTGCCCCCACGCCACGTCGAAGGAACCGCCGCGACACCCGCGCACCTCACGGGAACGGCCGACCTGTCCGGCGGAGCCGTGGTCTCGTCCCGCCACAACCTGCAGATCGCCGTCGACGGCGGGCGGTGGACATCGGTCGATCTGCGCGAGGGGTCCACCCGAGTACCCCTCGACGACCTCGTCGCCCGGCTCAACGCGGCGCTGGGGGACGACGTGGCCACCCACGACGGCCAGCACCTCGTGCTGCGCTCGCGGCATCCCGGAGGCGGCAGCCGGGTGCAGGTGCGGCCGGCGAGCCTCGAGCGCCGCCGCCGCTTCGTCAGCCGTGCCGTCGTCACCGGTGAGGCGGCCAGGACACTGCTCGGTGTCGACCGGGCAACCGCCCTCGGCGACAGCGCGAGCCGTGCCGTCGTCACCGGGAGCGCCGATGTCAGCCACGGCGTCGACCTCTCGACGGCGGGTTACCTGCGCATCGCCCTCGACGGCGCGAGCCCGGTCGACGTGCGCTGTGCCGGGGTCCGTCCCCGCGCCACGGTTCTCGACGAGATCGTCTCGGCCCTGAACGCGCGCCTGCAGGCGCCGGGCGCCCCGCCGTTCGCGTCGCAGGACGGCGCCCACCTCACCCTTCAGTCCTCGACTCCGGGACCGGCCAGCCGGATCGCGTTCGAGGTCCCGCAGGCCCAGGACGCCCGCGGGCTGTTGCTCGGGGACGCGCCGACCTCCGCCCGCGGCGAGGACGCGGCCGGCATCACGTTCGTCGGCATCCCCGACCTCTCGGGCGGGGTCGACCTGCCCGCACACGCGGCCCTCGGCGTCGGCATCGACGACGCACAGCCGGTCGATGTCGCGCTGACGGGCGAAGATCCCGCCCACCGGTCGCTCAGTGCTCTCGCCGCAACGATCAATGCCGCCCTGGGTGCCGCGATCGCCGCCCATGACGGCATCCGTCTGGCACTGACGTCGCCGACCCGCGGTGCTCGCGCGCGCCTCGTCCTGAGTGCCCCCGCGGACCCCGCCGTCGATGCCACAGGCCTGGTCCTGGGGGTCGGCGACCGCACGTATCACGGCAGCGACGCGCGCCGAGCCGAGATCACCGGCACCGCGGACGTGACGGGGAACCTCGACCTCGCCGTCACCCGATACCTGGTGCTGGCCGTGGACGGGCGCGACCCGGTGACCGTCGACTGCGCGGCCGCCGTCGCCCCGCCGGCGCCCGCGACGATCGGGAACGTCGTGACCGCGGTGAACACAGCCGTGCACCCGGCGGTCGCCTCCGTCGTCGACGGGCGGCTGGTCCTGCGGTCGGTGGCGGCGGGATCCGGCGGCCGGATCTCGGTCGAGCCCCATCGCGGCGGGGACGCGCGCACCGCGCTGCTCGGTCCGGATGTGCCGGCCGAGACGCTCGGGCTGGCCGCGCTCCCGGCCGTCCTGACCGGGACCGTGGACCTGCTCGGACCGGCCGACCTGTCCTCCCGGTCGACCCTCCTGCTCCAGGTGGACGACGGCCCACCGCGCGAGATCGACGTGGCCGGCTCCGCGCCCGCGCAGACGACGCTCGACGAGGTCGTCGCCGCTGTCGACGCCGTGCTGCCGGGAGTCGCGACGCCCACTCCGGACCGCCGCCTGCGGCTGATCTCCCCGACGACCGGGCCGGCCAGCCGGGTCGCCGTCCTGCCGCTGCGAAGCCTGGAGGTCCTGGAGTTCCCGCCCGTCCAGGCCGCGGAACCGGTGCGCAGGCTGCGGCACGCGGATCAGGTCAGCCTGGACAACGACGGCGCGGGCGACTCGTTCCTGACGGTCCGGATCCAGGCCGCGCAGGGGAACGGCGGGCCGGCCCTGATCGATCGCGACGGTGACCGGTTCGTGGCACTGATGCGTCCGCTGGCCGCGGGTGACGCCGCGACCCTCTGGCGCGCCGTCGACGGCCGAGTCCTCGCCGGCATCGAGTCACCGGCCGGCGCACAGCCGGTGGCGATCCCGCCGACGCAGATCCGTGCGGGCCGGCCCGGCGCCTGGACCGCCGTGCCCACGCCCGGACCGCGAGCCGTCCCGACCGCGGGCCTGCAGCTGGTCGACCCCTGGGCGGCCCGGATCGACGACGTCCTCCCCCGCGTCCCCGCATCGACCGTCGACGTACGGCCGGCAGCGGTGGCTCTGACGGCTTTCGACATCGACCGGCCCGACGGTTCCGGCGTGACGATGACGGCGACCCTGCGCCTGGGCCCCGACGGCTGGCGGCTGCACGGCGCCGGCGACGCCGAGCTGATCGCGGCGCGGGCGGGCGCCGGCGTGACCTTCCGCGAGCACGACGGCATGGTCGTCGGTGTCACGGCGACGTTCTGGCACGACGAGCCGCCCTACCTGCTCGTGACGTCGCTGTCGCGCCGGTTCGACGTCTCGCTCGGAGCGACCGGCGTCCAGCCCGAGACCTACGCCGACGTGACCGTCGGTGGAGATCCCTCGGACGAGCACGCCTTCGCCCGAGCGATCGACGCGGGCGCCCAGCCGTCGCGACTGGCCCGCGTGCGCTCCTCCTCGCCCGGGGACGCGCTGCGCCTGGATCGCGGGCGCAGCCACTGGCAGGTGCTGGAGTGCACCGGGAGCCGGCTCGACCACGCCTCCTTCGGCGAACGCCAGGGCGGAGGCGATGAGGCCCACTTCGCCGGCGGCTCGTGCCGGTGGTCCGGCGTCTTCGACGTCTCGACCTTCGCGACGGTCACCGACGCCGACGGCTCCGTCCTCTCCCCCAGCCCGCCGACCGGCCCACCGTCGGACTGGACGTTCAGTTGGCTGCGCCACGAACCGGGTGCCTTCGAGGTGAACCTGCCCGCCGACCTCCCGGCGGGTTTCGGGGGTCGGTTCGACCAGGCACGGTTCGCCAGCGACCCCCGTCGCCCCGAGCTCTACGAGCACGTCGTCACCGAGCCCCCCGGCGACGAGAGCAACCTCGTCGCCCTGATCAACGGGCGGTCCGCCCTCGTGCGGGCCGAGGTGGCGACGACGGCTCAGATCGGGTTCACGCCGGTGCCCCTGCCCACCCGGACGCCCCACCGTCTCAGCGGCGGCGCCGGGCCCAGGAGCGCCCGGCTGTACCTGCAGGAGGACGGCGTCGACGGTTTCGTGCTCATCGAGGCGCGCATCAACGGCCCGGACGGCAACCTCGTCTCCGTCAGCTCCCGGCCCGCCGGCCCGGCCCGGTTCGACGTCACGATCGTTGCCGACGGGGCCCGGTTCGAGTCCGCGCGGGCCATCGTCGCGGGCCCCCCGCCGGTGCTCGCGAACCGCAGCACGCTCGAGCCGACGCCGCTCGGCGTGGACGAGGCCAAGGCCGCCGGCACCCGCGTGCGGGTGACCCGGGACCGGAGCGGCCCCTGAGCTCCCCGTCCCGGTCCCTCGCACCTATCCCCGATCTCGACACCGTGGAGGATCAAGATGACCGAATCGACGACCACCCCGTACATCGACCGCAAGCCCGGCGACCTCATCACGGCCGACGACTGGGTGCGGTTGCAGAGCCTGATCAAGACCGACATCGCCAAGCAGGTCGGCGATGCCGTCTCCGCCATCAGGAACGTGGCGACGTCGGATGACGCCGCCAAGGTCGGCGGCCTCACGCCTGCGGATCTGTCCAAGCAGATCCTCGAGTACGTGGAGCGCCTGCTGCCCAAGCGCACCGGCTACCTGAGCGTGTTCCGCAAGCTCGAGGTCGGCAAGGAATCGGTCATCGACCACAATCTGGGCACCTGGCCGCTGATGACCGTCTTCCAGCTCGACTACTTCCCGGTCGTCGCCTCCGAGGACGACCAGGTGTTCGAACCACTGGCGACGTTCTTCCTCCACCACAAGAGCGAGGGCAGGATCCGGTACCGGGTGGAGGGCGACGCCGGGAACCCGAAGTCGATGGACATCGACCCGCCGGGCGGCCATCCGTACCACATCCCCTGGGCGCACATGCTCCAGCTCTACGACGTCGACACGCCCGAGGACGCGAGCGTGGACGAGGTCGAGAGCGAGTTCTGGCAGAAGTTCAACGCCGCCCCGAACGACACCTTCGACGACGACCAGTACTTCCACTCCCCCTGGTTCGACCGTTGCTGCGGGGAGCGGCGCACGGTCAAGCAACTCGCCCGCGACTGGGACGACATCTATTTCCAGATGCGGCCGCGACTGACGCTGAACTTCACGCCCGACCCCAACCAGAGGCCGCAACCCACGCCGGCGCCCACGAACGTCGAGGCGCTGCAGTACGACCTCCAGTCGTGCGGCGTGGTCCTGCTGGGCAACCCGGTCGTCCCGCCGGACCTCCCGCCCGACCACAGCGACCACCTCAAGGTCATGGTCCTGCTGAAGGTCTGACCCGATGCGACGACGAGAGCGGTTCGAGGGCGGCGGCGCGCCGTTCGAGGGTGACCGCACCATCTGGGTGCGATCGCTCCCGGACGGGGCGCAGCTGACCTCGGCCGTGCTCGTCCTCACCCCGGTCGGGGCACCGGGCGGGCCACTGTTCGAGGAGCGCATCACGTTCGCGGGCGGCGTCGGGACCCTGGGCGCCGGCCTGACGCGCAATGACGTCGGCGCGCTGCACTGGACCGAGGTCGACCTGCACCAGCGGCGCACGGTGACGGGTCTCCGGGGCGGGACGCTCGGCGGCGCCGAGGTGCAGGTCGATCTCGGCGGGCTGTACGTGCGGCTCAACGAGTTCGGTGCGCCCCTGGCACCGGCGGACAAACCGCTGCTGCTCGGCCCGGACGGCGCGCTGCCCGGGCTGACCGTGACCAAGATCAAGCTCACCTCCATCCACGAACTGCCGGTGAGCGAGGTGACGCTGCGGTCGACACCGTCGAACCTGGTCGTCCGGGTGGGGTCGCAGCCGTCGCTGTGGTCACGCCCCGGGGAGCTCGTCGTCCCGGTCAGCACACCCGACATCGCCGCGGCGCTGCAGCAGGCGCTCTCCGGCGCCGCCGTCGACGGAGGCTTCTACCGCCTGCCGATCGTCGTCCACAGCGACACGCTGTGCCGACTCGACGTCGAACTGGATGTGGAGTTCACGGTGGCGCGGCCGGCGCTGCCCGGCGGACTGACCGAGACGACGTTGACCTACGACTTCGCGGGAGCGCCGGATCGGCCGGCCGTCACGCTGACCGTGCCGCCGGGCGGTCGGCTGGTGCCCTCGCCGGCGCGGGCGCGGGCGCTCGGCGCGTTCCAGGCGTCGCGGGTCGGCTACGGCCCCGTGGGCCCGGCCGTCGCGGCGGGCTCGGTGCCGCTCACGGCGGACCAGTCGGTGGCCGTTCCGGTCGTCGTGCCACAGGACCTCGAGGCGACCGCCGTCGACCTGCTGCTCGCGGCGACCACGCCGACAATGCGCCTGCAGTTGGACGTGGTGGCCGACACCGACGGCAAGCCGTGGAACCGGCCGCTGCTCGCCCGGCCCGTGGAGGTGAGCGTCGATCGGGGCGACGACCCCGCCGCGCGATGGGTGTCGGCCGCGTTGCCGGCGGCGTTCACCTTCCGGGCGGGGATCCGCTACTGGCTGACGCTGCAGGTCGTCTCGGGCGAGGCCACGTGGAGCGTGGTCGCGTCGACCGCGGTGCCCGCCACGCAGCAGAGCCGCGACGGCGGGTTGTCGTGGCGGCAGGCGTCTGCGCCCGGCGTGCCGCAGGTCACCGCGCTGCTGCGGCTGCGCGTCGTCCCCAGCGCGTTCACGATGCCTGTTCAGATCGAGGTGGGCGCGGGCGCGGGCGCCCGGCGCGTCTCGCTGCAGCAATTCGCACCGCTGGGCCGGGTGGAGATCGACCTGAACTCGCCGGAGGTCATCGGCGGGATCAACGCGGCGGTCTCGACGACCGCCGAGTCGGCCTGCCCCACCGGCGAGCACGTCCGTAACGGGGAGTTCTCCCTCTGGGGCCGTAGCGCGGACCTGCCCACGGGCTCGAGGTCGCTGGACGCCGGGTTCCGCGCCCGCCGGATCGCCGTCGCACAGGACTGCGTGGCGTTCCTCGCCGGCGGCGCCGGGGCCGGCGTTCCAGAGGTCACCCCAGCGAGAGTCCTGGTGCAGCTGGGAAAGATCGACATCTTCGCCGACCGGGCCGAGGCACGGACCCCGCCGCTCGCGGACGGCCGGCAGCTCTCCGGATTCGCCGCCGACCCCGCCGGCCGGTACTGCTACGCGTTGCTCGACGGCCAGACCCTGCTCACCCTGGACGACCAGACCGGGCAGACCGCCTCGGCGACGCTGGCGCTGCTCGGAGCGAACGCGGTGGCCACGTCCGCGGACGGGACGACGGTGTTCGTCGTTGCGCCCAGCAATGACTCGGAGAACGCCATCAAGGCCGTGGTCGCATTCCCGGCGGACGTGGTCCGGTCAGGCGGCACGTCTCTGTCGGGTGCGGAGCTGCACCTCGACGACACACCGCTGGACGTCGTCGCGACCACGGACGGGTCGACACTCTTCGTGCTGTGCGACGGCGACGGCAGCTGCTCACTGCTGGGCCTGGATCCCACCCGACTGGCGGTCAGGGACGCGCCGATCGTCCTCGGCGCGGGAGCGGAGCGCATCGCAGTCAGCGCCGGTGGCTCGACGGTGGCGGCCGTCCACCCGAGCGAAGGCAAGCTGACGCTGATCGACGTGGTCGCGCGGGTGACCCGCCAGGTGGATCTGCTGGACGACCAGCCCTCGGCCGTATCGCTGAGCGCGGACGGCCACTACGCGTTCGTCACCCTGGCCTCGCCGGGTGCGGTGGCGGTCGTCGATACGGTCCAGGGGCGGGTCGTGCGACGCGTCCCGGTCGGCGCAGCGCCGGCAGACTGCGTCCTCACCTCCGACGGAGAGCGGCTCTACGTCGCCGATGCGATCCCGACCGGCGAGGCCGCGCCCGGCACGGCATTCACCGTGCTCACCATCGGGTCGCTGTTGCCCGAGGACTGGACGGTCACGGCCGGAACCGTGCGTCCCTCGTGCCTGGCGGGCGGCCGGGTCGCCCTGATCGACGGTCGCGGCGCGAGGGACGACACGCCGTCGCCGGCCGCGACCGCCGCCATGGCACAGGTGATGTCCGTCGCCGGCGGGTGCCACTACGAGATGACGTTCTCCGGTCTCGCGTCCGCCGAGGGTGCGACCGCTGAGCTGCACTGGCTCGGGTCGGACTGCTCGACCGCCCGCACCGACACAGTTCCGCTGGCCGCGGTCCAACCGCGGCTGTCACGGACCGACAGCGAGACCCCGAACCTCGTGGCGCACCGGCTGCTCTCCGACGCGCCGAGCGGCGCCGCACAGGCTGAACTGCGGTTCCAGGCGCCGGCCGGAGTCGCCGCGGCCGTGGACCGCGTCTCCCTGCATGCGACCTCGACGGTCCTGCCGAAGGGCGCCCTCGCACTCGACGGCACGCTGCTCGACGGCTGGCAGGTCACGCCCCCCGCTGCCCCCGGGTTCGCCGCTGCCGCC
The DNA here is from genome assembly GCA_025965695.1 of Blastococcus sp. GTDB lineage: Bacteria > Actinomycetota > Actinomycetes > Mycobacteriales > Geodermatophilaceae > Blastococcus_B. The sequence continues at coordinate 82,588 of JAOPWM010000052.1, forward strand.
GCCGGCGAGGAACTCCTGCTCCGCAACGGCGCCGCCGTCGAGGTGACGGTCACTCAGCACGCTGACGTGTCCGCCTCGACGACCTATCAGCTGACCGTCGACGCCGGAACGACGTCCGGCAGCTCCTCTGTCGAGCTCGAGTGGACCTCGGGAGGGCGGGCTGTGGGCCGCCCTGTCTCGGTCCCGCTGACCGTGGGCGCCAGCCGCCCCCTGCTGACGTCCGTGGTCGCTCCGGCAGGGGTGGACGGCGGTGAGGTCCGCGTGGTGCTGCCGCCCGGCACAGAGCTGCGGGTGAGGCGGGTGTCGCTCGACGAGATCGCGGCCGCTCGTGTGCCGGTCACCTTCGTCGCCGAGTCGCCCGGGGAGCTCACCCTGACGGGCTGGCAGGTCGCCTACGACGTGGACGAGACGCCACGCGTTCCGTCGCCACCGCCCGGCGGGCTGTGCCGACCGGGTACACCGGAGCGCATTCCCGGGGAACCATCTCCGGACCGCTGCTACTGCCCCACGTGCCAGGGGGACCACGAGATGGCCGACCCTCGGGCCATGAGGACGGCCACCGGCACCCCGGCCGCGGCATACACGTGCACCAACTGTGGGGCCACGGTCGTCCTGCCCGGCGCGAGCCAGGGTCCGTCGCTCGCGGGCACCCCGCTGGCCCTGAGCACCCAGCCGCGCTCCGACGTCGGGAGTGTCCTGTTGGCGGCACCGGCACCGGCACCGCCGCCACCGCTCGCCGCAGTCAACGGGATCGGCCACGCCACCGCGACGCGCTTGAACGCCCTGGGCATCGTGGCCATGACAGACCTGGCCGCGACGCCGCTGCCCCGCCTCACCGCGCTACCGCACATCTCACCGGCTTCCGCACGGTCCTGGATCGAGCAGGCGCGGTCCCTGACCGCTACCGGTGAGTCCGACGATGTGGCCGCCGGATCCGAGGACCTGGGGTAGCCGCCCAGCGGAGGGGGACCGCGGTTTCGACGTGAGGGAACCCGAGATGCCGGCGCCATGAAGAGGTGAACGGGATGGAGCCAGGAGTCCTGCGTGGGATCAACCTCGTCGGGATGGAAGGGGGCTACGGCGGCGATGTCGCCGGCTCGACGTGGGACCGCGCCGTCGGCCCGGTCGCAGGCCAGGACTACCCGGTGTTCGCCCCCGAACTGCTCGGCTACTACCGCGACAAGGGCGTCGGCGTCCTGCGGCTGCTGGTCTCCTGGGAACGCCTCCAGTCCGAGCTCGGCGGCCCGCTGCCCGCCGCCGGCGCGGGGTACGCGGCGTACTTCGCCGATCTGGAGCGAGTGGTCGAGCGAGCGACCGGATGGGGCATGGCGGTCATCGTCGAGCCCTGGCAGTCCGATGCCCATGGGGGTGCGGGGGGCGCCTCGTGGCGGGGCCAGATCATCGGCTCCCCGGGCGTCGACTCGTCGGCGTTCGTCGACTTCTGGTCCAAGCTCGCCGCCGTCTTCGCCGGGAACCCCCTGGTGGAGTACGGACTGGTCAACGAGCCTCACAACATGTCCACGAGGGCCTGGTGGACGACGGCGCAGGCCTGCGTCACCGGCATTCGTGCCGCGGGCGCGACGACCACCATCCACGTTCCCGGCAACGGTTACACCGCGGCGGCGTCCTGGACAGCTGACTGGTACGACGCGGTCCTCCCCCGACGGTCCAATGCCGAGGGCTGGCTCAATGCCGGCGGCGAGGGGTCCCCGCTCTCCGATCCCCTCGACCGATCGGTGGCCGAGGTCCACGTGTACCTCGACGCCGACGGGAGTGGCTCCACGACGGCGATCACCACCCCTACCGTGGGCCGCGACAGACTCGCGATCGCCATGACCGAGGCCGCGGCGCACGGCTACCGGCTCTTCGTCGGAGAGATCGGCTGCTACGCCGCGAACCCGCTCGCTCCCGCGGCCTGGGCGGACTTCGTCGCCTACACCGCCGCCTCGGCAGCGAGCTGCGCCGGGTACGCCTGGTGGGCGGCCGGCAACCCCGGTTGGTGGGACGACGTCGGAGCTGACGGCGGCGGGCACTTCTCGGTCACGCCGCAGGAGCTCGGTGCGACGTTCGTCGACACGGTCAACATGGCGTTGATCGCCGCCGACTTCACCTGACCCGAGGTGCGAACCAGGAGGAGCCTGCGACGCCCCCCATCGCGGACAACTGAACCGATGTCATCGCCAGAGCCACCTCGCCGTACTGGGCGAGGGGCACGCTAGTGCGGGGATCGCTTCGGACGGCCTGCACCAGGCTCACGCCGGCGCGCGGCATACCCGATCGAGAAGGCAGCCACGAGCAAGACGGTGCCGCCCGCGGCGACAAGCACCAGGTCAGGGCCTGCCCACGTGCCGCCACCCCCCGTATCCGCGGAGCCGGCGGGTATGCGGGACGAGGGTGTCGCCCCGCCGGGTTGCGCTGAGCTCGATGAGTTGGTGGCGCCGCTGCCTCCAGGGGCGCTGGCCCCGGCGGGACCGCTGGGCCCGGCGGGGCCGGGAGGTCCTATGGCGCCGGCGGGGCCGGGAGGTCCACTGGCGCCGGCGGGGCCCTGTGCACCCGGAGAACCGG
>JAOPWM010000062.1 GCA_025965695.1 Blastococcus sp.
CCCATGGTGAGGATGTCGCGGACGATGCCGCCGACCCCGGTGGCCGCGCCCTGGTAGGGCTCGACATAGCTCGGGTGGTTGTGCGACTCCACCTTGAAGGTCACCGCATAGCCGTCCCCGACGTCGACCACGCCGGCGTTCTCGCCGATGCCCACCAGCAGGGCGTCGCTGTGCGGGAGGTCACCGAACTGGCGCAGGTGCACCTTCGAGCTCTTGTAGGAGCAGTGCTCGCTCCACATGACCGAGTACATGGCCAGCTCGGCCGTGGTGGGGCGGCGGCCGAGGATGTCCTTGATGCGGGCGTACTCGTCGTCCTTGAGGCCGAGCTCGGCGTAGGGCTGCTCGTCGTCGGGTGTGGTCGCCGACAGCTCGACGGTGTCGAGGCGGTTCGCGAGCCTGCCCGGGCCGGTGTCCAGCTCGCTGAGTCCCTCGGTGGCGCTGTTCACGCGTTCACGACCGCCTTCAGGACGCTGGTGAAGAAGCCGAGGCCGTCGGTGCTCGGGCCGGTGAGGTCCTCGACGGCGTGCTCGGGGTGCGGCATGAGCCCCACCACGCGGCCGTTCTCGCTGGTCACCCCGGCGATCTCCCGGCTGGAGCCGTTGGGGTTGCCGTCGGCGTACCGGACGACCACCCGCCCCTCGCCCTCCAGCCGGTCGAGGTCCTCCGTCGATCCGACGTAGCGACCCTCCCCGTTCTTCACCGGGATCACGATCCGCTGGCCGGTTCGGTAGTCGGCCGTCCACGCGGTGTCGGCTCGCTCGACCACCAGGACCTGGTCGCGGTTGCGGAAGTGCAGGTGGCTGTTGCGGGTGAGCGCGCCCGGCAGCAGACCGGCCTCGCACAGCACCTGGAAGCCGTTGCAGATGCCCAGCACCGGCATCCCCTGGCGGGCCCGCGCGACGACGTCCTGCATCAGGGGGGCCCGGGCCGCGATCGCTCCGGCACGCAGGTAGTCGCCGTAGGAGAAGCCACCCGGGAGGACGACGGCGTCGACGTCCAACAGATCGTGGTCGGCGTGCCACAGGGCGACGGGTTCACCCCCGGCCAGCCGTACCGCGCGGGCGGCGTCGACGTCGTCCAGGGAGCCCGGAAAGGTCAGCACACCGATGCGCAAGGGGGATCTCTCTCAGTCGGTCGGGAGATGCAGCTCGACGTCTTCGATGACGGGGTTGGCCAGCAGCGTCTCGGCGATCTGCTTGAGCTCGGCCTCGTCCGGCGTGCCGTCGACCTCGAGCACGAAATGCTTGCCCTGGCGGACGCTCCGCACGCCGCCGTGGCCGAGCCGGCCGAGTGCGCCGAGCACTGCCTGCCCCTGCGGGTCGGAGATCTCCGGCTTGAGGACCACGTCGACGACCACCCGGGACACGCCGCCGAGGGTACCTGGGCGGCATTGCAGCCCTGTGACCCGGCGAGATCTGCACACTCGCCCTCATCAGGCATCCAATGAGGGCAAGACCGCAGAATTCACTCACCCAGGGCACGCCGGATCTGGGCGATGACCTCCTCCGAGCGACCCAGCACGTCGGCCGACGTGAATCGCAGGACCGTCCATCCAGCCGCGACGAGCGCGTTCTGCCGACGCGCGTCCCTTACGAACACGTCCCGCTCTCGGTGCACGTCCCCGTCGAACTCGACCAGCACCTTTCGGTCGGGCCATGCGAAGTCTGCACGGCCGAGGAACTCACCAGCCGCCGAACGGATGACGTACTGCAGAACCGGCGCCGGCAGTCCTGCCTCGTGCAGAACCCAGCGCAGCACCGACTCCATCGGGGACTCGGCCCGTGCATCGGCCACCGCAAGCACGGCCCGCGCGCGAGCCGAGCCACGCCGGGACGGGTGGCTCGCCAATTGGGCGTGCAGGCTGTCCCGGGTGGACCAGAAGCCGAGAAGCTGGTCGGTCACGGCCAGGAGCGCCGGTGGCGCCAGTACTGCGGCCAGGTCCCGCCAGGTCCGTTCAGGAGTCGTCAGTGCGAGGTCGAGTCGCGTGGTGATGTCATCCGGCGTCAAGGGGCTGCGATGAATGCACCGGTCCGCACGGGCACGCACGGCTGATCCCGTCGCGACCGTGAGATGGACCCGTGACTCCTCCACCTGCAACGGGATCGCCAGCCCCCACAGCGCGGCCGCGGTGAGATGACTGACCACGGCGCCCGACGGTGCGGTCAACAAGATCGCGGCGATGCGGGACGGAAGGTCGCGGAGGACCGAGCGCGGCAGGTAGGTGTCCCGTGACAACCGGACGACGTCGCGATGCCGCAACTGCTTGTCGGTGATGCCTGCTTCCCGGGCCATCCCGCGCGTGGCGGGAGCGGTGAGTCGGGAGGTGACAGGACGGCTCGGCACGGTGGGAGCGTCGCCGACGTCGGGCGCCGTCGCCGTCGTCATCCACAGGCCGGCGTGAGATCTGCGTTCTCGCCCCTATCAGGGCGCTGATGGGGGCGAGTGTGCAGATCTCGTCGGGCGATGTCAGGTGAACGTGCGGCCCGTGAGCTGTTCGTACGCGGTGACGTAGCGCTCGCGGGTGGCGGCGACGACGTCCTCGGGCAGCTCGGGCGGCGGGGACACCCGGTCCCAGCCGGACGACGTCAGCCAGTCCCGCACGTACTGCTTGTCGAAGGACGGCTGCACGGCGCCCGGCGACCACGTCGCGGCCGGCCAGAAGCGGGACGAATCGGGGGTCAGCACCTCGTCGGCGAGCACCAGGCCGCCGTCCGGGGACAGGCCGAACTCGAACTTGGTGTCCGCCAGGATGATCCCCGCCTCGAGCGCGATCTCCGCCGCCCGCGAGTACAGCGCCAGCGTGAGTTCCCGCAGCTCCGCGGCCCGGGCCGCACCCACGGCGGCCTCGACCGAGGCGAAGTCGATCGCTTCGTCGTGCTCCCCCACCGCCGCCTTGGTCGACGGCGTGAAGACCGGCGACGGCAGCCGCGAGCCCTCGACGAGTCCTGGCGGAAGCGCCACGTCCCGGATCGACCCGGTGCGTGAGTACTCGACGGTGCCCGACCCCGACAGGTAGCCGCGGGCCACGCACTCGACCGGAAGCATCTCCAGCCGCTGCACGAGCATCGCCCGCCCCGCCGTCTCAGCCGGGACGTCGGACGCCGAGATCAGGTGGTGCGACGCCCCGAACGACGACAGCACCGGCGCCAGCTGGTCGAACCACCACACCGACAGCCGGGTGAGCACCTTCCCCTTTTCGGGGATCGGCGTCGGCAGCACGTGGTCGTAGTCGGA
>JAOPWM010000078.1 GCA_025965695.1 Blastococcus sp.
CCACCCCGGGGACGACGCCCGTCCTCGCCATGCTGCGCCCCTGGGTCGCCGACCGCCTCGGGGCGCCGGCCGCCCCCAGGGAACTGCACCTGATCGATTCCGTGCCGCTGCTGCACACGGGCAAGCCCGACCGCCGGAGCGTCGCGGCGGCCGTTCTCCAGGGAGCTCGCTGACCATGGCCACCCCCGCCCAGTGGGTCGCCGGTGCCCGCCCGCGCACCCTCCCCGCCGCACTCGCACCGGTGCTGGTCGGCACCGGCGCCGCCGCGGCGCTCGACGGCTTCCGGTTGGTGCCCGCGCTGCTCGCGCTGGTGGTCGCGCTCGCGCTGCAGGTCGCGGTCAACTACGCCAACGACTACTCCGACGGCCGGCGCGGCACGGACGCTGACCGGGTGGGCCCCATGCGGCTGGTCGGCTCCGGCGCCGCTGCCCCCCGGCAGGTGCTCGTCGCCGCCGGCCTGGCCTTCGCCGTGGCCGCCGTCGCAGGTCTGGGCCTGGCGGCGCTGTCGAGCTGGTGGCTGGTCGCGGTCGGCGCGGTCTGCATCGCCGCCGCCTGGACCTACACCGGCGGCCCGCTCCCCTACGGCTACCGCGCCCTCGGTGAGGTGTTCGTCTTCGTCTTCTTCGGTCTGGTCGCGGTCGTCGGGACGACGTATGTCCAGACGCGGACACTGCCAGGAGTCGCGTTCGCCGTCGCGGTGCCGATCGGACTGCTGATCGTCGCGATCCTGGTGGTCAACAATCTCCGGGACATCGACGGCGACGCAGACGTCGGCAAGCGGACGCTCGCCGTCCTGCTCGGCGACCGCGCCACCCGGCTCACCTTCGTCGGCCTGTTCGTCGTCGCGTTCGCAGTGATCAGCGCGGTGGGCGCGGTCCGGCCGTGGGCCCTGCTGGGACTGCTCGCCGCCCCGCTGGCGCTCTCACCAGCGCGTACGGTGCTCTCCGGCGGGCGCGGGCCGGCGTTGATCGGCGCGCTCGCGGGCACGGGGGTGCTCACTCTCGCGACCGGTGTCCTGCTGGGGGCGGGGCTGGCCCTCAGCGGATGAGACCGAGGGGACCGGCACATGGCGACACCCGAAGACCTGCTGACCGCCGTCGACGAGGTCATCTCCGACGGGGTGCGGCGCGGACTGCTGCACAACGACGTCGAGGACGACGTGCTCGACGGCCGGCACGTGACCGTGGGCGGCCGCCGGCTGGTGAACTTCGGGTCCTGCTCCTACCTCGGCCTGGAGACCGACCCCCGGCTGAAGGCCGCCGTCCGGGACGCCGTCGACCGCTACGGCACGCAGTTCTCCTCGTCGCGGGCCTACGCCTCCGCCCCGCTCTACCGCGTCGCCGAGGCCGAGCTCGCGGAGCTGTTCGGCCGCCCGGTGATCGTGACGCCGTCGACGTCGATGGGGCACATCGCCACGATGCCCGCGCTGATCGGCAGCCGGGACGTCCTGATCCTCGACCACCAGGTGCACCACTCGGTGCAGACCGCGGCCAAGCTGGTCCAGGCCGGCGGCGCGCGGGTCGAGCTGATCCCGCACAACGACCTGCGCACGCTGGAGCGGCGGCTGGAGAGCTTCCGGGGCACGCACCGCCGGGTCTGGTACGCCGCCGACGGCCTCTACTCCATGTACGCCGACTTCCTCCCCGCCGCAGAGCTGGACGCCCTGGCCGCCCGGCACGAGAACCTCTGGCTCTACGTCGACGACGCGCACGCGTTCTCCTGGACCGGTGCGTCCGGCCGCGGCTACGCCCTCGAGCACCTCTCCCCGGCGACGCTGGCCCGGACCGTCGTCGCCGGGTCGCTGAACAAGTCCTTCGCCGCGGCGGGCGGGGCGATCACCTTCCCGGACGAGGAGTCGCGCCGGTTCGTCGCGACCGTCGGTGGCCCCTTGATCTTCTCCGGACCGGTGCAACCGCCGATGCTGGGCGCGATCGTGACCTCCGCCCGGCTGCACCGCTCACCGGAGATCGCGGCGCGCCAGGAGCTGCTGCGCTCGCGGATCGACCTGTTCAACACCCTCGCGACCGAGGCGCACCTGCCGCTGGTGTCGGAGTCGGCGGCGCCGATCCGCTACGTCGGCGCCGGGGTCGCCTCGGTCGCCTACCGGCTCACCGAGCGGCTGCGTGAGGCGGGATTTTTCGTCAACACCGCGACCTTCCCCGCCGTCCCGGCCAAGCGCTGCGGCGCGCGGCTGACCCTCACGACGCACCACACGGAGGACGACGTCGCCGGCGTGGTGGCGGCCCTCGCCGAGCACCTCCCCGCAGCGATCGCCGAGGAGGGCGCGAGCGTGGCGGATCTGCGGCGCGCGTTCGCCCGCCAGCTGCGCGGACGGCCGGAGGTGCTGCCGCTGCGCCACCCCGCCCCTCAGGGCGCCGTCACTCACCTCCCCGTTCCGCGGCCGGCCCCACCGCAGCTGCGGCTGGAGCACGTGCGCTCGATCGGCGACGTCGACCCGGTCGAGTGGGACGCGCTGCTGGGCCACCGCGGGGCGTTCGACGTCGCCGCGCTGCGCACGCTGGAGGCGGTGTTCGGGGCTGCGGAGGCCACCGGCCGGGCCGAGGACGTCTGGGCCTTCTCCTACCTCGTCGTGCGGGACGTCGACGGCGCACCGGTCGCGGTCACGTTCTTCACCACCGCGCGGTGGAAGGACGACATGCTCTCCCCTGCCCACGTCTCCCGTGAGGTCGAGCGACGACGGGCCGAAGGCGGCGACCCCGGGTTCCTCACCTCACCCATGGTCGGCATGGGGTCGCTGCTGACCGAAGGGGACCACCTCTACCTGGACCGCTCCCGCGACTGGCGGACGGCGCTGCGGATGATCCTGCAGGCCGCCCGCGCGGAGGAGGACACCTCCGGGGCGGCTGCGGTGGTGCTGCGCGACCTTCCCGACGGCGACGACGAGCTGCACACGTTCCTGCTCGGTGAGGGACTCCTGCGCATCCCGGTCGCCGACAGCTGGGTCCGGGAGGTCGGTTTCGCCGACGACGAGGAATTCCTCGCGGGACTGACCCGCAAGCACCGCTACCACCAGCGCACCCGCGTGCTGGCGTGGGAGCCGTCGTTCGAGGTCGGGGTGCTGGCCGGCGGCAGCCCCGCCGCCGCAGCACTGCCCGAGGCCGACCGGGATGTCCTCTACGACCGCTACCGGGCGGTGCACGCGCGGGCCTTCGACCTCAACGTCTTCCCGCTGCCCCGACGGCTGATCGACGCCGTCCTCGACTCGACCGCCTTCGAGGTCGTCCTGCTGCGCCTGGCGGACCCGGCCGGGGACGACTCCGGCGAGGGCATCGTGGCGTTCGCCGTCCAGCACGTCACCGGCGAGCACGTGGTGCCGCTGTTCGTGGGGCTGGACTACGACTACGTCCCGACCCACTCCAGCTACCAGGTGCTGCTGCTGCAGGCCCTCCGGTCGGCGCAACGCCGGGGTGCGCGGCTGGTCCGGTACGGCATGGGTGCCGACCTGCAGAAGGCCCGGTTCGGCGCCCGCCGGGAGAAGCGGTGGGCCTACGTACAGGCCGGCGACACCTACAATGCCGACGTGCTCGCCCACCTCGCGGAGAGCGTGCCCGCCAGCTGACCGCGCGCCGGTGGGTGACGCGTCAGTCGGTTGCGGGGCCGCTCAGCCGGGCGCGCAACTCCTCTTTGGCCGCGCGGCGGGCCAGGCTGCGCGCCGCCAGCGCCTCGGTGAACTTGTCGCGCACCGGCTGCAGGACGAAGTACGCGACCGGCATGGACAGCAGCGCACCGAACAGCAGGGCGGGGTACCCGCCGAGGCCGACGGCCCACAGCAGCCCGATGAGCGCGACGGCGATCGCCAGCCGGCCGAAGGTGTAGGCGAGCATCCAGGGCAGCACCTTCGGCGGCCTGGCGGGCCCGCCGGTCGGGCTTGCCGGGATCTGCCCGGACGGACTGTTCTCAGCCATGACGGCCTTCCCACTTGGTCGAATACGGACGCGTCGGATCGGGTCGACCACGCCTTCCTCACCCATGACGACCCTCCCACTTGGTGGAAAGGACCACGGTCGTGCGGGTGCGTGCCACACCCCTGATCCGGTTCAACGCACTGATGGTGGCCTCGAGTGCCGGGATGTCGGTCACGCGCACCTTGAGGACGTAGCCCTCACTGCCGGCGACCCGCCAGCAGTCCTCGACGGCCGGCAGCGCACGCAACTCCTCCTCGACGCCGGTGTCGTCGACCGCGTCGCTCTCGATGAGGCTGACGAGCGCGGTCACGTCCAGGCCGACGGCGGCCGGGTCGACGACGGCCCGGTAGCCGGTGATGACCCCGGCGGCCTCGAGTTTCCCCACCCGCTCGTGCACGGCCGGCGAGGAGAGCCCGACCTGGCGGGCGAGCTCGGCGTAACTGGCCCGCCCGTTGGCGAGCAGGAGGTCGATCAGCTGCCGGTCCACGGCGTCGATGGCTGTGTCTCCCGTCCGGTCTCGATCGATGCGCACCGAGGATGCGCACCGAGTATCGCCGCGGACGTACGCTGAGCGACGACGAGGGGGTGGAGCCGTGCCGTTCCTGGTGGTGCTCGTGGTTGCGGTCGTTGTCGTGGTGCTGGTCATACGCGCGGCGGCGACTCCTGGCGGCCCCGGTGGTGGTGTGCGCCGGCCGCGCGGGCCGCGCCCGCAGCGCCCGACCAGGCCGCTCGCTCCGGACGACGACCCGGAGTTCATGCGTGAACTCGAGCGCCGCGCCCGCAGGGACGACGGCTCGCCCGCCTGATCTCAGGCGGCGGCGACGCTCAGGCCGCGGTGCTGGCCCGGAAGAACCGGCGCCAGCGGCGGCGCGCGCCGGCGGTTGCGGGCTCCTCCCCCGCGGGATCGTCGGCCTCCGCCGAGTCCTTCTTCGGCCAGCCGAGTCCGCCGCCGTCGGGTGCGGGCGGCGCCGGCCAGCCCAGCCCACTCCCGCGCGTGCCGGGGTCGTCCCGGTGTGCGCCGGACACGTCCACCGGACGCCGCGCCAGCGCGTCGACGACCAGCGGGTGCGCGGAGGATCCGTCAGGCGCGGCGTGCTTACCCACGGTGAGCTCCGCGGCGCTGCTCGGTACGGGCGTTCATGCAGGCATGGAAGCACGAACCCCGGACATCCGGCACCTCCACGCGCACGGTAGGCCCCCGGTTCCATCACCCTGGGTGATGGAACCGGGCAAGGAGTCAGACGCCGGCATAGCTGTGCAGGCCGGTCGAGACCATGTTCACGAACAGCAGGTTGAAGATCATCACGACCAGGCCGACGACGTTGACCCAGGCGGCCGGGCGGCCCCGCCACCCGGCGGTCGTGCGGGCGTGCAGGTAGGCGGCGTAGACGACCCAGGCGATGAAGGCCCAGGTCTCCTTGGGGTCCCAGCCCCAGAACCGACCCCAGGCGGCCTCGGCCCAGATGGCGCCGGCGATCACCGCGAAGGTCCAGATCGGGAAGCCGAACACGGCGGTGCGGTGCGCCACCCGGTCGAGCGCAGAGGCGGCGGGAAGGCGGGAGACGATCCCCGAGTCCGGAGCGTCGCCGTCGGCCAGCCGGGCCTCGTACCGCGAGCGGACGAGATACATGATGCTGGCGATCCCGCTGACGAAGAAGATCCCGAAGCCGATGATCGCGGTGCTCACATGGATCGCCAGCCAGTACGACCGCAGCGCGGCCACCAGCGGCCCGGCCTGGGCGTAGAGGAAGAGCCCGATCAGCACCAGGGCCAGCACGACCGGTCCGAGGACGAACAATCCGAGGTGGCGCAGCGCGGGGGCGCGCAGGGCGAACACGACGTAGGCGACCACCGCGACGAGGACCGTCGCCGTCGCGAACTCGTACATGTTGCCCCAGGGCAGCCGGTCGGTGGCCAGCCCCCGGGAGACCAGCACGCCCGCGTGGGTGAGGGCGCCCAGGACCGTGAGGCCCATCGCGACGACTCCCCAGCGGCGTCCCTGGCGGTCCTCCGCCAGTACCTCCGTGGCCGCCGGCCCGGCGGGTGCGGCGCCGCCGCCGGCCGCGACCAGCTCCGGGCTCCGTGCCGGACGTCGTCCGAACGCCAGCTGGGCGCAGAAGGCCACGACGGCCAGCGAGTACAGCGCCACGGTGATCGAGAAGAGGCTGTCCGACAGTGAGGCCAGCGAGTCAGGATTCACGTGGTCTGTCCTCCGAGTGCGGTGCGGGGGCCCGGGCGGCGAGGGCGTCGTCCAGGTCGTCGGTCAGCACGGCGAACCGTGGGGCGCTCTCGCCGCTGCCGCGCGTGAGCGAGGCGAGCGTCAGCACGGTACCGCCGCCGCCGGGATCGGTGGCGACACGGGCGAAGACCCGCTCACGCCGCAGCAGCAGCATGCCGAGCAGGCCGGTCAGCAGGGCGACCGCCGAACCGAGCACCCAGACCTGGCCCGGGTCGTGCGACAGCTGCAGGGAGGCGAACTCGCGGTAACCGGTGAAGGCGACCGTCGTGCCGTCGGGCAGGGTCGTCGACTCCCCCACCTTCAGGTTCGCCGCCGCCACCCGGGTCAGCCGGCCGCGGTCGATCTGGGCGGCGTCCAGCGAGTAGACCGACTGCGGGATCCCGGAGTCCAGCCCGAGATAACCCCGGTAGATCACGATCGCGACCTGCGGGGCAAGCGGACGGGGGTCGACCGACGTCAGGATCTTGTTCTGCACCAGCCCCGTCGGCGCGAAGAACCCCTCGAGCGCGAGCTGGTCGTTGCTCCCGGCGCCGAGGTCGGGCAGCTTCAGCGCACCCTCGCTGGACATCGTCGACTGATCGGTGGGCAGGAACGGCACGGAGACATCGCTGATCGCGGTGCCGTCGGGCCGGGTGACGGTGAACGTCGGGCTGTAGCCGTGCCCGGTGACGTAGACGCGGTCGCCGTCGACCCGCAGCGGGCCGTTCACGCCGATCGTGGTCGGCCGGCCGGGCTGCCCCGGCGGGCCGTAGCGGATGTCAGCGGTGAACGACGCCGCCGTCAGGTTCTGCTCGTACTTGGCGCGGAAGTCCTGGAGGTCCACGCAGAGCGGGGTGAGGTCGGCGCTGTCGACCAGGGGCCCGGACGAGTAGGTGTCGTACTGCTGGAAAGAGTTGCAGAACCCCTGGCCCTCGGTGACCAGGATGCTGCCCTCGTAGCCCCAGAGCTTGCCGCCGGCCAGCCCGAGCAGCAGCGCCACGAGCGACAGGTGGAACAGCAGGTTGCCGGTCTCCTTGAGATGTCCCTTCTCGGCCGAGAGCGTGTCCTCCCGCCGCACCACGCGGTACCGGCGGACCCGGAGCTCCTCCTCCACGGCGTCCAGCGTGTCCTCGGCGGAGAGCGCGGAGGGCAGCTCACCGGCGTCGGGCAGCCGCAGCAGGTTGCGGGGCGCGGGGGGCGGCGCCGACCGCATCGCCCGGAGATGC
>JAOPWM010000108.1 GCA_025965695.1 Blastococcus sp.
GGTGTTCCCAACTGGCCGGATACCGCTAGGGTTGAGGCGTCGGGAAGGCCCTGCGCTATGGCAGGACCCCGGTGCACGACCTCAGCTAGGAGCGAGCAATGCCCGAAGGAACAGTGAAGTGGTTCAACGCTGAGAAGGGGTTCGGCTTCGCCACCCCCGACGGTGGCGGACCGGACGTCTTCGTCCACTACTCGGCCATCCAGTCCAGCGGGTACCGCTCGCTCGATGAAGGCCAGCGGATCGCGTTCGACATCGAGCAGGGCCAGAAGGGCCCGCAGGCTGCGAACGTCACGCCGCTCTGATCTCCTGATCAGCACAGCGCCCCCGCCCGGTTCTCCGGGCGGGGGCGCTGTCGTTTCTGGGGTGGCCGGTCAGCGCCGCCGGGGCACGTAGCCGCCGATCAGTGCGGACATGACCAGCGCGCCGTCGTCCGGGCCGACGGCCGTCGCGGCGTCGGCGAAGGCGCGCCAACGCTGCCGCTCGACCTCGGTGGGTGCCTGCGCGGCGCGGGCCGTCAGCTGCTCGAGCAGCCGGTCCCACTCCCCCTGCGGCGTCGGCCAGAGCCCGGCGAGCCGTCGTGCCTCGGCCGAGATCGCGGTGATCCGGACGATGTCGCCGGCGTGGTTGGTCAGCGGCTCGATGTAGCCGGCGGCCGCCAGCGCCTTCGTGGCAGCGATCACCTCGGCCTTCGGCAGGCCGCTTGCCGGCACGACGGCCCCCAGCACGTACGGCGAACTCCCGTGCTCGGAGCTGTCCACCAGCCGGGCGATGGCTCGCAGGACCGGCAGGTCTCGGGTGAACCAGACGTCGGGTAGCGGCTCGTGCGGAGGTGTCGTCACCGCCCCAGTCTTCTACCGTCCGTGGATCGCACGTGACGGCGCCCCGCTCCGGGGCCACGGGACCGGGCGCCCGGCAGCCTGAGCTCAGTCGCGGGTTGCTCACCACGGGCCGCTGATCCTGACGGTCCGACCAACGCCGCCTCGTCGCCCGGATCTCCTCCGGGTGGCCCGCCCGCCGTACCGTTGAGGTATGACCACGTCCGCGGACAAGCAGCCCACCGTCAGCAAGACCGACGAGGAGTGGCGCACGCAGCTGTCGCCCGAGGAGTACGCGGTACTCCGTCAGGCCGGCACCGAGCGCCCCTGGACCGGCGAGTACGTCGACACCAAGACCGTCGGCGTCTACGAGTGCCGAGCATGCGGCGCCGAGCTGTTCCGGTCGGAGACCAAATTCGACTCGCACTGCGGTTGGCCGTCGTTCTACGAGGCCTCGGCGGCTGACAACGTCGTCCTCCGTGAGGACCGCAGCCACGGGATGATCCGCACCGAGGTGCTCTGCGGCACCTGCAACAGCCACCTCGGGCACCTGTTCGACGACGCGCCGCAGACCCCGACCGGCGACCGCTACTGCATCAACAGCGTCAGCATCCGGCTCGCCCCCGCCGAAGGCTGACCGCCTTCTGGAGTGTTGTCGGCGCTCCTGGAGTCCTTGGCTTCAGGGGCAAGGAGAGCACCCCAGGAGTGGGCCGGGTCAGGCCAGGTCGGCCACGATCTCGGCGATCGACTTCCGGACGCCGGTGTAGAACGGCACCTCCTCGCGGACGTGCCGCCGCGCGGTGGAGGCCCGCAGTTCCCGCATGAGGTCGACGATGCGATGCAGTTCGTCGGCCTCGAAGGCCAGCATCCACTCGTAGTCGCCGAGGGCGAACGACGCGACCGTGTTGGCCCGGACGTCCGGATACTCGCGCGCCATCTTCCCGTGCTCCGCGAGCATGAAGCGACGCTCCTCGTCGGGCAGCAGGTACCACTCGTAGGACCGCACGAAGGGGTAGACGCAGACATAGCGCCGCGGCTCCTCGTCGGCGAGGAACGCCGGGATGTGGCTGCGGTTGAACTCGGCCGGGCGGTGCAGCGCCATCTGCGACCACACCGGGTCCAGATGCCGGCCCAGCGTCGTGCGGCGCAGGCACGTGTAGGCCTCCTGCAGCGCCTCGGGCGTCTCGGCGTGCCACCAGACCATCACGTCGGCGTCGGCCCGCAGGCCGGCGACGTCGTAGACCCCACGGACGACGACGTCCTTGCCGGCGAGCTCGTCGAGCAGCGCGCTCGCCTCGTCGGCCGCCGCGGCCCGCTGGTCGTCGCCGAGCGGGCGCGCCAGCTTGAACACCGACCACATCGTGTAGCGGATGCTGGCGTTCAACTCGTTGGCCCGCTTGCCGATGCTGCGCGCCTGCTCGTCGGTCTGCTCGCTCATGCCCTCAGTGTCCCGCGCCTGTCTGGTATCCGGCGACGAGGGGCTGCGCAGCTCACCGTTGTGCGCTCATCGTCGTGTCAGCCGCCCAGCTACGACGATGAGTGCACAACCGCGGCCGAGCGCCACAGCCGTCAGAGGAGAGAGTCGACCGCGCGGTAGGCGTCGCGGATGCAGGCCGGGACGCCGACGCCTTCGAACGCCGCACCGGCGATCGCCAGGCCGGGCACCCCTGCTACTGCCGCCCGGATCGCCGCGACCCGCGCCGGGTGCCCGACCAGGTACTGCGGCAGCCCCCCGCCCCACCGCACCAGCCGGGTCTCGAGCGGCTCGCGCTGTGCGAGACCCAGGAGGTCGGCGACATCGGCGACGACGGCGGCGGTGAGGTCGTCGTCGGAACGCTGGAGCTGGGACTCGTCCCGGAACCGGCCCACCGAGGAGCGGACCAGCAGCGCGTCCCCGGCCAGGTGTGCCCACTTGGCCGACGACACCGTGACGCCCTTGACCAGTCGCCCGGTCACCGGAGGCACGAGCAGCCCCGACCCCGCGGCGACGTCCTGGGCCGGGAACGCCATGGCGACGACCGCCATCGACGCGTACGGGATGCCCTGCAGCGGTCCGACTGCCGCCGGGGCCACCTCGGCCAGCAACCGGGCGGCCTTGGCCGCGGGCGCCGTTACCAGGACGACGTCCGCGGTCAGCAGTTCCGGCACCGCGGCCGGACCGATCGAGAGCTCGAATCCGGTCGCCGTCCGTCGGAGCCCGTGCGCCGGCGTCCGCAGCCGGACGAGCGCGCCCGAGGCCGCGACCAGAGCCTCCGGCAGCGCGCCGATGCCGTCCCGCACGGTCGCGAACACCGGCCCGTCGACGTCGCCCCGGCTGCGCGCACCGGCGTCCCGCGAGGCGGCGGCGGCGCCCAGCACGGAACCGGCGCCGGGGAGGTGTGCAGCCAGGGCCGGCATCGTCGCGGCCAGGGAGAGCTCGTCGGCGCGACCGGCGTAGACCCCACCGAGCAGCGGTTCGACCAGCCGGTCGACCACCTCGTCGCCGAGGCGCTCGCGAAGGAGACCGCCGACGGCGACGTCGCCGTCCAGTCGCAGCGGCGGCAGCGCGGCCTCGGCGCGCACCCGTGCGACGCCGTCCGGGGAGAGGAAACCGTCCAGCCCGTCGGCGGAGGCAGGCACACCCAGGACCGTGCCGGCCGGAAGTGGGTGCCGACCGTCCGGCAGGACGACGGACGCCTGGGTCGTCGCCGGGGCCACGAGCCGGTCCGCCAGGCCGAGGTCCTCGATCAGCCGCACCGCCTCGGGAACCCGCGCGAGCACCGCCTCGGGGCCGGTGTCGTACCAGTGGCCCGCCAGTTCGACGCGGTGCAGCTTGCCGCCGATACGGTCACCGGCCTCCAGCACGACGATCTCGTCGTCCGGACGCCGGCGCCGCCACTCGAAGGCGGCCGCGAGGCCGGTGATCCCGGCCCCGACGACGACCAGCCGGCGGGGAGGAGTCATCGCGCCGAGAGCTCGTGGACCAGGTCGGCGACGTGGGTGAGCACGCCGGGATCGGTATCGGGTAGCACGCCGTGGCCGAGGTTGAAGATGTGTCCCCGCGCCGCGCGGCCCTGCTCGACCACCCGGCGTACCTCGCGGTCGACGGTCGCGCGATCGGCCAGCAGGACGGCGGGGTCGAGGTTGCCCTGCAGCGAGCGGGTGGGTCCGACCCGGCGGGCCGCCTCGTCCAGCGGCACCCGCCAGTCCACCCCGACGACATCGGCGCCGGCGTCGCCGATCAGCGGGAGCAGCTCACCGGTCCCGACACCGAAGTGGATGCGCGGGACGCTGTCCTCGCCCACCCGCCCCGAACCGAGCCCGTCGAAGACCGCCCGCGAGTGCGGCAGCACGCGCTCGGCGTAGTCGGCGGCGGACAGCACCCCGGCCCACGAGTCGAACAGCTGGACGGCTGACGCACCGGCGTCCACCTGGGCGCGCAGGAACGTCGCCGCAGAGACGGCCAGGCGGTCGAGCAGCCGTCCCCAGGCCGCGGGCTCGGCGTACATGAAGGCCTTGGTGCGGGCGTGCTCCTTGGAGGGTCCCCCCTCGATCAGATAGGTCGCGAGGGTGAACGGTGCGCCGGCGAAACCGATCAGCGGCGTGGCCCCCAGCTCGGCGACCAACTGGCGGACCGCCGTCTGGAGGAACGCCAGCCGCTCGGGATCCAGGGGCGGCAGGGCGTCGACGTCGGCCACCGAGCGCACGGGGTCGGCGATGACCGGGCCGATGCCGGGCTTGATCTCGATGTCGATCCCGGCCACGACCAGGGGCAACACGATGTCGGAGAACAGGATCGCGGCGTCGACCCCGTGCCGGCGGACCGGCTGCAGGGTGATCTCGGTGACCAGGTCGGGGTCCTGGCACGCCTCGAGCATCGCCGTCCCGGCGCGCAGCGCCCGGTACTCCGGCAGCGACCGGCCGGCCTGGCGCATGAACCAGACCGGCGTTCGGCTCACCGGCAGGCCGCGGGCGGCGTGCACGAGGTCCGAGGCGGAAGGCAGAACCGGCCGAACCGGGTCAGGGGCGACAGTCACGACTGGCCATTCTCCCAGACGGACGCCTGCCACCGGCCCGCCGTCCAGCGACACGCGTCGCGGATGCGTGCGGCGCGTCGGGCGCGGTGTGCTAGTCGGCGGCCTACCCTGCGCACGTGGAGCCCACCAGCCTGGCCAGCGCCGGCGACCGAGGCAGGGGCATGGGCGGGGACGAACCCCCGGCCGCGTTCCGGGCCGCCCTGGACGCCATGGCCGGAGTGCGGGCCAGGCCGGAGATCGTCCTCGAGCACATCCCCGCCCCGCAGCGGCTCGCCCCGTGGGCGCACGCCGTTGGCGCGCGGGTGGCCGAGCCCGGCACGGACGAGGACGACGAACTCGAGATCGCCAGCGCCCGTTTCATCGTGCTGTTCGACCCCGACGGGCACGAGGCCTGGAACGGCACCACCCGCTGCGTGGGCTACCTGTCGGCCGCCACGGACGAGGAACTGGTGGACGACGCCATGTTCTCCGAGGTGGCGTGGAGCTGGCTGACCGATGCTCTCGACGACGCCGGCGCCGCCCACCACAACGTCGGCGGCACGGTCACCCGCACCGCCTCCACCCGCTTCGGCGACCTCGCCGGCCCCGAGCACACGGTCGACGTCGAGATGCGCGCGTCCTGGACGGCGGAGGACACCGATCTCGACCGGCACCTGTCGGCGTGGCTGGAGGTCCTCGGCAACGCGGCGGGTCTGCCGCCGCCCGGAGTGCACCTGCTGGGTCCCTCCGACCGGAGCGGCAGCGAGACTCTCTAACATCGGTACCGCCAGCCGGGTGTCAGCCCGCTGAGCCGGCGATCCCCCTTCCCCGTCCCGTGCAGCCCCGCACGGCGGCAGCCCGGGGCCCGGCGGCCCGACCGACGAGGACCGGCAAGAAGGTGGACGGCAACTGAGCACCGAGCCAACTCCCCACCCGGCAGACGAACCGGCGACGGAGACTGCACAGGACGCCACCCCCGAGGCGGTCCCGCTCCTCACCCCCCGCGACGGATTGCCACCGGTCATCGAGACCTCCACGCAGCTGGTCGAGTACGCCGAGGCGCTGCGGTCCGGCACCGGACCGGTCGCCGTCGATGCCGAGCGCGCCTCGGGCTACCGCTACGGCCAGCGCGCCTACCTCGTGCAGATCCGCCGCAACGGCTCCGGCACCGGCCTGATCGACCCCGTCCCCCTACCGGACCTCTCGGTGATCCAGGACGCGATCGGCGACGCGGAATGGGTGCTGCACGCGGCCAACCAGGACCTTCCCTGCCTGGCCGAGATCGGCCTCGTGCCGAAGCGGATCTTCGACACCGAGCTGGCCGCCCGGCTGGCCGGTCTGCCCCGGGTCGGCCTCGGTGCGGTCGTCGAGTCGCTGCTCGGCTTCTCCCTGCAGAAGGGGCACTCCGCGGCCGACTGGAGCACCCGACCGCTGCCCGAGGAGTGGCTGGTCTAAGCCGCGCTGGACGTCGAGGTGCTCGTGGACCTGCGCGATGCGCTCGCCGCCATCCTCGAGGAGCAGGGCAAGACCGACTGGGCCCGACAGGAGTTCGAGGCGATCCTCGCCGCGGGTCCCCCGGCGCCGAAGACCGACCCGTGGCGGCGCACCTCCGGGGTTCACGGGCTCCGCAGCCGCCGCCAGCTGGGCATGCTGCGCGCACTGTGGCAGGCCCGCGACGACATGGCCCGCAAGCGGGACGTGGCCCCCGGCCGGGTCCTGCCGGATTCTGCGATGGTCTCCGCCGTCCAGGCCGACCCGGTCAACGAGGGCGCGCTGTTGGAGCTTCCGGTCTTCCGCGGCCGCGCCAACCGCAGGCTGGTGGGCATCTGGTTCGGCGCCCTGTCCCGCGGTCGCGCCGTCCCCGAGGCCGAGCTGCCGCTGCACAGCAAGCCGGGTGAGGGGCCCCCGCCGGTGAACCGGTGGTCCGACCGCGACCCCGCCGCGGCGACCCGCCTGCAGACCGCGCGCGCCGGGCTGGCCGAGATCTCGGAGAAGCACTCCGTTCCGGTGGAGAACATCCTCTCCCCCGACCTGGTCCGCCGGATCATGTGGAGCCCGCCGGAGCCGCGGGAGGCCGCGACGGTCGCCGAAGCGCTGCGGGCCGGCGGTGCGCGGGAGTGGCAGATCGAGCTCACCCGCGACGTGTTGACGGAGGCTGTCACCTCAGCCTGAGAGGCAGCGCCAACACCCCGACGTGGACGGCGAAGAAGATCGGGTAGCAGCAGAGCGCCGACGATGCCCAGGAGTCCCGGTCCCACATGAGCGCAACCGCCCGCCGGAGGACGTCTCCGGCGGGCGGCGCGGTCAGAGCCCCCCGTGGTCAGTGCCCCGTCGCGGCCGCCCGGCGCCGGGCCAGCGCGTCGACGCTCGCCGCGAGGAGCAGCACTCCACCGGTGATGATGAAGTTCAGGTACGCCTCGACCCCGAGCAGCCCGAGACCGTTGGCGATGATCGCGATGACCAGACCGCCGAGCAGGGCGTCCCGGACCCGGCCGCGCCCGCCGAAGAGGCTGGTCCCGCCGATGACCGCGGCCGCGACGGCGTAGAGCAGGGTGTTGCCGCCGCCGGAGCCCGGGTCCACGGAGGCCAGCCGGGAGGCCGCCGCGATGCCGCTGATCGCCGCGAGGGTCGAGGACAGGGCGAACACCAGGATGCGGATCCGGGTGACGTTGATGCCGGCGCGACGCGCGGCCTCGGCGTTGCCACCGACCGCGTAGACGTGCCGTCCGAACCGCGTCCGCGTGAGCACGAACGTGAGCAGCAGCAGGAGCGCCACGACGACCGGGACGGCGTAGGGAACACCGAGCAGCTGGATGTTCGGGTTCAGCGCACGGTTGAGGTTGAGCACCCAGGTGACCGCGAGCGTGACCAGCGCGATGACCACGATCCGCGCCACCACGACGGCGATGGGCTGGCTGGCCAGGTTCCGCGACCGCTGCACGCGCCAGCGGTTCAACTGCAGCGCTGCGAAGAGGACGATCACGACCGCTGCGAGAATCCAGCCCCACAGGGCAGGCAGGCTGTCGTTGGTGAATCCGACGATGACCGGGTCGCGGACGGGAACCGTGCCGCCCTGGCCGACGATCCGGAGAGTCACACCCTGCCAGCCCAGGAACAGCGCCAGGGTCACGACGAACGACGGGATCCGGACGACGCTGACCAGGACGCCGGTGAACAGGCCGATCACCGCGCCGACGGCCGCGGCCACCAGGACGGCCCACCACCAGTCGATCCCCGATCGGGCCATCATCACGGCCATCACGGCCGCGCAGACGCCGCTCACGACGCCGGCGGACAGATCGATCTCGCCCAGCAGGAGGACGAAGACCAGGCCCATCGCCAGGAGGCTGATCGGCACGGCCTGGACGAGCAGGTTGGTGATGTTCAGCGGCGTCGGGAACGTGTCCGGCCGCAGTCCGGTGAACAGGATCGCCAGGACGACGATGCCGGCAACGGCCGGCAGCGCGCCGAGGTCACCGCCGCGTACGCGGTTGACGTAGCCGCGCAGGTACCCACCGACCGAGTCGTCGACGACGTCACCTTCGAATCCGCTCTGCGGTGCCGGGTTCTCCGGGATGTCCGTGGCGGAAGGCTGCACTGTGCGGGACATCGGCGTCTCAGACTCCTACTTCGGCGATGGCCGCCGGCGCGATACCCAGATCGCCCGAGCGGCCGGCGGTGATGAGCTCGATGACCCGGGTCCGGTCGACCTCGGAGATCGGCACGTCGGCGGCCACGCGGCCCAGATAGAGGGCCGCCACGCGGTCGGCGACCTCGAAGACGTCGACCATGTTGTGGGAGATGAAGACGACGGCGTGGCCGGTGTCGGCCAGCCGGCGGACCAGGTCGAGCACCTGACGGGTCTGCGCGACACCCAGGGCCGCGGTCGGCTCGTCCAGGATGACGAGCTTGGACTCCCACAGGACCGCCTTGGCGATGGCGACGGTCTGCCGCTGGCCGCCCGACAGGCTGGACACCTGCTGACGAACGGACTTGAGCGTGCGGACTGACAGCCGGGCCAGCGTGTCCCGGGCCGCCTGCTCCATCGAGACCTCGTCGAGCAGCAGGCCGGTGCGCCGCTCCCGGCCCAGGAACATGTTCTGGACGACGTCGAGGTTGTCGGCCAGCGCGAGGTCCTGGTAGACGACCTCGATGCCGAGCGCGGCGGCGTCGCGCGGCCCGGTGACGTGGACGGGCTGCCCCTCGAACAGGAATTCGCCACTGTCGACAGGGTGGATTCCCGCGATCGCCTTGATGAGAGTGCTCTTGCCGGCGCCGTTGTCACCCACCAGCGCGGTCACCTTGCCGCGGTAGGCCGTCAGGTGCACGTCGTGGAGCACCTGGACGGCGCCGAAGCTCTTGTTGACTCCGCGGAGCTCGAGAGTGGGTGTGTCGTCGTCGGGACGGAACGTCGGAGCGGACACGTCCCTCCTTCCGTTCGTCGTGAGGTGAGGCGGGAAGCCGTCGGGGCGCCACATCATGAGGCGCCCCGACGGGTCGGTGCTACTACTTGATGCCCGCCTGCGTGCACATGGCGGCGTAGTCGCCCGTGCAGACGTCGCTGGCCTTCTGCGCGCCCTTGCTGATGACGTCGGCCAGGTTGTCCTTGGTGACCGAGATCGGGTCGAGCAGGATCGACTTGACGTCGCGGTTGGCCTCGGTGTCCTTCACCGTGCCGGTCGTCTTCGGCGTCTCGCCCTTGAGCAGCGCGATCGCCGTCTCCGACAGCGCCTTGGCCTCACCATCGGCCGGCTTCCAGACCGTCATGCACTGGTCGCCGGAGAGGATGTTCTGCAGGCCCTGGACAGCCGCGTCCTGACCGGTCACGGGAACCTTCTGGTTGTTCCGCTTGAGGGTCTGGATGGCCGCGTTGGCCAGCGTGTCGTTGGCCGCGTAGACGCCCTGGATGTTGCCGGCCGCCTGGGTGTACAGCTGCTCGAAGATCGTCTGCGCCTGGACCGGGTCCCACTTCGGGACGGCCTGCTCGGCGACCTTCTTGTACGTGCTCACCTTGTCCAGCACCGCGTGGGCACCGCTGGAGAACAGGGTGGCGTTGTTGTCGTCCGGTGAGCCGTTGAGGTAGGCGATGTTGGCCTGCGTCGCACCCAGGCACTTCTGCAGCCCGTCGCCCTGGAGCTGGCCGACCTGGTTGTTGTCGTAGGACACGTAGTAGTCCGCGGAGCCGCCGAGGGTGAGCCGGTCGTAGTCGATCGTCGCCACGCCCTGCTTCTTCGCCTGCTGCTGGATCGCAGCGCCCGAGGCGCTGTCCAGGTTGACGATCGCCAGGACGGTCACCCCGCCGGTGATCATCTGCTGGGCGATGGTCTGCATCTTCTGCGCGTCGCCGCCGGCGTTCTGGATGTCGGACTCGACACCCGCGGCCTTGAACGCCGCCTCGAGCTGCGGCCTGTCGGCGCTCTCCCACCGCGGCGACGAGGTGGTGTCGGGCAGGATCACCCCGATCTTGCCGGAGGCGTTTCCGCCGCTGCTGCTGCTGCTGTCGGACGAGCTGGATCCGCCGCCGCAGGCGGCGAGGGCGAAGACGAGTCCGGCCGTAAAGGCCGTCGCCAGGGTGCGCCGTCGAACCATGAGGGGAGCCCTGCCATTTCGTTGGGGTTACAGATAAATTCCGCGGCACATCTTGCGCGTCCCTCCCCTGTGACGGCAAGCACACCCCCCGACCGTTGCCGGACCGTGACTTCCGCGCTGACCCGCCCGGGGCACCCAGCCCTTGGCCGAGTCGGTTACCGGCGGGTAACTTGACACCTGCCGAGCCTCGTCCGGGCCGGCCCCGAACTGCTGCGGAGGTCCCATGTCCCGCTCGCTGCGTGAGGTCGTCTTCGTCGACGGCGTGCGCACCCCCTTCGGCAAGGCCGGCCCGAAGGGCGTCTACGCCGAGACGCGCGCCGACGACCTGGTCGTGCGCTGCATCCGCGAACTGATGCGCCGCAACCCGGCGCTGCCCGCCGACCGGGTCGACGAGGTGGCCATCGCCGCCACGACCCAGATCGGCGACCAGGGGCTGACCCTCGGCCGCACCGCCGCGCTGCTGGCCGGTCTGCCGCAGTCGGTGCCGGGCTACTCGATCGACCGCATGTGTGCCGGCGCCATGACCGCGGTGACCACCACCGCCAGCGGCATCGCCTTCGGTGCCTATGACGTCGCCATCGCCGGCGGCGTCGAGCACATGGGGCGCCACCCCATGGGCGAGGGCGTGGACCCCAACCCGCGGATCATCAGCGAGCAGCTGGTCGATCCGTCGGCGCTGGTCATGGGCTCCACCGCCGAGAACCTGCACGACCGCTTCCCGCACCTGACCAAGGAGCGGGCCGACGCCTTCGCGCTGGCCAGCCAGCAGAAGTACGCCAAGGCCGTGGCCAACGGGAAGATCGGCCCCGAGCTGGTCACCGTTGCCACCCGCTCGGCCGAGAACGGCTGGGGCGTCGCGACCGTCGACGAGCCGCCGCGGCCGCAGACCACCCTCGACGGGCTGGCCTCGCTGAAGACGCCGTTCCGCCCGCACGGGCACGTGACCGCCGGCAACGCCGCGGGGCTCAACGACGGCGCCACCGGC
The DNA here is from genome assembly GCA_025965695.1 of Blastococcus sp. Lineage (GTDB taxonomy): Bacteria > Actinomycetota > Actinomycetes > Mycobacteriales > Geodermatophilaceae > Blastococcus_B. Next base: position 11,385 of record JAOPWM010000108.1, read on the forward strand.
TGCCTGCTCGCGGCGGAGGACGTCGCCCGGGAGCTCGGCCTGAACATCGGCATGCGCCTGGTCGGCTACGGCTTCGCCGGCGTCGAGCCCGAGGTGATGGGCATCGGCCCGGTCCCGTCCACCGAGAAGGCGCTGGCCCGTACCGGGCTGTCCATCGAGGACATCGGCCTGTTCGAGCTCAACGAGGCCTTCGCCGTCCAGGTGCTCGCCTTCCTGGACCACTTCGGCATCGCCGACGACGACGAGCGGGTCAACCAGTGGGGCGGCGCGATCGCCGTCGGCCACCCGCTGGCCTCCTCGGGCGTGCGCCTGATGACGCAGCTGTCGCGGCAGTTCGCCGAGCGTCCCGACGTCCGCTACGGCCTGACCGCCATGTGCGTGGGCCTCGGCATGGGCGCCACCGTGATCTGGGAGAACCCGAACTGGGAAGGGGCGGCGAAGTGACTGCAGTCTTCGAGAACGAGGTCGTCACCGAGGCCAAGGTCCGCTACCTGCGACTGCCCGGCCTGGCCGGTGAGTTCGCGCTGATCACCATCGACAACGGGCACGACCACACCAAGCCCTCCACGTTCGGCCCGGGCGGGCTGGCCTCGCTCGACGCCGCGCTCGACGAGATCGGCGCCCACTCGCCCGCCCCCGTGGCGATCGGCGTGACCGGCAAGCCGTTCATCTTCGCCGTCGGGGCGGACCTGTCCGGAGTCCCGTCGGTCACCGACGCAGCAGCCGCTCGGGAGATCGCAGAGACCGGTCACCGGGTGTTCCGCCGGCTGAAGGACGCCGGCGTCCCGACGTTCGCCTTCGTCAACGGCGTCGCCCTCGGCGGCGGCCTGGAGTTGGCGCTGCACTGCCGGTACCGGACGATCAGCGGCGGCGCCGCGGTCGCCTTCCCCGAGGTCTTCCTCGGGCTGGTCCCCGGCTGGGGCGGCACGCAGCTGCTGCCGAACCTCATCGGGATCGACGCGGCGGTCACCGTGATCGTCGAGAACGCCCTGTCGCAGAACAAGATGCTGCCCGCGCCGAAGGCCGCGAAGCTCGGCATCGCCGACACGGTTCTCGAGCCCGCCGACTTCCTCGAGCGCTCCCTGGAGTGGGCGGTCGGCGTGCTCGGCGGCCACGTCACCGTCTCCCGCCCGGAGGTCGACCGGTCCGCCTGGGACCAGGCGATCGGACGGGCCAAGGCGATCGTCGCCGGCCGCACGCGCGACGCCTCCCCCGGTGCCGTGCGCGCCGTCGAACTGCTCGATCTCGCGCGCAACGGCATCGACGGCGAAGCGTTCACGGCCGGGACGGCGGCGGAGGACGACGCCCTGACCGACCTCCTCATGAGCGACGAGCTGCGGGCGTCCCTCTACTCCTTCGATCTGGTGAACAAGCGGGCCAAGCGCCCTGCCGGGGCGCCGGACAAGAGCCTGGCCCGCAAGGTGACCAAGGTCGGCGTCGTCGGTGCGGGGCTGATGGCCAGCCAGTTGGCGATGCTGTTCGTCCGACAGCTCGAGGTGCCCCTCGTCCTCACCGACATCGACCAGGCGCGGGTCGACAAGGGTGTCGGCTACGTGCACGCCGAGTTGGACAAGCTCGCCGCCCGTGGCCGGCTCTCGCAGGACAAGCTCAACCGGCTCAAGGGCCTGGTCACCGGCTCCCTGACCAAGGACGCCTTCGCCGACGCCGACCTCGTCATCGAGGCGGTCTTCGAGGAGATGTCGGTCAAGCAGCAGGTGTTCGCCGAGGTCGAGGCGGTCGTCTCCGCCGAATGCGTGCTGGCGACCAACACCTCCGCACTGTCGATCAGTGAGATGGCGTCCAAGCTGGAGCACCCGGAGCGGGTCGTCGGGCTGCACTTCTTCAACCCGGTCGCGGTGCTGCCGCTGCTGGAGGTCGTGCGCGCCGAGCAGACCGACGACGCGGCCCTGGCCACCGCCTTCGCCGTCGGCAAGGCGCTGAAGAAGAGCTGCGTGCTGGTCGCAGACGCCCCGGCGTTCGTGGTCAACCGGCTGCTCACCCGCTTCCTCGGCGAGGTCACCGCGTCGGTCGAGCAGGGCACCCCGGTGGCCGTGGCCGACCGCGCGCTGGACCCGCTCGGCCTGCCGATGAGCCCGTTCGACCTACTGACGCTGGTCGGGCCGCCGGTGGCGCTGCACGTGGCCGAGCGCATGCACGAGGCCTTCCCCGACCGGTTCACCGTGGGCGAGGGCCTGCGGAAGATGGTCGAGCTGGGCAAGTCCTCGGTCTACAGCGAGCCGGGCGTCGTCGACCCCGACCTTGCGGGCATCGACGCGGGCGACTCCCCGCTCACCGAGGACCAGGTACGTGAGCGGGCGGTGAACGCACTGGCCGAGGAGATCCGGCTGATGCTCGACGAGGGCGTCGTCCAGGCGGTGCAGGACATCGACCTGTGCATGCTGCTGGGCGCGGGCTGGCCGTTCTGGCTGGGCGGGATCTCCGCCTACCTGGACCGGGCCGGCGTCTCCGAGGCCGTGACCGGCACACGGTTCCTGCCGCGCGGGGTGGCCTCCCTCCCCGCCTGAAAAAGGACCCCGTTCCCCCCACCCCTCGCAGGCTCGGGGCGGGGCCCTGAACGGAGCCGAACACGACGGCCCGGACCCCTCAGCGTCGAGGGGTCCGGGCCGTCGTCGTCCCCGGGACTCAGCCGGCGAGGATCGAACCGGTCTCCAGCAGCGACTTGAGGTCGCTGAGGATCCAGGCCCAGCCGCCGCCACCGCCGCCGCCCTGGTCCTCGTACGCGCCGGCGACGACCGCGGCCAGGGTCGGCGCGCCGGTCACGTCATGGGTGACGGTCAGCCGACTGACGCCCGGAGCCACCTCGAAGATGTCGTAGGTGAGCCGGGTGAACCCGTCGGCGGCCGCCGCCGGGTCCATGAGCATCCGGAAGGTCTGCACCAGCTTGCGCGGCGGGTCTGCCTCCAGGACCTCCCCGTCGACGACGACATCCGGGATGCCGTACCCCATCTCGTCGGAGACCCTGCGCATCTCCTCCGACGCCGTCGAGCGGAAGCTGCCGCCCGGGCGCAGCTCGAAGTGCTGCGGCGCGGCGTACCCGTAGCGCGCGTTCCACTCGGGGTCGGTGATCGCCTGCCAGATCTTCTCCGGCGTCGTCTTGATGTAGACGCGGTACACCTGCAGGGTCCGCTCGCCCTGTGTGGTGTCGGTGGTCTCGGTGGTGGTCATCGCTGTTCCTCCAGCTGGTTCTTCAGGTCGACGAGCGCCGTGACGTGGCGCTCGGTGTACTTGTCGATCCACCGGTCGTGGATCAGGCGGATGGGCACCGGGTTGAGGAAGTGCAACTTCTCCCGGCCCGACTTGCGCGAGACGACCAGGCCGGCCTCCTCGAGCACTCGCAGGTGCTTCATGACGCCGTAGCGCGTCATCTCCACTGCCGACTCGAGCTCGGTGAGCGTTCGACCGTCGCGGGCGAAGAGCTGATCGAGGAGGAACCGGCGCGTCGGATCGGCGAGCGCCTTGAACACGCGGTCGTCGTCCGTCACACGAGCAAGTTAGGTGACCAAAAGGTCACATGTCAACGAGTGCAGGGACGACTCAGGGCACCGTGAGTGGAACTATCGTGCCGAGTGGGGCCCGGAGGGCTTCGCGCAGGCGCGAGGAAAGGGCTCAGCTCAATAGGGGGACGGCAATTGGCCGCGGTGCGATCCGGAGGATCGCCATGCCATGGCTCAGCGAAACTTGTGCGTGAGGCTGTCCATCGTCCGGTTCACCTGGGCGACCTTGATGTGCGAGATACCGCCCCGCGCACCAGCGGCCAGCATCGCCTCGTGCGCCGCGCGGAGCGTCGCCCACACGTCGTCGGCGTCGCCCTCGACCGTGGTGCCGAGCGCCCCGACCTCGTAGCGGAGCCCGGACGCCTGGATGACGGCGATCGCCGCCTCCACGTGGGCGTGCGGGTTCTCGGCGGTTCCCGGCGGCGACGGGGCGACCTGGATCTCGGCGATGGTCGTCACTGCTGGGCCCCGTCCGCGGGCGTGACCACCTGGTTCTCGGCCCGCTCGGACAGCACGGCCGTCCACTCGGCGATCCGCCGCGCGATGTCCTGCTCGGTCAGCCCCACGTCGGCGAGCACCTGCCCGCGGCTGCCATGGTCGAAGAACTGCTGCGGCAGCCCGACCGCGCGCACCGGCACGTCGCACTCCCGGTCCTGCAACGCCTGGGTCAGCGTCGTGCCGACACCACCCGCGCGGCCGCCGTCCTCCACCGTGACGACCAGGCGGAACCCGGACGCCAGCGTCACGAGCTCATCGGACACCGGCAGCACCCACCGGGGGTCGACGACGGTCACCTCGATGCCGTGGTCGGCGGCGCGTTCGGCCGCGGCCAGGCACATCGGCACCATCGACCCGACGGCCACGAGCAGCGCGTCCGGCCGGTCACCCCGACGCAGGACGTCGACCGGCCCGCGCCGCTCCAGCGCAGGGATGTCGACCGGCGGGGCGCCCTTGGGGAAGCGCACGACCGTCGGCCCGTCGGTGACGGCGACCGCCTCGCGCAGGGCCTCGCGGAGCGTCGACTCGTCCCGCGGCGCGGCGAGCCGCACCCCCGGCACCACCGACACGATCGACATGTCCCACATGCCGTTGTGCGAGGCGCCGTCGGTGCCGGTCACGCCGGCCCGGTCGAGGACGACGGTCACCGGCTGCTTGTGCAGGGCGACGTCCATGAGCAGCTGGTCGAACGCCCGGTTCAGGAATGTCGAGTAGACGGCGACGACCGGGTGCAGGCCGCCCATCGCCATCCCGGCGGCCGAGGTGAGCGCGTGCTGCTCGGCGATGCCGACGTCGAAGGTCCGCTCCGGGTAGCGCTCGGCGAAGGCGGCCAGCCCCGTGGGGTGCAGCATCGCTGCGGTGATCGCGACGACGTCGGCCCGCTCGGCGCCGATCCGCACCAGCTCGTCGGAGAAGGCCGCGGTCCAGTCGCGGGCCGCGGCGGTGGAGGCGCCGCTGTCAGGGTCGAAGACGCCGGTGGCGTGCCAGGCGTCGATCTGGTCGGTCTCGGCCGGCGGGTAGCCGAAGCCTTTGGTCGTGACGGCGTGCACGATCACCGGCCCGCCGAAGGCCCGGGCCCGGCGCAGTGCGGACTCCATGGCCTTGACGTCGTGGCCGTCGACCGGGCCGATGTACTTGAGGCCGAGGTCCTCGAACATCCCCTGCGGGGACAGGACGTCCTTGAGGCCCTTCTTGATCGCGTGCAGCGCGTCGTAGAGCGCGGACCCGACCACCGGCGCGCGGTGCAACGCCGCCCGGACGGCATCCAGGGCCTGCTCGTAGCCCGGCCGGAGCCGCAGGGTGGCGAGCGCGTCGGCGACCCCGCCGATCGTCGGCGAGTAGGAGCGGCCGTTGTCGTTGACCACGATCACCACGGGACGGTCGTCAGCCGCGGCGATGTTGTTCAGCGCCTCCCACGCCATGCCGCCGGTGAGCGCACCGTCGCCGATCACGGCTACGACGGGGCGCTTGTCACCGCGGACGGCGAAGGCCTTGGCCAGGCCGTCGGCGTAGGACAGCGACGTCGACGCGTGGCTGTTCTCCACCCAGTCGTGCTCGCTCTCGGCGCGGCTGGGGTAGCCGGACAGCCCGTGCCGCTGGCGCAGCCGTTCGAAGCCCTCGACCCGGCCGGTGAGCATCTTGTGCACGTAGGCCTGGTGGCCGGTGTCGAAGATGATCGGCTCCCGCGGGGACCGGAACACCCGGTGCAGGGCGATGGTCAGCTCGACGCAGCCGAGGTTGGGCCCCAGGTGGCCGCCGGTCTTCGCGACGCTGGAGACCAGCGCGTCGCGGATCTCCGCCGCGAGGGCGGGAAGCTGCTCGGGGGGCAGCGCGCGGAGATCCTCAGGACCCCGGAGCGATCGCAGGAGCGGCACGGCTCGGCGGTGTCCTCTCTCCGTCAGAAGCACGGCGGTGGCACGGCGGTGGCCGCCGACCCACTGTAACCGCGCAGACCCGGGCCGTCCGGGTGAGCAAGATCGCCCACCTCCGGCTGGGTCACAGGCGCGGCACCCAGCGCTCGCCCCGGAGCGCGCCCGCCACGACCTCGACTCCCCGGGCCGCCGCGGCCAGCCGGGTGCCTTCTCGCTCGTAGGCGACCATCGCCGCCTCGATGGCGTCCGGCGGCAACTGGTCGGCCAGCTCCACCCGCACGGTGCGCCAGCCCGTGCGTGCCGCCTCCAGCCCGGCGGCCACGTGGTCGCCGGCGAAGCGGGCCAGCAGGACGGGGTACCGGCGCAGCACCTCGTGGCTGCGGTAGTCCGGCGGCACCAGGTCGAACAGCCAGGCGACCGCCGTCCGCTCCCAGTCGGGCGCGCCGGGCGGCCGTACCGGCTCCGGCCAGCCTGGAGGCACCGTCGCGTCCACGGACGTCACTGTGCCCCCGTCGTGGAAGGAGAGGTCAGGGCGCCGACTGCCGCTTCAGCCAGAACTGCTCGAATCCCCAGGTGCCGGCGCCGCTGGAGTGGTAGCTCACCAGTTCCCAGCCGTCCGCGCCGAGGCGGTTGAGCACGGAACTGATGTCCTCCTGCTGGCGTTCCGACTGTCCGCCGGGGAGCTTGATGCTGACGCCGGCGCGCTGCGACTCGGCGTCGTTGGCGGTGATGACGGAGGCGTATTCCCACGTGGGCACCTCCAGACCGTAACCAATGGCCTGCTCAGGCCGGAACGAGCAGGGCCACGCACTCCACGTGGGCGGTCATCGGAAAGGCGTCGAAGCCCCGCACCGCGGCCAGGCGGTAGCCCGCCTCACCGAACGCGGCGACGTCCCGGGCGAGCGCCGCGGGATCGCAGGCGACGTAGACGACGGCCCGGGCGCCGGTCCCCGCGAGCAGCCGGCTGACCGCCGGACCGGCCCCGGACCGCGGCGGATCGAGGACGACGACGTCGGGTCCCGTGCCGAACTCGGCCAGCAGCTCGCCGAGCCCCTCGGCGTCGACGTCGCCCTGCCAGACCTCCGCCTGCGGCAGGTCGGCGAGGTTGGCGTCGGCCGCGGCACACGCCGCCTCGTCGGACTCCACGCAGACCACCCGCCCGTCGGGCCCGGCGGCAGGTGCCAGCGCTCCCCCGAACAGCCCCGCCCCCGCGTACAGGTCCAGCACCGTCTCCCCGGGGCGCACCTCCGCGAAGTCGGTGACCGCGGCGACCAGCGCGTCCGCGGCCGCCGGGTGGACCTGCCAGAAGCCGGTGCCCTCGACCTCCCAGTCGCGACCGCCCGCCCGGCGTTCTGCCCGCGTGGAGGGCTCCTCGGGAAGGTCGCCGCCCGGTCGGACCACCCGGCTCGACGTCGGGTGCCCGCGGCGGTCCAGCCGCGTCGTCGTCACCGCCCCGGTGGAGTCCACGGACACGTCGACGGCGCCGGCACCGGGCCAGCGCTGCCGGAGCACGGCCTGCGCGGCGACCTCCACGGTGATCGGGCAGTCCTCGAGGACGACGACGTCGTGCGAGCGGTGCCGGCGCAGGCCCGCGGCGCCGGAGCGGTCGACGGCGAACCTCGCACGGGAGCGCCACCGCAGCGGCCCCCCGGGGAGTTCCTCGACGGTCAGGTCGACGTCGGGGAGCCCGGCCAGCCGGGCGAGCTGCTCGCGGACGACGGCGGCCTTGAGCTGCCGCTGCGCGTCCGGGGCCACGTGCTGCCAGTCGCAGCCGCCGCACAGCCCTGGGCCGCTGTAGGGGCAGGGCCGCTCCACCCGGTCGGGCGAGGCCTCGAGGATCTCGACGGCGTCGGCGCGGCAGAACCCGGGGTGACGGTCCTCGGTCACCCGGACGATCACCCGCTCCCCGGGGAGCGAGTGCCGGACGAAGACGACCCGGCCCTCGTGCCGCGCGACGCAGTGCCCGCCGTGGGCGACCGGGCCGACGGTGACCTCGAACTCGGTGCCGGTCCAGCCCAACCCCCGCGCGGCCCCGTCCCGGGTCCCGCCGCGATCGTGCGAGGGGTGGGGAGGACGGGGCCCTTTTTCAGCCATACGGGGTGGCGTCGGACTGGTCGTCGGTGAAGCCCCGCCGCAGGGCGCCGGGCACCGGACCGGAACCGTCCCTGTCGTCGCGGCCGACCGAGCTCTCCAGCTGCCACGGCACCGTCGTGATCATGACGCCGGGCTGGAACTGCAGCCGCGCACGCAGCCGCAGTGCGCTCTGGTTGTGCAGGATGTTCTCCCACCAGTGGCCGACGACGTACTGCGGCACGAAGACCACGACGATCTCGCGGGGGCTGGCCCGGCGGATGTCCTTCACGTACTCCACGACCGGCCGGGTGATCTCCCGGTACGGCGACTCGAGCACGGTGAGCGGCACCGGCAGGTCGTAGCGCTCCCAGTCGGACTGGAGGGCGCGCGTCTCGGCGTCGTCCACGTTGACCGTCAGTGCGGTCAGGTGGTCCGGTCGGGTGGCCCGCGCGAATGCCAGGGCGCGCAGGGTCGGCTTGTGCACCTTCGAGACGAGGACGATCGCGTGCACCTTGCTCGGCAGCATGCGGGGGTCGGCGTCGGGGACCAGCTGCTGGGCGACGTTCGAGTAGTGCCGGTTGATCGCCTTCATCAGCCCGAAGAGGACCGGCATGGCGAGGAGGACCAGCCACGCCCCGTGGGTGAACTTCGTGATCACGATGATCACGAGCACGACGCTGGTGAGCGACCCGCCGATGGTGTTGATCACCTGCGAGCGGCGCATCCGCCCCCGGGCCTGCGGATCGCGCTCGGTGCGCATCTCGCGGTTCCAGTGCCGGACCATGCCCCACTGGCCGATGCTGAAGCTGGTGAATACGCCGATGATGTACAGCTGGATCAGCCGGGTGACGTCGGCATCGAAGGCGAAGATGAGTAGGCAGGCGAACCCGGCGAGCAGCAGGATGCCGTTGCTGTAGACGAGCTTGTCCCCGCGGGTGTGCAGCTGGCGGGGCAGGAAACGGTCCTGGGCCAGCACCGAGCCGAGCAGCGGGAAGCCGTTGAAGGCGGTGTTCGCGGCGAGCACGAGGACGAGGGCAGTGGCCGCCTGGATGTAGAAGAAGCCGATCGACCCGTCGCCGCCGAAGGTCGCGGCCGCCAGCTGGGCGATCACCGTGCGCTGCGGAGCGGTCTCGCAGTCGGCGAAGCCCTGGAGGTCGCAGGCGTGCAGCGGGTCGACGTACCGCACATGCGCCCAGAGGGCCAGCGCGGTCACCCCGGCGAACATGGTGGCCGCGAGGCCTCCGAGGAGCATCAGCGTGATAGCGGCGTTGCGGCTCTTCGGCGGCTTGAACGCCGGCACGCCGTTGGCCACGGCCTCGATCCCGGTCAGCGCGGTGGTGCCCGAGGCAAAGGCCCGCAGGGCGAAGAACAGCAGGGCGAGACCGGTCAGGTTGGTGTGCCCCGCGTCCGGGATGATGCCGTACTGAGCGCTCTCGGCGACGATCGGCGTCCCGAAGAACTGCCGGATCAGCCCCGTGACGATCATGACCATGATGCCGGTGGCGAACAGGTACGTCGGGACGGCGAACGTCTTCCCGGACTCCCGCAGGCCCCTCAGGTTGGCCGCGGCCAGCAGCGCCACGAGCCCGACCGCGATCAGCACGCGGTGCTGGTTGAGCGACGGGAACGCCGAGATGATGTTGTCCGTGCCGGACGAGACCGACACCGCGACGGTCAGCACGTAGTCGGTGAGCAGCGCGCTGGCCACCACCAGCGCCGCGAACTGCCCGTGGTTCCTCATCGCGACCTCGTAGTCGCCGCCGCCCGACGGGTAGGCGTACACGACCTGCCGGTACGAGAGCACCACGGTGATCAGCAGGACGACCACCCCGGCAGCCAGCCACGGCGCGAGGTAGAGGTAGGCCACCCCGCCGAGCGTCAGGATGATCAGGATCTCCTGCGTGGCGTAGGCCACGGAGGACAGCGCATCGCTGGCGAAGATCGGCAGCGCGAGCCGCTTGGGCAACAGCGACTCACCCGCCCGGTCGCTGCGGACCGGTCGGCCGAGTACGAGCCGTTTCGGGAGTTGTCCGAGGTCGGACAGGCTGGGCACGGCCGCGATCGTACGGACGTCGTCTGGGCGGCCGCCGTTCCGAGTCAGCGCGCCCCGCCCGGGAGAGGGATGCCGGCGGTCACGGCGCCTGACCCGGCCGCTCCAGGTGTAGCTTCGCGCCGGTACGCGCGGCGGACGGCGCCCGCGCGACGAGGTGCGGGGAGTCATTCGTGCACGTGGTCGTGATGGGCTGCGGACGCGTCGGCTCCGCCAACGCCCGCCGGCTGGAAGAAGTCGGGCACAGCGTCGCGGTCATCGACCAGGACCCGGAGGCCTTCCGGCGCCTGGGCCCGGAGTTCGCCGGCCGGCAGGTCACCGGGCTCGGCTTCGACCGGCAGACGCTTCTGGACGCCGGCATCGACTCCGCGGGCGCGTTCGCCGCGGTCAGCAGCGGCGACAACTCCAACATCATCAGCGCCCGCGTCGCGCGGGAGACCTTCGGCGTCCAGCACGTCGTCGCCCGGATCTACGACTCCAAGCGGGCCGAGGTCTACGAGCGCATGGGCATCCCGAGCGTCGCCACGGTGCCGTGGACGGTCAACCGGCTGCTGCGCGAGCTGCTCTCGGTCAAGGTGAGCGAGCTCTGGCGCGAGCCGACCGGAAAGGTGCTGCTCATGCGGATCACCGTGACCGAAGGCTGGGTCGGCCGGAAGCTCTCCGAACTGGAGTCCTCCTCCGGCGCCCGGGCCGCCTGGCTGGTCCGTTTCGGCGAGGCCCAGCTCCCCACGTCGGGCACCGTGCTCCAGGACGGCGACCAGCTGGTGGTGGCCGTGACCGACGAGATCGCGACCCGCGTCCACGAGGTCGTCGAGCAGACCCCGGGCCACGGAGGCGAGCACTGATGCGCGTCGCCATCGTCGGAGCCGGCGCCGTCGGCCGCTCGATCGCCGGAGAGCTCCTCGCCAACGGTCATCAGGTCATGCTCATCGAGAAGGACGGCCGCAAGGTGCGCACCCGCTCGGTGCCGGGCGCGGAGTGGGTCCAGGCCGACGCCTGCGAGGTGACGTCCCTCGAGGAGGCGCAGCTGGCCACCTGCGACGTCGTGGTCGCGGCCACCGGCGACGACAAGGCCAACCTCGTCGTCTCGCTGCTGGCCAAGACGGAGTTCGCGGTCAACCGGGTGGTCGCCCGGGTGAAGGACCCGCGCAACGAGTGGCTCTACACCGACGCCTGGGGCGTCGACGTCGCCGTCTCGACCCCCCGCGTGCTGGCCGCCCTGGTCGAGGAGGCGGTGACCGTCGGCGACGTCGTCCGGCTGATGAGCTTCCGCAAGGGAGCGGCGAACCTGGTCGAGATCACCCTCGCCGAGGACACCCCGTGGGTCGGCCGGCCGCTGCGCGACGTGCCGCTCCCCCGCGAGACGGTGCTCACCGCGATCCTGCGTGGGGAGCGGGTCATCAACCCCTCTGCCGACGAACCGCTCGAGGCCGGTGACGAGTTGTTGTTCGTCACCCACGCCGACGTCGAGGAGCAGCTGAAGTCGGTCCTCGCGCCCGAGACGGCAGCCGGGCGCGGCTGAGCGTCCGGGCCGCCGTCAGGCGGCAGGACCGGGCGGGGCCTCGCCGGCCGGCGGAGCCGGCGCCGTGCCCGCCACCGGCGGGCAGCGATGCCGGTGCAGGCGGGCCACGACCCACAGCGTCACCACGATGTCCACAGCCGTCAGCGGCAGCCCCAGCACCAGGGACGTGGTGCCCAGCAGCCCGACCTCGTTGGCCTGGTACAGCAGCCCCTGGACGAGGACGCGGAGCAGGAACGTGACCCCCCAGAGGACGGTCAGCCAGCTGTAGGCGCGCACCAGGCGCGGGTCCTCGCGCCAGGGCCGGTCGGGGACGGGGTCGGGGTCGCGGCGTCCGGTGGCCGGGTCGACCGTCGGGTCACCGGGTACCTCGTGGTGGAGTGCGGTGCGCGCCCGGTCCAGCCGGCCGCGCAGGCCCGGCAGCGACTGCGAGGCCATGGCGCCGAGATGGCTCGGTGCGAGGAACTCTGCGATCACGCCGACCAGCGGCCGGCGCACGGCGATGGATCCGAGCAGCACCACGCCGATGACGGCGTTGCGCACGATGCCGAGGACGAAGAAGTCGCGTGCCTGCCCGGAGGCGGCGGCGATGGCCACCGCGATCCCGACGGCGAAGAGGCCGCTGACGGCCTGCTGGACGCTCTCCCGGCGCACCAGTCGGAGGAGGAAGACCAGCAATGCCGCGCCCAGGGCTGCCCAGATACCGGTCCGCAGCCCGTTCACCGCGTTCGCCACGATGAAGGCCACCGTCGGCAGGCTGGCGTCCACCATGCCGCGCCAGCCGCCGAGCTGCTCGAGCACGAGGTGCCGGTCGAAGGTGAGTCCGGGTGGGCTGTCGGGAGCCACCTTCACCGGGTCACGGCCCTCGTCGGCCCGGCTGTCGTCCTGCGTAGTGCCCACCAGCGCTCCCCCGGCCCGTCGGTTCCCGGGGTGCTCCGCCCGGTCCTGTCCACGATCGGCTGCGGTCAGCCGGCGCCGAGCTCGTACCAGGGGTTGTAGATGACCCGCTTGCCCTCCACGGCGGCGAACCGGCCGCGGGCGGTGACCGTACGACCGGGCTCGATGCCCGGGATCCGCCGCCGGCCCAGCCAGACCAGCGTGACCGAGCCGGAGCCGTCGAACAGCTCCGCCTCCAAGGTCGGCACGGTCTCGCGGGGCGTGTAGACGACCGACTTGAGACGACCGGTCACCGTCACGACAGCGCCCTTGCGGCAGGAGATCACCGGCTCACACCCGGCGATGGCGGCTTCCGCGCGCAGTTCCTCGGCGTCGATCGTCTGATCGTCCGCGGTCAGACGCTGGAGCGTCCGCGACAGCCAGCCGCTGGATCGGGTCTCGGTCACGGGTCAAGCGTACGGCGGTCAGGCGCCGGGAGCGGTGGTGCCCGGCGGGGGTTGCGCAGCGGCCTGTTGCTGCTGTTGCGCCAACTGGGCGGCAGCCTCCGCCGGCAGGGTGAGGAGCAGCTGTTCGCGGACCGGCATGGGCTCGGTGCCACGGACGACGACGATGGCCCGGAACGCCTCCTCGAGCGCGGCGGCGGCCTCCGGGCTCGCGGCCGCGGGGCCGCTGATCATGCCCCGGAGGAACCAGCGCGGGCCGTCGACACCGAGGAACCGCGCCGGACGGCGCACCGGCGGGGGCGCCGACTGACCGGGCGTCGCCGGCGCCGCGGCGACGATCGAGCCGGCGAGCTCGGGGCCGAACGGGCCGTCCACCTCGCGCAGCGAACCGCCCTGGCCCGACGCGCTCTTCGCGAGGTCCTCCCGGACGCTGTCCCAGATGCCGCCGGCCCGCGGGGCGGCGAACGCCGAGACCTGGAGGAAGGACTCACCGGCGCGCAGCGTCGCGGCGATCACCTTCTGCTGGGCGTTGAGCTCGACCCGCAGGTCCATGCCGGGCATGGCCGGCAGGCGGAGTGACCCGAGGTCGATGCGGGCGAGGTCGTCCTGCGGTGCGTCCGCCTCGTCCCAGGGGCCGGAGGTGGCGTCCACCTCGCGCTCGCGGTGCTGCGGCTCCGGTGGGACACCCCGCTCCCGCAGACTGCGTTCGATCCGGTTGCGCCGCCGTCCCACCGGCATGTCAGACCCGCCCTTCGAGCACTGCTGGTGCGGACGGCCCGTGACCGCCGGTGGAGCCGTGCCCCGCGTGACCGCGATCGCTCCCGGGAAGCTCCTCCACCGGCAGGAACCGTGCCCGCACCACCGGCTGCACGACCAGCTGCGCGATCCGGTCGCCGCGGCGCAGGGTGAGCGGCGTCGTGGCGTCGAGGTTGATGAGGTTCACCTTGATCTCGCCGCGGTAGCCCGCGTCGATCGTGCCCGGGGCGTTCACCAGGCTCAGCCCGAGCCGGTGGGCCAGCCCCGATCGGGGGTGCACGAACCCGGCGTAGCCCTCCGGGATCGCGACGGCCACGCCGGTGCCGACGAGCGCCCGCTGGAAGGGCGCGAGCTCGACGTCCTCGGCCACGGTCAGGTCGGCCCCGGCATCGCCGGGCAGTGCGTACCGGGGCGGGACGGCCTCGGGCGAGGTCAGCCGGACGGGCACGTCCAACTCGGGTGTATCGGGCACGTCGGCGACCCTAGCCGCGCCCCCGGCGGCGGCGCGCACGACTGTCCGGACTTGCTGCTCAGGAGCCCTGGGATCCGGGAGCCGGGTCGCCGTGGGCCACCTGGAGGTCGGTCAGCACGCGCTCGGCGAGGGTCTCGGTGGCGCGGCGGTTCCCCCGCCCGGCGATCGCCGCACCGATCAGGAACGGGGCCGCGCTGGGCACCGCGCCGGCGAGTCTCCGTGTGAGCCGGCGATGGACTGCCCGCATCCCGGCACTGCCGAGCAGCGCCCCCAGTCCGGCGACGGCCGCTCCGTCGACCGAGCGTTGGGCGGACCAGCTCGCCAGGTAGGCGGCCGCTCGGGTCCGGGCGTCGCCGGTGGCCGGGCGTCCGTAGAGCTCGTGCAGCTCCCCGACGAGGGCGACCTCGACGCCGGCGATCAGCACCGTCTCGGCGCCGAACTCCAGCGGCAGGGCGAGCAGCGACGGCGGCGCGAACCAGTGGGCCGCCGAGAGTCCGCCTGCGGCCGCGCCGATGCCCGAGGTGAGGCGGGCGGCACGCGCCACGAGCGCCTCGGCGATCGCGGCGTCCGACGCGCCGGGGTGCGCCTGTCGCAGCTGGGCGGCGTCACGGATGGGGAGCCGGGGAGCGGCGGCGCCCAGCAGATCCCCCAACAGGGCACCGGGAGACCGGTCGCCGGCGGTGGCCTCCGCGGAGGGCGGTCCGTCGGCGCGGCCGGGTGCGAACGCGCCACCGACCGCTCCGGCGACGGCGCCGATCACGTCCCGCAGGCCGGAGACGGCGGAGCGGCGTCCCTCACCGGTGGGTGAGCTGCCGGCCGGGCCGATGAGCCCCGCGACGGCGTCGGCCACAGCACGTGCGGCGCGACCCAGGCCGGTCTCCTCGACCGGCGCGGCCGACACCGTGGGGG
Source organism: Blastococcus sp. (assembly GCA_025965695.1). Taxonomy (GTDB): domain Bacteria; phylum Actinomycetota; class Actinomycetes; order Mycobacteriales; family Geodermatophilaceae; genus Blastococcus_B. Next base: position 26,388 of record JAOPWM010000108.1, read on the forward strand.
TAACCGGACGCGGCGGCGGGACGTCCCGCGCCGCGCCGGTCCGGGAGCCGTCCTCGGTCATCGGTCTCCTTCCTCGGCCGGCCCCCTGCAGGGTCCCGTCGCGGGCGTGCGAGCGGCGGGGCGCAGGGGACGTTTTTCAGGCGCAGTCCCGGCAGAGCATCTGGTCGCCCCGGGTCGAGGCGAGCCGGCTGCGGTGCTGCACGAGGAAGCAGCGGGAACAGGTGAACTCGTCCTCCTGCTTGGGCAGGACGCGCACGGTGAGTTCCTCGCCCGACAGGTCGGCGCCGGGGAGCTCGAGGTTCTCGTTGAAGTCGGTCTCGTCGACGTCGACCGATGCGGACTGCGCCTCGGCACGCCGCGCCTTGAGCTCCTCGAGTGAGTCCTCGCCGAGCTCGTCGGCTTCGTTGCGGCGCGGGGCGTCGTAGTCGGTGGCCATGGGGTGCCCCTCCTCCGGGTTCTAGCGGGCGTCGTGCCCGCTCGTTGACGTCGGCACGGGGTCTGCGCCGTCGTCGTGGCCGGCCGCGGTGGCGACCGGTGGATCAGGAACCGGGCGCCCGCTGCTGGGGCGCCCGGTACCGGTGGTGCCTGTCTCCCGCGGGGCGGGGTCGGCCGAACCTGGCCGGCCGCACCCCCTCCCGTCGCCCGGGCGGACGGCGGGCGGGAAAGGACCAGCAGCCCCCCAACGCCGTGCGGTCCCGGTTTGTGCCCGCCTCCGGAAAGAGGCTGGGCGCGGGACCGCTCCGGGCGCTGGGGGCCGCGGAGCGCCAGAGGTTACCCTGCCGCCGTGGCGACTCCCGTGGGTGCTGATCCGACCGTCGTAGGCCCGTACCTGGCCTCCGCTCTGAACGACGAGCGCTGGCGCTCGGTGGACATCGAGCTGATCGCCGCGGGGATGTCCAACCTCACATACGTGGTCACCCCGGAAGGCGGCACGGCGGACGACGCGGTGATCCTCCGCCGGCCGCCGACCGGGGCCGTGCTGGCCACCGCACACGACATGGTCCGCGAGCATCGGGTGATCTCTGCGCTCGGGCCGACCCCCGTGCCCGTGCCCCGGACGCTGCACCTGTGCACCGACACGGAGGTGCTCGGTGCGCCGTTCTACGTGATGGAGCGGGTCGCCGGCATCCATGTCGTGCACGAGTTCCCGCCGGGCTACGCCGACGAGCCCGCCCAGCGACGCGCGGTCGGTGAGGGGCTCATCGACGTGCTGGCCGACCTCCACTCGGTCGACTACGACGCCGCCGGGCTGTCTGAGTTCGGCCGGCCGGAGGGGTTCGCCGCCCGCCAGGTCCGCCGCTGGACCAAGCAGTGGGACGCCACCCGCGACCGCGACCGGCCGGGCCTGGACGCCCTGGGTGCGCGGCTGGCCGAGACCGTGCCGGCCGGCCAGCGGTCGAGCATCGTCCACGGCGACTACCGGCTGGACAACTGCCTGCTCGACCCCGGCAGGCCGGGGAGCATCAAGGCAGTCCTGGACTGGGAGATGTCCACCCTCGGCGACCCGCTCACCGACCTCGGGATGATGTTCGTCTACTGGCCCGAGGCCGGCGAGGAGCGGGCGACCACGCTGAGCCCGGTGACGACGCTGCCCGGCTTCCCGACGCGCCGGGACATCATGGAGCGGTACGCGGATCGCACCGGGACCGACCTGTCCGAGCTGAACTGGTACGTCGGCTTCGCCTTCTTCAAGTTCGCCGCCATCATGGCGGGGATCGTGGCCCGCTCTGCTGCGGGTGCCATGGCGGGCAAGGACACCTCGGGTTACGCCGAGCGCATCGACCCCTGCGTGGAGCTGGGACGCGCCGCACTGGACGACGGTGCCATCTAGGGCCCCGCTCCGGCCCTAATATTCTGCCGACCGACCCCCCACCCGCACGCGGCGACGGGCAGGTCCCCAGTCGGGGGCCCTGCCCCAGTCACCGCGTCTCCCCGGGTCTCGCAGAGGAGAATGACCGTGACGCTGCGTACCGAACGCCCCCCGGTGCGTCCCCGCAGCGGCCGCCGTCCGCTCCCGCCGCTGATCTTCCTGCTCGTGCTGGCCGTGGCCGCGGTGGCTGTCTGGTGGTACGTCATCGGCCAGGACAACCAGCACGTCCAGCAGCAGCAGGCGGCCTGCTCCACGGCACAGGCGGCGGCGCCGTCGCTCGACCCGGCCGCGGTGAACCTGCGCGTCTTCAACGCCACCACCACTCCCGGCCTGGCCCAGACGGTGGCGGCCTCGCTGAAGGAGCGCGGCTTCGTCGTCGACGAGGTCGCCAACGACACCAGCGGCCGCGAGGTGACCGGCATCGGTGAGCTCCGGCACGGTCCGCGGGGCGCCAGCGCCGCCGAGTACATGCGGCTCCTCCTGCCGGGTGCCGGCGACTACCTCGACACCCGGGCGACCGAGCAGGTCGACGTCGTCGTCGGCCCCGACTTCAGCACGCTCGCCACGCCCGAGGAGGTCGCTGCGGCGCTCGGTTCGGTCGCGAACGCCGCAGCCGCCTGCTGAGGCGCGCCGGTTCAGCCGGCGTGCAGTTCCACGAGCAGGTCGATGAACGGCGCGGCGATGGACGCCGCCGCAGCGATCGCCATCGGCTCGCCGAACGGGCTGCCGGGCAGACCGGTGACCACCAGCCCTGCCTCCGCCGCCACGAGCGCGCCGGCGGCGTGGTCCCAGGGCTTCAGGTCGAGCTCGTAGTAGGCGTCGGTCCGGCCCGCCGCCGCCGCGCAGAGGTCGAGGGCCGAGCTGCCGTGGCGCCGGATGTCGCGGACCCGCGGCAGCAGCTCCGCGACGACGGCGCCCTGCGCACGTCGCTGCTCGACCCGGTAGCCGAATCCGGTGGCGACGAGGGCCTGCTCCAGCGACACCGGCCGGCTACCGGCCAACCGCACCGTCTCCGGGCGAGCCGGGGACGAGAGGTGTGCGCCACCGCCCCGCGAGGCCGTGAACTGCTCGGCCGTCGCCACGTTGAGGACCACCCCGGCCACCACCTCCCCGTCCACCTCCGCGGCGATCGACACCGCGTAGGCGGGCAGGTCGTAGAGGAAGTTGACGGTGCCGTCGATGGGATCGATGACCCAGCGCACCCCGCTGGTGCCCTCGCGGGCGGCCCCCTCCTCCCCGAGGACGCCGTCGTCGGGCCGGGCGGCGAGCAGCCGTCCCACGATGAGCTCCTCGCTCGCGGTGTCGACGGCGGTGACGACGTCGACGGGGCTGGACTTGACATCCACGTGCTCGGCCGCCGTCGCCCGGCCGCGCGCGACGAGCGCCGCGGCCTCCCGGGCGGTGGCGACGGCGAGCTCGAGCAGCGCGCGGGGGTCCGGGTGCGGGGCAGGAGAGGGCGTCACGAAGACGATCCTGCCGCAGGAGGTACGAGCCGGTCGGCGGCTCACTACCCTGTCGGCGTGCAGGGCTTCGGTGTGGACATCGGCGGCAGTGGAATCAAGGGATGCCTGGTCGACCTCGAGATCGGCCAGCTCATCGGTGAGCGGATGCGGATCGAGACCCCGCAGCCCTCGCTGCCCGACCCCGTCTACGGGGTGGTGGCGAAGATCGTCGGGTCCTTCGGCTGGACCGGGCGGATCGGCGTCACGTTCCCGGGCGTGATGAAACAAGGGGTGGCCCACACCGCCGCGAACGTCGACAAGAGCTGGATCGACACCGACGTGGACGCGGGCCTGGAACAGCTGATCCCTGGCAGCGTGGTCACGTTGAACGACGCGGACGCGGCCGGGATCGCCGAGATGCGCTACGGCGCCGGCCACGACAGGGACGGCGTCGTCCTCATGCTGACGTTCGGCACCGGTATCGGCAGCGCCCTCTTCGTCGACGGGCACCTGGTGCCCAACACCGAGTTCGGTCACATCCAGGTCGACGGCGAGGACGGCGAGCGGCGGGCCTCGGCCGCCGCTCGGGAGCGTGAGGACCTCGACTACCCCACCTGGGCGCGACGGGTGGACCGCTACCTCGACGTCCTGGAGGCCGGGCTCTGGCCGGACCTCATCATCGTGGGCGGCGGAGTGAGCAAGAAGGCGCACAAGTGGGTGCCCTTGCTCACCACCCGCACGCCGGTGGTGCCCGCGCAGCTCCAGAACGATGCCGGCATCGTCGGCGCGGCCCTGGCCGCGGCCGAGCGCAGCGACGACTGACAGCGCGCTCGCAAAGGGGCGGGACGGGTGAGGGCAGAGTGATCCCTGAGACGGATACCTTCAGCACAAGCCCTCCGCGGCCGATGCAGCACGAAGAGTGATCACCCACCCGGAACACGGGAAACGCCTCGTCGGAGCGAGGCCTCCAGATCCGGTGACGGTGGAATACCGCCGACACGCCGTTACAATGAGAAAGCCCCAACCCGTCGCCCTCCAGCCGGGAGGGATCCCCTGCCCGTCCAGCGGCCAAACGCCGCGCCGGTCTGCCGGGACCTCTCACTGTGGGGGGCACGAGGACCGGAGCCGCTACCCGGGGACCACACGCCCCCCCGGGGAACGAACCCAGCACGGGAAGGAACCTGAGTGCCCGCCGACCAGCCAGCACCGGAAGTAGCCGCAGCGAGCACTCCCAAGCGCTCGAAGACGGTGGCCACCGGTACCCGGGCTCCCCGCACCAGCGCCGCGGCCGCCAAGCCGGTCAAGACGGTGACGGCCGATGCGGGACCGGCCGGCACTGCGCCGGCCACACGGAAGAGGGCCCCGGCGAAGACCGCCACCAAGGGCACGCGCACCAAGCCCACGATCGCCCCGTCGCCGGGTGCTGGTGAGGGCACCGTCCTGACCGCGGTCGTCGGTGACGCTTCCACCGTCGTGGTGGTCGATGCCGGCTCCGAGGGTCTCAAGCTCGACGAGACGGTCGTCGCGGGTCCTGACGGCGTCGCCGTCGAGGCCGAGGCCGAGGAGACCACCGAGGGTGGCGGCGACTTCGAGTGGGACGACGAGGAGGAGTCCGAGGCGCTGCGGCAGGCCCGCAAAGACGCCGAGCTCACCGCGTCGGCCGACTCCGTCCGCGCCTACCTCAAGCAGATCGGCAAGGTCGCACTCCTCAACGCCGAGGAGGAGGTCGACCTCGCCAAGCGCATCGAGGCCGGGCTCTACGGCGCCGAGCGGCTGCGCCAGGTCGAGGAGGAGAACCAGAAGATCTCGCCGCAGCTGCGCCGCGACCTCAACTGGATCGTCCGCGACGGCGAGCGCGCCAAGAACCACCTGCTCGAGGCCAACCTCCGGCTCGTGGTCTCCCTCGCCAAGCGCTACACCGGACGCGGCATGGCGTTCCTGGACCTGATCCAGGAGGGCAACCTCGGTCTGATCCGCGCGGTCGAGAAGTTCGACTACACCAAGGGCTACAAGTTCTCCACGTACGCCACCTGGTGGATCCG
>JAOPWM010000127.1 GCA_025965695.1 Blastococcus sp.
CGCCGGGCCGGCCGCCGCTGCTCGACCATCGTCGGTCCCGCCGCCTCCGTGGCGCCGCTCTGGGATCTCCTGGCCCCACACTGGGGGCCGGCCCGCGACCACCGGCCGCGGCAGCCGCTCATGGCCATCGTCGGCCCGCCGGCCGTCGCCGCCGAACCGCGGGTGCGCCCCGTCCGGCCGGGCGAACTGGAGACGCTGCTGCCGGCGGCCGTCGCCATGTTCACCGAGGAGGTCGGCGTCAGCCCCCTGCGGGTGGACGGCGGCGTCGGTTACCGCGCCCGCGTGGCGGAGCTGGTGCGGTCGGGCCAGTCACTGGCCTGGATCGAGGACGGTGAGGTGCTCTTCAAGGCCGAGATCGGCGCGGTCTCCCGCGCGGCCTGCCAGGTGCAGGGGGTCTGGGTGGCGCCGGCCTACCGCGGCCGCGGCATCGGGACGGCGGGGACGGCGGCCGTGGTCGAGTACGCCCGCGCCACGATCGCCCCCGTGGTCAGCCTCTACGTCAACGACTTCAACCGGACCGCCCGTGCCGCCTACCGCCGCGTGGGCTTCCGTGAGGTCGGGCAGTACGCCAGCGTTCTGTTCTGAGCTGACCGGGCTCGATCTGACACTCTGTCCGCGTGCCGACACGACGGGCCCCCGCGCTGGCCACAGCGCTGCTGTTGACCCTCCCTGTCCTGGGCGCGTGCTCGGGCAGCGCCGAGGACGACGTGAAGGCGGCCGCCCAGGCCTTCCTCGACGACTGGTCGGGTGGCCACCCGGACACCGCTGCCGACGCGACCACCGACCCCGGCGCCGCCACCACGCTCCTGAAGCAGACCGCCGAGGACCTGCCTGATGCGGCGCTGTCGGCGAAGCTCGGGAAGGTCGACGTCCAGGACAACAAGGCGACCGTCGCCTGGACCGCTACCTGGGACCTCGCGGCGGCCCCCGACTGGACCTACCCGGCCACCCTGCACCTGCGCGAGGACGGCGGAGCATGGCACGTCGTCGCCGAGCCGACGGTCGTGCATCCGGACCTGGGCAAGGGGCAGCACCTGAAGCTCGCCCGCAGCCTGCCCGAGCGCGCCCCGATCACCGATGCCACCGGCGCGCCGCTGTTCACGCCCACCGAAGTGGTCGACGTCGGGGTCGACAAGGCGCAGGTCACCGATCCGAACGCCCTGGCCGCCGCGCTATCGGCGGCCACCGGCATCGCGGCCGCGGACATCGTGAAGGACGTCCAGGCCGCTCCTGCGGGGCAGTTCGTCCCCGTCATCACGTTGCGGCGACCGGACTTCGAGAAGATCCGCGCCCAGGTCTTCGACCTCCCGGGCGCGGTCTTCCCGAGCGAGACGCGCCTGCTGGCGCCGAGCTCCCGGTTCGCGGTCGCGCTGCTGGGCCGGGTGGGCGCCGCGACCGCCGAGGTCATCGAGGAGAGCAAGGACAACGGGTCGCCGCGGTACGCCGCCGGTGACCAGCTCGGCCTGTCCGGCTTGCAGCGCGCCTTCCAGGAGCAGCTCGCCGGCACCGCCGGGTTCACCGTCTCGGTCGTGAGCGCCGACCAGAACGCCGAGGACCCCGGGCGGCAGATCGAGTCGGTCGCGCCGGAGGCCGGCACTCCGCTGCAGACGCCGCTGGTCCCGGCGGTGCAGAACGCGGCCGACGGCGCCGTGGCCGGTCAGCAGCTGCCGACCCACCTGGTCGTCGTGCGACCGGGCACCGGCGAGATCCTGGCCGTCTCCTCGAATGCGGCCGCCGACCCCGGCAACGCCCTCGGCGGCCACTTCCCGCCGGGGTCCAGCATGAAGACGATGACGGCGACGGCGCTGCTCTCCGCCGGCACGCTCACGCCGGATTCCCCGGTGGCGTGCCCGGGGACGACGGTCGTCGACGGGCGCGAGTTCGAGAACGAGAACCAGTTCGACCTGGCCACCGTGCCGTTCCTGCAGGCGTTCGCCCAGTCGTGCAACACGACCTTCATCCAGCAGGCCCTCGAGCTGCCCGACGGCGCGCTCGCGGCGGCGGCGACCTCGTACGGCGTCGGCACCGACTGGAAGCTGCCCGTGGGCGTCTTCAGCGGTGCCGTGCCGGCCACCAGCACGGGAACGACGAAGGCCGCCGACGCGATCGGGCAGGGGGAGGTCCTGATGAGCCCGGCGCAGTTGGCACTGGTCGCCGCGGCCATCGGCAGCGGGACCCCGGCCGCGCCGGTGGAGGTGGTGGGCGCCGAACCCGCGGGACCGTCGCCCGTCGGACCCGGTCAGCAGGTGCTCGACGCCCTCCGGCCGATGATGCGCCAGGTGGTGCTCACCGGGACGGCGCGGGCGCTGGCCGGCCGGGGTGAGGTCTATGGCAAGACGGGCACCGCGGAGTTCGGCAGCAACACCCCGCCCGACGCGCACGGCTGGTTCATGGGCTACCAGCTGGGCGGGCCACAGGGGGACATCGCGTTCGCCGTCCTCGTCGAAGGTGGGCACTCCAGCAGCACGGCGGTCGGGGTCACCGACGCCTTCCTCGGCGCGCTGGGCTGACCGGTCGGCGGTGGCCCACCGGGGTCACTGCCCGGGCAGTCCGGGGAAGGCCAGGGTGATCGGCGTCCGGCCCGCTGCCGCCCGCCAGCCCACCGCACGCACCTCGGCGGCACTCAGCACGCCGACGGCCAGCTCGCGGGTCGACCGCTCGGCCGCCTGGTCCAGCACCCGCACCCACGCCGCCGCGACGCCGTCCTCGAGCACGGCACCGAGCGCGGCCGCGTCGACCGCGGAGAGCACCGGGAAGGGCAGCGCGTAGGCGCCCTTGGCATCGACGACGTCGGCCTTGCGGCCGGCGAGGAGCGCGCTGACCTGGTCGCGGACGTCGCGGTGGGCCGATTCGGCCGCCGCCGCCTGCTGCCGGGCATCGCCACCGAGCGCGGCCCCGACCACGCCGTAGCCCCAGACCGCCGCGTGTTCGGCGGCCAGCGCGTCGCCCAGCGCGGCGTTCTCGGTGCTCTCGTCGAGGGCGCCGGGGCCCTTGTTGTCGTCAGCCATCGGTGTCGTCAGCCATTGCCGGTCACGCCAGTCTTCCGTCCTGGCCGCGCAAGCCCGCGGCGATCGATCCGAGCAGCGCGGCCCGGGCCCCCGACTGGTCCACGCTGGCCGTGGCGTGCGAGGTCGCCGCCGCGGCCACCTGGCCGCGCAGCCAGACCCGCGCGTCCGGGCCCGCGGGTGCTCCGGCTACCGGCGACGACACCGGCGCGGAGCCGCCCGGGGAGGCGGCACGCAGCCGGGTGAGCTGCGCATCGGCCTGCGCGGCCAGCTCGGTCACCTGCGCGGCCAGGGCGGGGTCGGCAGCACCGGCGGAGGCGAAGGCGGCCACGAGCGCCTCCTGCACCGCCACCTGGGTCGCGAGCTCGTCGGCCTGCTCGGTGGTCACCGTCTCCCGCTCGTCGGCCGGCGGGGACGAGCAGCCCGCGGCCAGCAGCGCCAGCCCTGCCGCGGAAGCCGCGAGCAGGGTGCGCCGGGAGAACCCTGGCGGGCGGGGGGAGGGGGTGGCGGACATCGCGACCATCCTCGCAGCCCGGACGGCGCGGAGTCGTACGTGCGGCCCAGGCGCGTCCCCGCGTCGCGGCTCCCCGCTCGGGCAGCACGTCCGCCCCCCGCGTCCCACCGGAGCGCCCGTACGTCGTCCCTGGTGCGCGGTCCCGGGGTCTGTGGCCGGGCGGTAGCCTGACAACTTCCCCTCGACCCGGGCCCGACCAGCACCGGAGGCCGGACGGCACCGGAGCTGAGGGGCATGCGCACCGCACCGAGCGGCCGCCCGAGCCTGGAGGAGGAAGCAGTGTCCGGCTCACGCGGCACCCACAAGCCCGACCCGGCCACCTCGCGGTTGGCCGGCTGGATCGAACCCGTCGTCGACCGGGCCGGTTACGACCTGGAGGACCTGGTCGTCACCCCGGCCGGCCGCCGCAGCGTCGTCCGGGTCGTCGTAGACCGGGACCAGGGCGTGACTCTCGACGACATCGCCGAGGTCAGCCGCGCCGTCTCCGAGGTGCTCGACGCCAACGACGACGGCATGGGGCGGACGCCCTACGTGCTCGAGGTGACCAGTCCAGGTGTGGACCGGCCGCTGACCGAGCACCGGCACTGGCGGCGCAACATCGGTCGCCTGGTCACCGTGGTCGTCGGGCCTGCAGGCGGCACCGACGAGGTCACCGGGCGGATCACCGGAGTGGACGACGCCGGTGTGGTCCTCGCCGTGGAGGCCCGGTCCAAGCCGGGCGCGAAGAAGCGGCCACCGACCCCACGCCTGGTTCCCTGGGCGGAGCTGGGCGCGGGACGGGTCCAGGTCGAGTTCGGCCGGCTGGACGCGGAGGAACCTGCCGAGGACGCCGGTCACGAGGACACCGGTCACGAGGACGTCGGTCACCAGGACGCCGAACCCCAGGTCTCCCGAGGAGGAGGACAGTGAACATCGACGTCACCGCGCTCAAGGCGGTGGAGCGGGAGAAGGGCATCCCCGTCGACACGGTGATCGAGGCGATCGAGTCGGCCCTCGTGACCGCATACCGGCACGCCGACGGGGCAGCCAAGCATGTGCGCGTCCACGTCGACCGCAAGAGCGGCGAGGTCGCCGTGCTGGCCCAGGAGCTCGGCCCGGATGGCGAGGTCGTCCGCGAGTGGGACGACACCCCGACCGACTTCGGACGGATCGCGGCCAGCACCGCCAAGCAGGTCATCGTGCAGCGGCTGCGTGACGCCGAGCACGAGCAGACCTTCGGCGAGTACGCGGGCAAGGACGGCGACATCGTCAGCGGCATCGTGCAGGCCCACGACCGTCGCAACATGCAGGGCACCGTGCTCATCGACATCGGCAAGGTCGAGGCGGTGCTCCCGCAGGGGGAGCAGGTGCCCGGCGAGGAGTACACGCACGGCACCCGGATCAAGGCCTACGTGGTCTCGGTAGCCCGCACGTTCCGCGGGCCGCAGGTCACCGTCTCCCGCACCCACCCGAACCTGGTCCGCAAGCTGTTCGCCCTCGAGGTCCCGGAGATCGCCGACGGCAGCGTCGAGATCATGGCGGTGGCGCGTGAGGCCGGCCACCGCTCGAAGATCGCCGTCCGCACGAAGGTGCCGGGGCTGAATGCCAAGGGTTCCTGCATCGGCCCGATGGGTCAGCGGGTGCGCAACGTGATGAGTGAGCTGCACGGCGAGAAGATCGACATCGTGGACTGGTCGGAGGACCCCGCCGCGTTCGTCGCCTCCGCGCTGAGCCCCGCCCGCGTCAACAGCGCGCGCGTGGTGGACCCCCAGGCGAAGGCCGTCCGCGTGATCGTGCCGGACTACCAGCTGTCGCTGGCGATCGGCAAGGAGGGGCAGAACGCCCGCCTGGCCGCGCGTCTCACCGGGTGCCGGATCGACATCCGTAGCGACGCGCAGGGCGACGACGAGGCCGCGACGCCGTCTCCGGGAGTCGGCCGGGCGCCGTTGCGGTCGGGCCTGCCGGCCGGCTCGGCCGCCGGGCGACCGCCCGCCCACCGGCCTCCACCGCGACGCGCGGAACATCCGGGTCCCGCCACGCGCTAGAGTGCAGGGTGGCCGAAACGTCGATCCCGGTACGCACCTGTGTGGGGTGCCGGAAGCGCGCTCCGGTCAGCGATCTGTTGCGTGTCGTCGTCCGGTCCGGGGCTCTGGTCCCGGACCCACGGCGGCGGCTCCCCGGAAGGGGCGCATCCGTGCACCCCTCCCCGGAGTGCCTGCACGCAGCGGAGCGACGCCGGGCCTTCGTCCGGGCACTGCGTCTCTCAGGAGACAACGGTGCTCCACTGGAGGCCGGTCCGCTCCGGGACCACGTCCTCGGCGCCTCCTCGGAGGCGCCCGGGCCACGGACCCGGACGGGCAGCAGCACAAGAGCTGGGAGCACCGCAGCACTCGTTCGGTCACCACAGACAGCAGTTCCAACGTCGGACCGGCACCAGGCCGGTCCGCATGTCGACAGGACGTCGTCGGATGAGTCAGCCGTGAAGTCACCACGATGACCATGCACAACTAACGACGAGGTCGAGCGGGCAAGCCGCCGGCCTCACCAATGAGGAGACCCGTGCCAGGCAAAGCCCGCGTACACGAACTCGCCAAAGAGTTCGGTGTCGACAGCAAGACCGTTCTCGCCAAGCTCAAGGAGCAGGGCGAGTTCGTGAAGTCCGCGTCCTCGACCGTCGAGGCCCCCGTGGCCCGGCGGCTCCGGGAAGCTCTCGGCGGGAACGGCGCCCCCGCCCCGTCGGCTCCGGCGCGCCCGAGCGCTCCGGCGGCCCAGGCCGCGCAGGTCCAGGACACCGCCGCGCAGGCCCCCG
>JAOPWM010000175.1 GCA_025965695.1 Blastococcus sp.
CCTGAAGCCACACTCGAAGCCACACAACCAGTGAGGCCGGTCCACCGCTAGACGGTGAACCGGCCTCTGACCTGCAGTTTCTCTGTCGGGCTGACAGGATTTGAACCTGCGACCCCTTGACCCCCAGTCAAGTGCGCTACCAAGCTGCGCTACAGCCCGCGCGCCGTGCACCACCGGGAACCCCCGGCCCGCGCGACGACCGCCTGAGCAGGTTACCGCACCGCCCGGTGCGCCCTGACCGGTGGTTCAGCCCTTCGGTTTCTCGTTCCCCCGACCCTCGCGGACCTTGACCGAGACCTCGATCGGCGTGCCCTCGAAGCCCCAGCGCTCGCGCAGCTTGCGCTCCAGGAACCGCCGGTAGCCGGCCTCCAGGAACCCGGTCGAGAAGACGACGAAGCGCGGCGGGCGGATGTCCGCCTGCGTCACGTACTTGATCTTCGGCGCGCGGCCGCCGCGGGCCGGCGGGGGCGTCTCCTGGACCAGCGCCCGCACGAACGTGTTGAGCTCGGCGGTGGGCACCCGCGACTCCCAGGAGGCCAGCGCCGCACGCAGGTGGTCGGCGAGCTTGTTCACACCACGGCCGGTGGAGGCGGAGATGTTCACGCGGCTGGCCCACTTGACGCGCGCGAGCTCGCGCTCGATCTCCTTCTCCAGCTGCATGTGGCGGTCCTCGTCGAGGGTGTCCCACTTGTTGATCGCGATCACCAGGGCCCGCCCGGCCTCGACCACCTGCGTGATCACCCGCTGGTCCTGCTCACTGATCACCTCGTCGGCGGCGAGCAGCACGACGGCGACCTCGGCGGCCTGGATGGCGGCCTCGGTGCGCAGGCTGGCGTAGTACTCGGTGCCGCTGGCGGTGTTCACCTTGCGCCGCAGCCCGGCCGTGTCGACGAACCGCCACTCTTCGCCACCGAGCATGACCAGGGAGTCCACCGGGTCGACCGTCGTACCGGCGACCGAGTCGACGACGGACCGCTCGTCCTTGGCCAGCCGGTTGAGCAGGCTGGACTTACCGACGTTGGGCCGCCCGACGAGCGCCACCCGACGCGGGCCGCCCTCCTCGAGCTGCTCGCGAGGCGCCTCGGGCATCGCGTCGAGGATCAGATCGAGCAGATCACCGCTGGAGCGGCCGTGCAGGGCGCTCACCGGCTGCGGCTCGCCGAGGCCGAGCGACCACAGCTCGGCCGCACTCGCCTCGCTGCGCTCGTCGTCGACCTTGTTGGCCACGAGGATCACCGGCCGGTCGCTGCGCCGCAGGATCCGCGCGGCGGCGAGGTCGGTGTCGGTGGCGCCGACGGCGCTGTCGACGACGAGCACGATGACGTCGGCGGTCTGCATCGCGTACTCGGCCTGGCGGGTGATCGACGCCCCCATGCCGGTGGCCTTCGGGTCCCAGCCGCCGGTGTCGACGACGGTGAACCGCTTGCCGTTCCACAGCGCTTCGTAGGAGATGCGATCCCGGGTGACACCTGGGATGTCCTGCACCACCGCGGCGCGGCGACCCAGGAAGCGGTTGACGAGAGTGGACTTGCCGACGTTGGGCCGGCCCACGATCGCGACGACGGGCAGCGGCCCGCTTGGTTCGCTCATGACCGCTCCCCTGCTCCGACTGCGGAGGCCGCCAGCTCGACGACCTTGTCGACGACGGCCTCGCGGTCGAGGTCGGTGCTGTCGACGACGATCGCGTCGATGGCCGGTCGCAGCGGGCTGTCGGCCCGACTGCTGTCGTACTCGTCGCGCCGGCGGAGGTCGGCGGACAGGGCGGCGATCTCGGCCGGGTCATGCAGCCCCAGCTGGCCGGCCCGGCGCTGGGCGCGGACCTCGGGTGCCGCGGTGAGGTAGATCTTCAGCGTTGCGTCAGGAAGGACGACGGTACCGATGTCCCGGCCCTCGACGACGACCGCGTCGGCCGCCGCGACGAGCGCGCGCTGCTGGTCGACCAGCTGACGGCGGACGGCGGGGACCCCGGATACCGGGGAGACCGCCAGTGTCACCTCGGCACTCCGGATCCGGACGGCGACGTCGACACCGTCGACCTGCACCAGCTCGGCGCCGGACGTCGTCCCGACCTCGATGGTCGCACCGGCGACGACGCGGGCGACGGCGTCGGCGTCGACCGGGTCGACCCCGGCGTCCAGCACGGCCACGGTGGCTGCCCGGTACATGGCGCCGGTGTCGAGATAGGCCGCACCGAGACGGGCGGCGACGGCGCGGGCGACGCTGGACTTACCGGTACCCGAGGGCCCGTCGAGGGTGATCTGCCCGCGGAATCCCGGGGTCACTGGGCGATGTCCCGACGGAGCGCGACGGCGCCGCGCAGGTAGACGTGCTGGACGTCGGACCGGCTCAGCGGGGTCTCCACGTGCGCCATGAGTCGCAGCACCCGCGGCAGGGCGTGCGGCACGCCGATCTCGGTGGCACACATCAGCGGGACGTCGCCCATTCCCAATTCGCGGGCGGCCAGTGCGGGGAACTCCGACACCAGGTCGGGCGTGGCGGTGAACAGGATGCTGATGACGTCGTCGTGCTCGAGACGGTTGCGTTCCAGCACCGCGCACACCAGTTCGCGGGTGGCCTCGAGCACCTGCTCCCGGTCGTCGGCGTCGACCTGCGTCGCGCCCCGGATCGCTCGGACGGCCATGCACACTCCTCGTTCGATCTGCAGGCCCGGATCGCCGGAGCCCTGTGAAGTCTAGATTCGCCGCGCACGGCGGTCCGCCCCGTCGCGTCATGAGCGAGCGGCGGGCGTTCCCGCGGGAACGCCGATCAGAGCCCGACGGCCTCCTGCAGCGCGCCGATCTCCTCGCGGGTGAGCTTGCGGATGGTGCCCGACCGCATGGCCCGCAGCTCGATCGGACCCACAGCCGTCCGCGTCAGCCGGGAGACCGGGAGACCGACGTGGGCCAGCAGCCGGCGCACGATGTGCTTGCGACCCTCGTGCAGGACGACCTCGACCACGGACTGCCCGGCGTGGGTGTCCACGACCCGGAACGAGTCGACGGCGACCGGGCCGTCGTCGAGTTCGACACCTGCCCGCAGCTGCCGGTGCAGGTCGCGGGGCACCGAGCCGCTGACCTGGGCGAGGTAGGTCTTCTTCACCTCGTAGGAGGGGTGGGCCAGCCGGTGGGCCAGCTCGCCGTCGGTGGTGAGCAGCAGCAGACCCTCGGTGTCCTGGTCCAGCCGGCCGACGTGGACCAGACCCTTGGCCAGATCGCCGACCATGTCGCCCACGGTGGGCCGGTTGCGGTCGTCGCTCATCGCGGTGATGACGCCCGGGGGCTTGTTCATCGCGTAGGTGACCCGGTCGTCGCGGATCTCGATGCGGACGCCGTCCACGGCGATCTTGTCCACCGAAGGATCGACCCGCATGCCCTGCACGGTGACCGGACGACCGTTCACACTGATCCGGCCGGCCTCGATCATGTCCTCGCTGACGCGCCGGGAGCCGACACCCGCGCGGGCGAGGACCTTCTGCAGGCGCTCACCCTGGCGGTCGTCGTCGTGCTCAGGCTCGGCATGGTCACCCGGGTGGACGGGGGCGAGCTCCATGTCCTCGGACCAGCCGTCTCCGGCCGCGGTGGTGGTCTCGTCGTCGGGCGTTGCGGTGTTCATCACCGCCCAGTCTCCCACCGTTCTGCGGGTCCCCCGTCCACGAGACCGCAGATCTCGCCCGCCTGGGGCACCGAAGGTGATGGAGATCGCCGATCGTGGCCCGCCCCGAGCCGGCTCAGCCACCCTGCCCGTGGAGAAGCCGGTCAGCTGTCGGGGTGCTCGTCGAGCATCGTCGAGGTCTCCGGCAGGAGCGGCGCGAGCTCCGGAAGATCGGCGAGGCTGCGCAGCCCCAGACGCTCCAGGAACAGCGGCGTCGTCGCGTAGAGCCCTCCCCCGCTGTCGGGATCGGTGCCGACTTCGTGCACCAGCCCCCGCGACAGCAGGGTGCGCATGACGCCGTCCACGCCGACGCCGCGGATGCCCGAGACGCGGGCACGGGTCACCGGCTGGCGGTAAGCGATGACCGCGAGCGTCTCCAGCGCCGCCTGGGTGAGCCGGCTGCGCTGTCCGTCGACCAGGTAGCGCTCGACGACGCCCGCGTGCTCCTCCCGGGTGTAGAGCCGCCACCCCTCCCCGACCTTGCGCAGCGTGAGGCCGGACCGTCGCTCGTCGTAGCCCGCGGCGAGGTCGACCAGCCCGGCGCGGACCTGCCCGACGGTGCACCGCAGGGCCGCCGCGAGCGTGTCCTCGTCGACCCGGTCGTCCATGACGAACAGCAGTGCCTCGAGAGCGCCGGAGAGCTCCGCGGGCGAGAGCAGCTCCAGCGGCTCGTCGGGCTCCTCCGCCGGATCCGGCTCCCCCGCCGGCACGTCGGCCGGAGACGGGTCCTGGGCCGGTGGCTGGGCAGCCAGCTCCGGTGCGGCCAGGGGCCCGGGCTCGAGAACCGGCTCCGGGTCGGGGGGCGCCTCGACCGGCCGCTCGGCGACCCGGGTGGCGAGGGCCTTCGCGACGGCGTCCCAGGTGGCGGGGTCGGCCTCGCCGCGGCTCTCGGCCTCCACCCGGGTGGCCTCGAGCTCCGCGGCCAGTGCGTCCCAGGAGATGGGGGCCGGCTCCTGGGCGGGCCGTTCCTGCTCGGTCACTGGTACTCCTCGTCCAGATCGTCGGCTGCGTGGTCCGCACTGTCGTACGCACTGCCGTCTGGGCCGGTGCCGTCCTCGTCGGATGGTGCCGCACCGCCGGTCCACCGCACGTGCAGCTCCCCCAGCGGCGTGAGCTGCTCGAACACCACGCGCTGCTGCCGGTAGAGCTCCAGCAACGCGAGAAAGCGCGCCACGACCTCGAGGGTGTGCCCGCAGTCGGCGGTCAACGCCCGGAAGCTCGCCGTCCCCGACCGCACCAGGTGATTGCGGACGACGAGCAGCTGCTCGGCGACGCTGACCGCCGGCGCGTGCAGGTGGGAGAGGCTGACGACCTCGGGTGCCTTCGGGGTGAGCGCCCGGGCGGCCAGTGCGGCGAACTGCTCGGGGGTCAGGTCGAGGGTCACCTCGGGCACCAGGTCGGCGAACCGCAGCTCCAGGGCGGCTTCGCGCGGGAACCGCCGAGCCGCCTCGGCCTCCCGCAAGCGCAGGAACGCCGCCGCCTGCTTGTAGGCCTTGTACTGCAGGAGCCGGGCGAACAGCAGGTCACGGGCCTCGAGAAGCTCGAGGTCTTCCTCGTCGTCGACGTCGGCGGCCGGCAGCAGCCGGGCGGCCTTCAGGTCGAGCAGGGTGGAGGCGACGACGAGGAACTCGCTGGCCTGGTCGAGGTACAACTCGCTGCCGAGCGCGCGCAGGTGAGCGATGAACTCGTCGGTGACCTTCGACAGTGCGATCTCGGTGACGTCGAGCTTGTGCTTGCTGATCAGCTGCAGAAGCAGGTCGAACGGACCCTCGAAGTTGCTGAGCTTGACCGTGAAACGAGCAGGCGCGGCGCCGTCGGCCTGAGAGGCCGTCGGAACCGCGCCGGCGCTGCTGCTCACGGACGCCGAGAGTAGTGAAAGGACCCCGTCCTCCTCACGCCTCGCAAGCTCGGCGCGAGCCTCGGGACGGAGCCACTCACTGCCCCCGCAGCCGCCGCACGAGGACCGAGTCGTCCCCACGATCGTCGAGGTCGGCGAGGATGACCGCGATCGCCTCACGCACGATGCGCCCGCGGTCGGCGGCCACGCCGTGCTGCCCCCGGAGGGTCAGCCGGGCGCCCTCCAGCGCAAGGAGCTCGTCCGCGGAGATGTAGACGGTGATCTTCTCGTCGTGCTTGGTGCGGTCGACCCGGCTGCGGGCCGGGCGTCCGCGGGTGGGGACGGCGGGCTGCATGGTCGGCGCCGAGCGGTACGACGCCAGGCTGTCCGCGGCGCCGCCGGGCACCAGGATGAGCGGCGGCTGCGACTCTGTCTCCTCCGAGCGCCGTCCAGCCGTCCCGTTACGCAGCGCCGGCGAGCTCGTCGTGGTGCTCAGGCTGGGCAGTTCCGTCACCTCGGGGACCGAGGAAGCGGTGTCGGTGCGACGGAACAGCTCCGACGCACCGGGGAGCACAGGCCGACGCGTCATGACGCCTCCTCGCTGGCGCTCGTCGGATACATGACCCGGGTCGCTGCACTCATGAGTGCCCTCGCAAGCTCGGTCACAGTGCCAGCACCTCCTTGGCGAGGTCGCGGTACGCCGCAGCGCCCGACGACGTGGGCGCCCACGTGGTGATCGGCTGGCCGGCGACCGTGGTCTCCGGGAACCGCACGGTGCGCTGGATGACGGTTTTGAACACGGTGTCGTCGAAGGCCTCGACCACCCGGGTGAACACCTCGCGGCAGTGCACCGTCCGCGTGTCGTACATGGTGGCGAGGATCCCGGAGATCTCCAGCGTCGGGTTGAGCCGCTCTTTGACCTTTTCGATCGTGTCGACCAGCAGCGCCACGCCGCGGAGCGAGAAGTACTCGCACTCCAGCGGGATGATCACGCCCTGCGCCGCGGTGAGCGCATTGACCGTCAGCAGACCGAGGGACGGCTGGCAGTCGATGAGGATGTAGTCGTAGTCGTTGCGGACGTCGGCCAGCACCCGCAGCAGCGTCTGCTCGCGGGCCACCTCGCTCACCAGCTGCACCTCGGCGGCGGAGAGATCGATGTTGCTGGGCACCAGGTCCAGGCCCGGGACGTCGGTCGCCACGCGGACGTCGGCCA
>JAOPWM010000185.1 GCA_025965695.1 Blastococcus sp.
CCTACGGCCTGACTTCAGGCACCCGAAAAGGCCCGTGGACGATCGTCCACGGGCCTTTTCGGGTCGCTCAGAGGCTGAGGATGATGGCGAACGCGGTCCGCGGGCGGCCACCGGATCCCGCGAGGAAGCTCCAGGTGTGCCGTCCGGCGGCAGGCGCCTGGAACAGCCACCGCGTGAACGAGCTGCGGGGCGCGGTGGGCCGTTGGAACTGCATCCGCTCGCGCACCGCGGGGATGTCGCTGCACCGCACGCCGGTGGGCGTGCCGAGGCGGTGTCGGCCGGCGCCGCGACGGGCAGCGCGAGTCGTCGGGGAGCCGGCGTGCGTGGGACGGGACATGATCGGGTTCTGCCTCTCTCGGCGGGGGAAGATCGCCACGGCGGACGTTATGTGCTGTGACTGGTGGGACTGAAGCGACGCGCCGGACAGGACGGGCGGGTGTTACCCGCCCGTGACCTTCGGCGCGCAGGCGTGGTCATGAGGTCGGGTCGCTACTGTCCGGACGTGCTGCGCATCGGACTGACCGGCGGGATCGGGTCGGGGAAGAGCACCGTCTCCCGGCTGCTGGCCGAACGGGGAGCGGTCATCGTGGACGCCGACGCGATCGCCCGCAAGGTGGTCGAACCGGGCACCCCCGGGCTGGCGGCGGTCGTCGAGGCCTTCGGGGCCGGGGTCCTCGCTGCCGACGGGTCACTGAACCGGCCGGGGCTCGCCGCAGTGGTGTTCGCCGACCCGGAGGCCCGTCGGACGCTCGACGCGATCGTCCACCCGCTCGTGCGGGCACGGGCGATCGAGATCGCCGCCGCAGCGCCCCCGGACGCCGTCGTCGTCAACGACGTGCCGCTCCTCGCCGAGACCGGTCAGGCGTCCTCCTACGACGTCGTCCTCGTCGTCGAGACCGATCCCGGGACTCGCATCGCCCGTCTCGTCCAGCGCGGGCTCACGGCGGAGGACGCCCGTGCCCGCATCGCGGTGCAGGCGACCGACGAGCAGCGCCGCGCCATCGCCGACGTCGTCCTGGACAACAGCGGCACCCCGGAGCAGCTGGCGGCCCAGGTCGACCGGTTCTGGACCGAGCGCGTCGCTCCGGCGCTCGGCTGAGCCGGTCATCCGATCCAGCGCATCGGCTTGCCGCCGCGGAGGTGCGGCATCAGGCTGCGGACGTGGCGACCGACGCTGATGACGAGCAGGCCCGCAGGGGACGCTCGCCGGCGGCGCTACGGGCAGAGTCCGGGAGGACCCAGGCCCAGGTCTACCGGGGCCGTCCGTTGGTGGCGGATCCTCCGACGGCCACTGCCGGACTGCCGCTGAACGAGAAGAGCCCCAGGTCGGTGACCTGGGGCTCTCGTGGTGGGCGATACTGGGATCGAACCAGTGACCTCTTCCGTGTCAGGGAAGCGCGCTACCGCTGCGCCAATCGCCCTTCTCCGGCCGGATGGCCGGACCCTCCTCCGCGCTCGTGCTCCGCGTCGGAGACGAGGTGGAGACGGGATTTGAACCCGTGTAGACGGCTTTGCAGGCCGTTGCCTCGCCTCTCGGCCACTCCACCGCACGCGGTCGCCAATCTCTCGATCAGCGCCCGAGGTTCCGAGCGGACGACGGGATTCGAACCCGCGACCCTCACCTTGGCAAGGTGATGCTCTACCACTGAGCCACGTCCGCGTTGCGTGGAGAACTTTAACCGACGCCCCTGAGCCCTCCAACCAGGGGGGTCCGGCGCCCGCTGCCGAGGTGTGGGCGTCAGACCATTCCCGCAGGTCAGCGGCCCGTCGGGTCCGCCCCGCCGTTGGACAGCAGTACGTGCAGCTCGTCGTCGAGGGCCAGCAACGCGCTCTCGGTGCCGGTCGGTACCAGCGCCTCCGTCTGCCGGAGGAACGCCGCCACCGTCGCGCGGGAGAGCTCGAAGAGCGCCTCCCCCGAGGGTGCGCGCAGGTGCAGGAAGAGCACGTCGGTCGCCGCGTGCGCCGGCCAGAGCCGCACATCGCCCTCGCCGGCGGGGCCGTTGAGCCCCGCCTGGAGCAGCTCGCGGCTCAGCAGCCAGGCGATCCCGCCGTCCTCGAGGTCGACGACACCGTTCTGGTCGCCGACATCACCGAAGGCGATGCGGACGGCGAACGGGTCCGCTCCGTCGTAGCAGAGCAACGCCGGCACCTCGGTCCACGACTGCGGACCGACCAGCTGGAGCGTGATGGGGGAGGAGTGCCCGGGGGTCCATCGGCTCGACATGTCAGGTCAACGACCGGGGGGTCTCGAAGTGACGTCCCATTGCACTTCCTTCACATCCGTCTCACCCGTCACAAGGACGGGTCCGTGTCGCTCGCTGTCATGCCCGATATGGAGTCGGACGAACCGCCGGAAAGGGTGACTGCGAACGATGCGTGTGACCATGGGAGGTGTGAGCACCCCGGTACGGCGCCCCGAGGACGCCGCCGGGGACGCCGACGTCCTCCGCCGCATCCGCGCGGGCGACCCGAGTGCCATCGGCGAGCTCTACGAGCGCTTCCGCCGGCCGGCCTTCGCGCTGGCCCGGCGAATCATCGCGGACGACGTCCTTGCCGAGGACGTCCTCCAGGAGGTCTTCCTCAGCGTCTGGCGGGATCCGTCGGCCTACGAGCGCGGGCGGGGCAGCGTCGCCTCCTGGCTGCTGGCCGTTGTCCACCACAAGGCTGTCGACGCCGTCCGCCGTGAGGAGTCCCAGCGCCGCCGTCAGGCACTGGCAGAAGAGGAGCTCGTCCTGGACGAACCGGTCGCGGCCCGCGACGTCGAGGACGACGTCTGGACCCGCATGGTGTCCCAGCAGGTCCGGACAGCCCTGGGCGAGCTCTCGCCACCGCAGCGGGAGGCGCTCACGTTGGCCTACTACGGGGGGTACACCCAGCGGGAGGTCGCGGCGTTGACCGGCGCCCCGCTCGGCACGGTGAAGACCCGGATGCTGTCGGGCATGCGCAGGCTGAAGCAGGAACTCGGTGATGCGGTCGCCGAGTTGACCGACGGTGCCCTCGGCGCTGCTGCCGCTCCGGAGACCGGGCGATGACCACCGATCACCACCCGTTCGACGAGCTCGCCGTCGGCTGGGCGCTGCACGCCCTCGAGCCCGAGGACGAGGCGGCCTTCGCTGCGCATCTGTCCGGCTGCGCCCGGTGCGCGGCGACCGTGGCCGAGACGGTCGAGGTCATGGCGGCCATGGCGACCGACCTGCCCCAGCCCGAGCCGTCCGAGGGGCTGCGCCACCGGATCCGTGCGGCGGTCGAGCGGACCGAGCAGGTGCCGGAGCCTGCCGCCGCGCCGCCGGCCCTGGCCGGCCGGCCGAGCGCGGTCGCCCCGAAGC
>JAOPWM010000189.1 GCA_025965695.1 Blastococcus sp.
CGAACGCCGACACCGCGATGACCATCGCGTTGCGGGTGCCGATCTTGCAGAACTGCTGCGGGCCGCCCGCGGACGGGATCAGCACGGCGGCGATCAGCTCGTCGGCGGCGAGCGCGTTGCGCTTCACACCGGTGTAGAACTCCGCGACCGGGATCCGCCGGGCGCCGCGGGCCGCCGACGCGACCTCCACCAGGGCCCCGGCGGCCAGCAGCGGTGGGTGCGCGTCACCGGCCGGGGACGCCGAGCCCAGGTTGCCGCCGACCGTGCCGCGGATGCGGATCTGCGGGGAACCCACCGTGCGCGAGGCCATCGCGAGGCCGGGCAGGTGGACGCCGAGGTCGTCGACGACGCGCGTGTAGGGCACGCCCGCGCCGAGCCGGACCGACCCGGCCTCGAAATCCCATTCCCGCAGCTCGGCCACCCGGCCGAGGTCGAGCAGCGCACCCGGTCGCCGCCGGTCGAAGTTGATGTCGACCATGACGTCGGTGCCCCCGGCGATGGGGACGGCGTCGGGGCGCTCGGCCCGCATGTCGAGAGCCTCCTGCCACGACGTCGGTTGCAGGAAGTCCATCAACGCTCCTCGCCGTTCGACCACAGGTTTTCTTGGAGGAAACAGCTCCGCGGATCGTGTGGCAAGGGCACGACGGGGTCTGTGGCCGGACCGATGATCACCTGCCCGTCTGTCGCCCAGGTTTCCGTCCCGCGGCCCCCGGCACGTCGATGAGCGCCGCGGGCCGCGGCACGTGCGGTCAGGACCGGAATCGTGCGGCACCGTCCGCGCGGGTACCGGGACGACGGGCGGACAGCGGGGTCGCGATGTCCTCCAACGACCTGCCCTCGGCCGGGACGCCGAGGACGGCCGCGACCACACCGCCGACGATCATGATCCCGGCGCCGATCAGGTAACCGACGGTCAGCCGGCCGGGGTCGGAGCCGTCGCCGATGAGCCAGCCGTAGAAGGTCGGTCCGAGGAGGCCGAAGCTCTGTGCGATGGCGAAGAACACCGCGATCGCCTTGGCCCGCACCTCCAGCGGGAAGATCTCGCTGACCGTGAGGTACGCCGAGCTGGCACCCGCCGAGGCGAAGAAGAAGATCACGCACCAGGCGACGGTCTGCGTCGCCGCGTTCAGGAGTTGGGCGTTGAACAGGAGCGCCGTGAGGGCCAGCAGCACTCCGGAGAGGATGTACGTGCCGGCGATCATCGGCCTGCGGCCGATCGTGTCGAACAGTGGCCCCAGCAGCAGCGGCCCGGCCAGGTTGCCCACCGCGAACGCGATCAGGTAGAGCGGGGTGGTGTTGGACGGGACGTCGTAGAACGTGCCGAGCACCAACGTGTAGGTGAAGAAGATCGCGTTGTAGAGGAACGACTGGGTGATCATCAGCGTCGCGCCGTAGACGGCCCGTCGCGGGTACTCCTTGAACAGCACCCGGGCCAGCGCGACGTAGCCGATGTCCTCGGCCGGTTTGATCTCGATCGCCTTGCTCTCGTCGACCGGGGGCAGCGGCTTGCCGACCTCTTGGACCTCGTGCTCGATGTAGGCGATGGTCTCCTCGGCCTCCCGCTCCCGGCCGTGCATGATCAGCCAGCGAGGGCTCTCCGGCAGGTGCCGCCGGACGATCAGGATCACCACGCCCAGCACCGGCCCGATGAGGAAGGCGATCCGCCAGCCGACGCTGGGCTCGAACACGTTGAGGAAGACGAAGGTGCCGAGGGTGCCGAGGATGGCGCCGGCCCAGTAGGTGCCGTTGACCGCGATGTCGACGCGGCCGCGGTAGCGGGCCGGGATCAGCTCGTCGATGGCGGAGTTGATCGCCGCGTACTCGCCGCCGATGCCCGTTCCGGCGATGAACCGGGTGACGTAGAGGTAGCCGACCCAGCCCCAGCCGTTGCCGAGGGTCAGGGCGGTCAGCCCGCTGCCGATCAGGTAGATCGCGAGAGTGACCATGAACAGGTTGCGACGACCGAGCTTGTCCGACAGGTGCCCGAAGACCAGCGCGCCGGCCACCTCGCCCAGGAGGTAGACGGAGGCGATCAGGCCGACCTGCGTGGAGGACAGCGCGAGGGTGTCCGGCTGGGTCAGCTTGTCCACCACCGCGCTGGCCACGGTGATCTCGAGACCGTCGAGGACCCATGCCGTCCCTAGTGCGGCGACCATCCGGGTGTGGAAGCGCGACCAGGGCAACCGGTCGATGCGGGCGGGGATCAGGCTGCGGATGGTCCCGGGCGCGGGTGCCTCGGGAGCGGTGGTCATGACGGGCCTCCGGATCGAAGGATCGAGCCCGCGCAAATCTGGCCGGAACTGGCTGAGTCGTGGAACCGATGCGCGTCCTACGCACGGGGGACATCACACCAGCCGGCGCATCGAACGCCTACGCCATGGGCATGCTGACAATCATGCGTCTGCCCGAGCCCCGGGGCCCCCTCAGCGAAGCCCTCTTTTGCGACCTGGCCACCCGCACCACACTGTCCGCGACGACCATCGAGCGCGCCGACCACGTGACCGCGGGAGGGGCGTGCGCGCTGACGGACGAAGACCTGCAAATCAGCCTGGCCGTCTGCTACGAGCTG
>JAOPWM010000240.1 GCA_025965695.1 Blastococcus sp.
TCACCCGGCCGCGGAGGTCCAGCACCCGGCCGGCCAGCAGTCCGGCGTCGACCTGGAGCCCGAGCGCGGCGAACCGGGCGCCGGGCACGAGCGGCGTGGCCGGTCGCCCCCGGCGGGGGAGCACTGCGCGCTCGGTCTCGTCGAGCAGGCCGTGGGCGAGCAGTTCGTCGACGAGCCGGGCGGCGGTGGCCCGCGTCATCGCGGTGGCTCCCGCGATGTCGGCCCGGGACAGCGGCTCGGCGGCACCGCAGATCGTCCGCAGCACCAGGGCGAGGTTCGACGCCCGGAGCGTGGACTGGCGGGCCCCGCTCGCCGTCGGCACCGAGCCATGGGGCCCCCATGGCGGCAAAGCTGATGCCTCGACGGACATGGGGTTGAGACTAACCGCGCGGAACCCTTATGTTCCTCGGGAAAACAAAGACGTGCCCGAGCCACTCCATCTGGAGGACCGATGACCACCCAGCCGACCCCCGAGGACAAGTTCACCTTCGGCCTGTGGACGGTCGGCTGGCCGGCGCGGGACCCCTTCGGGGACGCCACCCGGCCCGCCGTGGACATGGTCGAGTCGGTGCACAAACTGGCCGAGATGGGCGCCTACGGCGTCACCTTCCACGACGACGACGTGTTCCCGTTCGGCAGCGACACCGCGGCGCGGGACAACCACGTCAAGCGCTTCCGCGCGGCCCTGGACGAGACCGGGCTGGTCGTGCCGATGGTGACGACGAACCTGTTCACCCACCCGGTGTTCAAGGAGGGCGGCCTCACCGCCAACGACCGCGACGTCCGCCGATTCGCGCTGCGCAAGGTCATGCGCAACATGGATCTCGCCGCCGAACTGGGCGCGCAGACCTACGTGCTCTGGGGCGGCCGCGAGGGCACCGAGGTCGACATGGCCAAGGACCTCATCGCCGCGCTGGACCGATACGCGGAGGCGATCGACACCCTGGCCCAGTACTCGGAGGACCGGGGCTACGGCCTGCGCTTCGCCCTGGAGCCCAAGCCCAACGAGCCCCGCGGCGACATCTTCCTGCCCACCGTCGGGCACGCGATCGCCTTCATCTCCAAGCTGCAGCACGCCGACCTCGTCGGGATCAACCCCGAGACCGGCCACGAGCAGATGTCGAACCTCAACTTCACGCACGGCATCGCCGAGGCGATCTGGCTGGGCAAGCTCTTCCACATCGACCTCAACGGGCAGCACGGCCCGAAGTTCGACCAGGACCTGGTGTTCGGCCACGGTGACCTGCTGCAGGCCTTCTCCACCGTCGACCTGCTGGAGAACGGCGCCCCCGGCGGCGGCCCCGTGTACGACGGCCCACGGCACTTCGACTACAAGCCGCTGCGCACCGAGAACATCGACGGCGTGTGGGAATCCGCGCTGGCCAACATGGAGCTCTACCTCAGCCTGCGCGAGAAGTCGAAGGCGTTTCGCGCTGACCCGGAGGTGCAGGAGGCCCTCGAAGCCGCACGGGTCGCCGAGCTCAGCCGGCCGACGTTGAACGACGGCGAGTCCTATGACCAGCTGTTGGCTGACCGGTCGGCGTTCGAGGACTACGACCTCGACCGCGCCCGCACCCAGGGCTACGGCTTCGCCCGGCTGCAGCGGCTGGCCATCGAGCACCTGCTCGGCGTTCGCTGAAGACGGGAGGCTCGAGCGGGGCTGACGAACCGTGTCCCGTGAGACCGCTCCGGCTCAGCAACCTGCGGCTGCTGGGACCGTCAGCCGCCGCCCGCCGACCTGATCGACCCGCGCCTGCGGAGCGCCACTGACGTCGATCCCGTCGTCTGGGCCAAGTCGGCCGCCGCCCTCGCTGTGCCGTTCCCCGCCGTCGAGACAGGCAGGCCTCGGTGGACGACACAACTCGATGGTCAGCGACCAGGGGGAGCCGGCGCCGTTCGATGTGTTCTGGCTTCCGAGAGGCGGCACGACGCACACGCACATGCCTGGGCCAGGCCGGACCCGAGGCAGCCGAAGCGGCGCGGGAAGCCGGAGGTGATCTGCATTTCCGGCACGAGTCGCCGGCCACGTTGTTCACGAAGAAGGAAGGGCGGAGCGGTAGTCCGGGGAGCAGGGCCGTCCCCGGCTGGATGCGATCCACCCCGCGCCGCGAGGCTGCTGTCCGCAGAGCCGGGAAACGAATGGGTCTGTCCGGTTCCGACTCCGTTGACGGTGGAGGTTCCTCGCAGCATGCTGCGCGAGTGCCCCGGTGCCGGAACACCTCAGAGCTGCCAACGGCAGCGGCTCCAGCCCTGGGACGACGGTGAGGCGCGCCGCGACCGAAGGGGACGCCATGACAGCCACGCAGGCACGCACGACGAGGACGGGCGAGAAGCTGCTCGGCAGGGCGGCCTTCGTGACGGGGGGTACCAGGGGGATCGGCGCCGCCATCTGCCGGAGTCTGGCCAAGCAGGGCGCCGACGTCGCAGCCGGCTACAGCGGGAACCAGGAGCGGGCCGAGATGTTCGCCCAGGACTTCGCCGGCGCCTACCCGGAGAGACACGTGAGCGTCCACCGCGGGGACATCGGGAACCCGGACGACTGCCGCCGGACCATCGCCGAGGTCATCGAGCGGCACGGCCGGCTGGACATCCTGGTCAACAACGCCGGCATCACCGCGGACCGGACCGTGCTCAAGATGACGGACGCCGACTGGGGACGGGTCATCGATGTCAACCTGTCCGGGGCCTTCTACCTCTCCCAGGCGGCGCTCAAGCACATGCTCGAGCGCGGCAGCGGGCGCATCGTGATGATCTCCTCGGTCATCGGTGAGACGGGGGGTATCGGGCAGGTCAACTACGCGTCGGCCAAGTCAGGGCTGTTCGGGCTGACCAAGACCCTCGCCCGGGAGGCCGCGATGCAACTGCAGCGCGCCGGTAACACCGACGGGATCGGGGTGACCGTCAACGCCGTCACCCCGGGCTACACCGCGACCGAGATGCTGGACAGCGTCCCGGAGAAGGTGCTGGACGGGCTCAGGGCGAAGATCCCGCTCGGGCGGCTCGGCGAGCCGGACGAGATCGCCCGCGTCGTCCACTTCCTGGCCGCGGACGCCTCCGCGTACATCACCGGCCAGGTGTGGGGAGTCAACGGCGGTCTGGACATGTAGTCGGACGCACGGCCCTCTGACGTCGACTCACCACAAGGGAGTGGTGCACGCGTGTTCAGCCGTATCGCTGTGATCAACAGGGGCGAACCTGCCGTGCGCCTCATCCGCGCCGTGCGGGAGCTCAACGCGGAGCACGGCACCGGAACCCGCGTCATCGCACTGCACACCGAGGCCGAGCGCCGGGCGACGTTCGTGCGCGCCGCCGACGAGGCCGTCCTGCTCCGCGAGACCGGTGCGGGTAGCCCATACCTCGACCACGACGAGCTGGGCCGTGTGCTGCGTGCGAGCCGCGCCGATGCCGCCTGGGTCGGCTGGGGGTTCGTAGCGGAGGACCCGGCGTTCGCCGAGCTGTGCGCCGAGCTCGGCGTGGTGTTCATCGGGCCGCCCCCCGAGGCCATGCGACTCCTGGGCGCCAAGATCGAGGCCAAAATGCTCGCCGAGCAGACCGGTGTGCCGGTCGCGACGTGGAGTGGCGGCCCGGTCGAGGGCCTCGAGGACGGCCGCCGGCACGCGGCCGCGATCGGGTATCCGCTCATCGTCAAGTCAAGGAGCGGGGGCGGCGGGCGCGGCATCCGCATCGTCCGTTCCGAGGCCGAGCTCGAGGAGGCGCTGACCCGCACGAAGGCCGAGGCGCAGAGCACCTTCGGTGACCCCGTCATATTCATGGAACGCCTGGTCGAGGGTGGTCGGCACGTCGAGGTGCAGGTCATCGCAGACCAGCACGGCGCGGTGTGGGCCCCCGGCGTCCGCGACTGCTCGGTGCAGCGGCGCAACCAGAAGGTCCTGGAGGAGTCGAGTTCGCCGGCCCTGACGCCGGAGCAGGACACGTCGCTGCGCAACTCCGCGATCGCGCTGGTCAAGGCGGCAGGCTACGTCGGCGCCGGCACCGTGGAGTTCCTGTACCAGCCGGACGAGCAGCTCTTCACCTTCCTCGAGGTCAACACCCGCCTCCAGGTCGAGCACCCCGTCACGGAGGAGACGACCGGCCTCGACATCGTGAAACTGCAGCTCCACGTGGCCGACGGCGGCCGGCTCCTCGGCGAGCCGCCTCCCGTATTCGGCCATGCCGTGGAAGCGCGGCTCAACGCCGAGGACGCCGAGCAGGGTTTCGCGCCGGCGCCCGGCCGGGTGGAGCTCATGCGCTTGCCCACCGGACCGGGAGTCCGCGTGGACACCGGCATCAGCGTCGGCGATGTCATCCCGCCGCTCTACGACTCGATGATCGCCAAGGTCATCGCCTGGGGGCGGGATCGTCCCGAGGCTCTCGCCCGCCTGCGCTGCGCCCTGCAAGAGACCACCGTCGTCCTCCGCGGCGGGACGACGACGAAGTCCTTCCTGCTCGACCTGCTCGACCGGCCGGAAGTCGTGGCCGGCACCGCCGACACCGGCTGGCTGGACCGCAGCGGGACCGCGGGTTCCACCGACGCTGCGCCGTCGGCCCTCGTGGCGTTGGCCCAGGTGGCGATCGACGCGTCCGACGCCGAGGAGCGGCGGGAGCGGGCGGCCTTCCTTGCCTCGGCCCGGGGCGGGCGACCGCGTTCGCGCCACGAGGTGGAGCGGACGCTGGAGCTCGGATACCGCGGCCAGGTGTACCGCCTCACCGTCGCGAAGGTCAGCCAGGACCGGTACCGCGTGGAGCTCGACGGCCGGTATGTGGACGTGGACGTGGACCGGCTCGGCCCCCTGGAGAGCCGACTGACCATCGGCGACGAGCGATTCTCGGTCGTGGCCGTCGAGGCGCCCGGCTCGCACCTGGTCGAGGTCGACGGGATCTCACATCGCGTCACTCGGGACGCCGGGGGAGTGGTGCACGCCCCGGCCCCGTCGGTGGTCGTCGCGCTCCGCGTGCAGCCCGGGCAGGACGTCGACGCCGGGCAGACCCTTGCCGTCCTGGAGAGCATGAAGATGGAGACGGCGGTGCGGGCCCCGTTCGCCGGCCGCGTACGTGAGCTGCTGGCCGGGGCCAACTCCCAGGTCGACGCCGGCGCCCCCTTGCTCATCCTCGAGCGGGCCGGCGAAGACGCCGAGGAGGCTTCGGGGGAGAGGGTCGAGTTCCCCGGGACC
This sequence comes from Blastococcus sp., assembly GCA_025965695.1. Taxonomy (GTDB): domain Bacteria; phylum Actinomycetota; class Actinomycetes; order Mycobacteriales; family Geodermatophilaceae; genus Blastococcus_B. Next base: position 5,172 of record JAOPWM010000240.1, read on the forward strand.
GACGCCGCGCCGGCAAACACCCCGCGGGACAGGGCCTTGTCCCTGCTCGCGGCGCTGCAGGCCCTGATCACCGGCTACGACGTCAGCCCCCGCTATGCCCAGCAGCTGGTGGCCGAGTACGACACCGCCCGCAACGAGCTCCCCGTGGACGACGCCGAACTGCTGCACGGTGAACTCACCGTCCTCACCACCTTCGCCGACCTCGCGGATCTGTCCCGGAACCGGCCGGCCAGCGAGGAGGAGGAGGCCGACCAGCAGGTGCACAGCCCGCGGGAGCACTTCCACGCATACCTGCACTCGCTCGACGTCGAGCGCGAGGCTCTTCCGGAGAGCTTCCGAAGCCGGCTCTCCCGGGCGCTGCTGCACTACGGAGTCGACGACCTCGAGCCCGGCCCCCGACTCGAGGAGGCGGTGGAACGCATCTTCCTGGCCCAGCAGCGTGTTGCCGACCAGCTGCCCGCTGTCCTGGCACTTCTGGACCGCTGGCTGACGGCAGGACGACCGCCGACCGGACCGGCCCGGTCGGAGGTGGCGGAGGTGCTCGACCGGCTCGTGGTCGCGACGCAGCTGCGCTATCCCTCGGTGGGCGACCTCGCCCGCGCTGTCCGTTACCGCTACTTCGAGGAGCCCGTGGTCCTGCAGGCTCGGCAGCAGGTCCTCGACGAGGCGCAACGGCTGCTGGGCGAGCTCGATGCCGGTGCGCGGGGCGACGCCCGCGAGGACCGCACCAACGAGAACATGACGCGGATCGAGGCGCTGGTCGCGAGCCCTGAGCCGCTGATCCGGCTGCTGGCGCAACGCTTCGAGCGTCAGACGACCGAGCCGGACCCCGTCCTGGAGGTGCTCACCCGCCGCTACTACCGCAGCCGCAACCTCCAGGACGTCCGGTCCTTCCTGCTGGACGGTCACACCGCGGTCTCCGCCGGCTACGAGCTGAACGGGACGCCGTTCCACCTGATCTCGCTGATGGTCCGGGCCGCCGGTCTGCCGTCGGCCCTCGAGTCGCTGGCGGGACAGGTCGCGGACGTCGCCGACCCGTCCCACCTGCTCGTCGACCTCTACCTGTCCTGGCCGGACCGTCCCGCGGACGCCGACACGATGGCGGCGGAGCTGTACGAAATGCTGGCCGGCGTCGGCCCGCTGCGGACGGTCCGCCGTGTGACGGTGACCGTCTGCACCCCGGACGGTGACGTCGAGACCGTGACCTTCCGGCCGTCGCCGGACGGCCCGGACGAGGGCGGGCTGGCCGAGGACCGGCTCATCCGGGGTCTGCACCCCCTGACCGGGCAGCGGCTCAACCTGTGGCGCCTGAAGGACTTCGACGGGGTGCGCCTGCCCTCGGCCGAGGACACCTACCTGTTCCACGTCACGGCGAAGGCGAATCCGGACGACGAGCGGCTCATCGCCATGGCCGAGGTGCGCGACCTGACTCCGCTCCGTGACGACACCGGCAAGGTCGTCGGCTTCCCGACGGTGGAGCGCCTGCTGAGCTCCTGCCTGGACGGGCTGCGGCGGGCGCAGTCGCAGCGAAGGTCGCGGCGCCCGCTGGAGCACAATCGCATCTACCTGTACGCGTGGCCGTCGATCGAGCTGCCGCTGTCCCAGGTGGCGACCGTCGCCGAGACGTCCGCGCTGCTGACGTTCGGTGCGGGCCTGGACCAGATCGTGCTGCTGGCGCGGCTGCAGGAAGAGGGCGGGGCGCCCCGCGACGTGGCGCTGCGCTTCTCCTACCGGCCAGGCACGGGCGTGCGGATGAGGGTGACCGATCGGCCGACCGAACCCATGCGTCCGCTCGACGAGTACGCCGAGAAGGTGCTGAGCTCGCGTGCCCGCGGGGCCGTCTACCCCTACGAGCTGGCGCCACTGCTGGCCGGTCCCCATGGCACGTTCGTCGAGCACGACCTGGACGAGCAGGGCCGGTTGGCGCCGGTCCAGCGCCCGCCCGGTCGCAACGGGGCGGGCATCGTCGTCGGCGTCGTGAGCACGCCCACGAAGCGATACCCGGAGGGCATGACCCGGGTGGTCCTCTTCGGCGACCCGACCAAGGCACTCGGCACCGTCGCCGAGCCAGAGTGCGCGCGCGTCATAGCCGCACTCGACCTCGCCGCGGAGCGCGGCATCCCCGTCGAGTGGTTCGCGCTGTCGTCCGGCGCCAAGATCTCGATGGACAGCGGCACCGAGAACATGGACTGGGTCGCGCGCGCACTGCGCCGGATCATCTCGTTCACCCAGGCCGGCGGCGAGATCAACGTCGTCGTCGCCGGGATCAACGTCGGTGCGCAGCCCTACTGGAACGCCGAGGCGACCATGCTCATGCACACCAAGGGCATCCTGGTCATGACGCCGGACAGCGCGATGGTGCTCACCGGCAAGCACTCCCTCGACTACTCCGGAGGAGTGTCCGCCGAGGACAACTTCGGGATCGGCGGCTACGACCGCGTGATGGGGCCCAACGGGCAGGCCCAGTACTGGGCGCCGAACCTGACGGCAGCCACCGAACTGCTGGTGCGGCACTACGAGCACGCCTACGTCGCACCGGGCGAGCGCTGGCCGCGGGCGGCCGACACGGATGATCCCCGTGATCGCGACGTTCGTCCCTTCCCACACCGCCACCCGTCGAGCGACTTCACCACGGTCGGCGACATCTTCTCCGACAGCGCCAATCCCGAGCGGAAGAAGCCGTTCGACATCCGCACGGTCATGCAGGCCGTCGCCGACCAGGACCATCCGGTCCTGGAGCGGTGGGCCGGCATGGCCGACGCCGACACGGCCGTCGTCTACGACGCCCACCTGGGGGGCCACCCGGTCGAGGTCATCGGCATCGAGTCCCGGCCGATCCCGCGCCGCGGGAGCTTCCCGGCTGACGGCCCCGATCAGTGGACGGCCGGGACCCTGTTCCCGCGCTCGTCAGCGAAGACCGCCCGAGCGATCAACGCGGCCAGCGGGAACCGACCGATCGTGGTGTTGGCCAACCTCTCGGGCTTCGACGGTTCCCCCGAGTCGCTGCGCAAGCTGCAGCTGGAGTACGGCGCAGAGATCGGCCGGGCCATCACCAACTTCCACGGCCCCATCGTGTTCTGCGTCATCTCCCGGTACCACGGGGGAGCCTTCGTCGTCTTCTCCGGGGCCCTGAACGAGAGCATGGAGGTCCTGGCTGTCGAGGGCTCCTACGCCTCGGTCCTCGGCGGGGCGCCCGCGGCCGCCGTCGTCTTCACCCGCGAGGTCGACAAGCGCACCGCGGCCGACAGCCGGGTGCGGGAGCTCGAGACCGCGATCGCGTCGGCCGAGGGCGCCGAGCAGGTCCACCTGAGGGCCGACCTCGCGAACCTGCGCGCCACCGTCCGCTCGGAGAAGTTGGGTGAGGTGGCCGCCGAGTTCGAGGCGGTCCACGACATCGAGCGCGCGCGCCGGGTGGGCTCGGTGCACGACATCATCCCCGCCGCCGAGCTGCGCCCCCGCCTCATCGCCGCCGTCGAGCGGGGCATGGAGCGCGCGGCTCCCGCCTAGCTCTCACCACTTCGTGGAACGGTCAGAAAGGGACCAGCATGAATGCGTTCGTACTCAATCGACACGGTCGCGTGGTGTTCCCCTCGAACGTCATGCCGGAGCTGGACTTCTCCGCCATGGAATCCCTGGATCAGCTGGACAGCGTCATCCAGCGCGATTTCGAGACGAAGGCCCCGAGCGGTACCGACATCCTCGAGAAGGTCCGGACGGGCGCCTATGCCAGCCGGTACGTCCTGATGCGCGACCTCGCGCTGAACCTGTTCTGGACCAACCGGTTCTCGATCACCATGTACGACAAGCGGCCGACGCGCTGGGCGGACGTGCCGCGGACGCGATCCGACGTCTTCCTACCCGTCCTGGAGCCGTGGGAGGACGGTGAGACGAAGGTCGCCGCCGTCCAGACCGCCTATCCGACGTTGCCGGCCCAGTGGGACGCGGACGTCGAGGACCGGATCTTCGGGATCCTGTTCGATGTCTTCGCCAACCGCAGGCACCACGCGACCACTTTGCCCGCCGTCAAGCCGACCGTCGCCGAGTTCCTCGAGAGGCCGGGCAACCTCACCTTCCGGCTGCCGCACTACGACCCCGACTACCCCGTCTACGACTACGACGACATCCTCGACTGCGACGAGGACGTGCCCGAACTCGAGGCGCTGCACCGCTGGGCGATGGTCCTGCACAACCAATACCCGTGGGACCGTTCCCAGGTCGAGCTGGCCGAGGCCGGACAGCTCAAGGACGACGACTACGTGGTCGCGTTCCACCCGCGTGACAAGGCGGTCCGTGACTTCCTACGGCGCTTGCGCAGCGGCGCCACGAGCCGGCCGGTTGCACCGGCCCGGGAGTCGCGGCAACCGATCCGGCCGTATCCCGAGATCGACGTGCGACGGCAGTTCACCGTCATGCCGCGTCTCGAGTCACTGACCGCGGTCCACGGGGACCAGGTGATCACCAACGACGACCTGGTCCGCAACTCCGCCTACAACTGGTCGCCCATGAGTGCTGACGAGATCCGGGAGAAGACAGGGGTCGAGGAGCGCCGGTACAGCTCCGTGAGCCTGGAGGAGCTCGCCCTCCAGGCCGCGGAGGCAGCGCTCGTGAAGGCGGGCCGGGAGCCGGAAGAGATCGGCGCCGTCCTGGTCTGCACCTGCACCAGCTCCCGGCTGATCCCGTCGCTGGCCACCTACCTCTGCGGTCAGCTCGGGATCTACCAGACGCACGCCGCCTACGACATCATCGCGGCCTGCGCCGGGATGCCCTACGGGGTGGCCGAGGCCACCCGGCTGCTCCAGGAGGTCCAGCGGCCGGTGCTGGTCGTCTGCGTCGAGAAGTTCTCCGACAAGATCGGCAACGTCCGCCCTTCGCGCATGCTTTTTGCGGACGGCGCGGCGGCGATGGTCGTGGGGCCTGCGGAGGAGGGGGCGAGCACCGACATCGACTACCTGCAGACCTATGCCAGTGGGCCGGCCAGTGAGGTCAACTCGATCATCTGGCCCAATCCGGAGTTCGACAACAACATCACCGTCTACGGCCCTCAGGTGAAGGCGCTGGCCGGCCGCTACCTGGCCCAGATGATCGAGGAGATCGGGGCCCTGCCGGATCCGGACGGCAGAGCGGGTTCGCTGCTGGACAGCATCGACCTCATCGTGCCGCACCAGGCCAACATGACGATGGTCACGCAGCTGGCGGAGCGGGCCGGCCTCAGTGCCGACCGCCTGTACTTCAACATCCAAAAGGTGGGCAACGCGTCCTCGGCGAGCATCCCGCTGGCCATCCATGACGCGGTACGCGACGGCGTCATCACCGAGCCCATCCGGATCTTCGCCCCCGGGTTCGGCGCGGGAGCCGTGGCCGGCTACGCCGTCATGCGACTCGATCCCGCTGTCGTCGACGTCCAGGCGCCGTCAGCTCGCGACGCAGAAGCACCGGACCACGCTGTCCGCGCTTCCACAGAGACCTTGCCCGCGTCGGATGAGGTCCGGGAGGCGTTCGGCTGATCCGCTCGAGTTCCCGCACGCCGGCCTCGCGATTCTCTGTGCCGCGATGAGTACCCGTCTCGTGCGCAGTGCGGACGGGACCGGCATCCGCGCGTGGTGCAACGACGCGGTGGGGCTTCCGGTCCTGCTGTGCAACGGGTTGGGCACTCCTCCCACGGCCTGGCCGCGGATCATCGCCCAGGACAGCGGCTACCGGGTGGTGAGCTGGTACCAGCGCGGTCTCGGTGGCTCCGGACGGCCGACCGACCGGAACCGGGTGCGCGTCGAGGACCACACCGACGACGCGCGTGCGGTGCTCGATGCCTTCGACATGCCGTCCGCGGCGGTGGTGGGCTGGTCGCTGGGGGTCAACGTGGCGTTCGAGCTGGCTCTGGAGGACCCGGCCCGCGTGCGCGCCGTGCTCGCCGTCGCCGGCATTCCCGGGGGTAGTTACTCCTCGCTGTTCGGCACGTACCGGGTACCCCGGCGGCTGCGGGCCCCGATGGGCCGCCTCAGCAGCCGCCTGCTGCCGGTGCTGGGACCGCTGCTGCCCATCGTCGTGGCCAGCCTGCCGCCCCGTCACGACCTGCTGTCGCCGGCGGCGATGCGCGGGCCGGCGCAGGAGGCCGTCCATCCCGGCCCGCTGCGCGCGGTGCTGCACGAGTTCTCCGGCCACGACTGGACCTGGTACCGCCACCTCGCGGTCGCTCTCGCGCAGCACGCGCCGCTCGACGTCTCGACGGTGCGCTGCCCGGTCACGTTCCTCGCGGGCCGCTACGACTCACTGGTGGACATCGCCGACGTCCGGGCGGCGGCGCGGGCCGTGCCCGGCGCCCGGCTCCGCGTGCTGGCGGGTACCCATTTCCTCCCACTGCAGTACCCCGACGTGATGCTCGAGGAGGTGCAGCGGCTCTCCGGCGATTCGCCGGACAGCCGCTGAGCCTCAGCTCGCGGTGCGGTCGAGGACATAGGAGCCGGGTGCCGGTTCCAGGGTCGGATGGACGGCACTGCCGAGGCTCTCGGGTGCCGGAACCTCGTTCCCGGAGCGCTCGAGCATCCATGCCGCCCAGGGCTCCCACCAGCTTCCGCTGTGCCCCGTCGCCGATGCCCGCCACGCGTGCGGGTCCGGGCCTGGCTCGCCGCCGGTCCAGTATCCGGCCTTGGGATTTCCCGGGGGGTTGACGAGGCTCTGGATGTGGCCGCTCGAGCTCAGTACGAACGTCGTCGGCCCGGAGAGCAGTTGCGTCGTCCGGTAGCACCCGTCCCACGGCGTGAGGTGGTCGGTGAGAGCACCGGTGACGAACGTGGGCAGGGTGATCCGGCTCAGGTGGACAGGGGTGCCCAGCACCCGCATCGCCCCCGGCCGGACCAGAGCGTTCCTCCCGAAGATCTCCAGGAACTGCTCGTGCAGCCGGGCAGGCAGGTTGGTGCCGTCCGCGTTCCACGCGAGGATGTCGAACGCGGGCGGGTCCTCACCCATGAGCCATTCGCTGACCAGGTAGTTGAAGATCAGGTCGTCGGGCCGCATCCAGGTGAACACGGAGCCCATCTGCCGTGCGGTGATGACCCCACCCCGCCGCGAGTTCCGTCGCGCCAGGTCGAGCAGGCGCGGGGCGGAGAACGCCCCGAGCGGTGCCCGGCTGGAGAAGTCGAGCAGGGTCACCGCGTAGCCGGCGGAGTGCACGCGGTCGTCACCGGTGGCGGCAAGGTGGTTGAGCGCCGTCGTCATCACCTGGCCGCCGGCGCAGAAGCCGAGCGTCGTCACGTCGGGGGAGCCGGTGATCTCTCGCGCGACGTCGATCGCGGTCAGGACGCCACCGGAGTAGGTGTCCAGGTCCCAGTCCGCCTGCTCCTTGGTCGGATTCCGCCAGCTGATCATGAAGACCTGGAAACCCTGGCTTACCGCGTACTCGACGAAGCTCCGTCCCGGGCTCAGGTCCAGGAAGTAGAAACGTCCGATGGGCGGCGGCACGATCACCAGGGGGCGTTGCCGCACCTGCGCCCTCGACGGCGCGTACTGGATGACCTCCATCACCTGGTCGCGGTGGACGACGGCCCCCGGGCTGACCCCGAGGTCCTTGCCCACGGTGAAGGCGCTGCGGTCGACCTGGGTGGGCATCCCGCCGTTGTGCCGGAGGTCGTGGAGCATGTGGCCGAGTCCGCGGACGACGCTGCGCCCGCCGGTGTCGAATGCCCGCTTCAGCGCAGCCGGGTTACCGAGCAGGGTGTTGGTCGGGGACAGCGCACTCACGGAGGCGTTGAGGACGAAGCGCGCCTGCTCAACCTCGCGCCAGTCCGGGTCGCCGGTCTCGTAGTCGTCGACGAGGCGGGTCAGCGATCCCGACAGCGCCAGGTACGACTGCGCCAGGCGCCGGTAGGCCGGATTCTGCGACCAGGCGGGATCCGAGAAGCGCTTGTCCTTCGGTGAGGGCGCGATCTCATCGGTGCCGCGGAGAATCCGCACGGTGTCGCGTCCGAGTCGAGCCGCCTCCCTCGCCAGCGGCCTGGGACGGGCGAAGGTGGCGACCAGTCCGCGGACAATTCCTCGAGGGGTGGGCAGGCCGATCGGTTCGGCACCCTCCACGGAAGCGAGTGCCTCGGACTCGTTCTGGGGTGCCGGCCGCTCCGGAGCACGCCCGCGGGCGTCCAGCGATGTCCGACCCGGCGCTGTCGTGGTGGTCACCACGGGCCCCCTTGTGATGTGGATCACTCAACGGTGCGACCGTAGCCCCCAGCTGCGCTCCTGTGCGCTCTTTGGACGCCGTTCTGGCCGCGGCCCTCGCTCGGTGTCGGCCATCCCGCGGGCCGCAGCCGAGGTCTCGACAGGGAGCTGTACGGCTGTGGGTCAGCGCTCGGGCGGCATGGTCCCCGTCGGCACGTGTCCCGCGTGCCAGCTGAGCGCCTCGTCGAGCAGAGGGGGAGTGTGCCGGCCGAAGGCATCGCTGAGCGCTGGGTCGAAGCAGTCCTCTTGCGATGGTCGGTCGTCCGGACGCGCGCACTTGTCGATCAGGCGGGCCCTTCGACGCGCCTCCGGCCCGCGCAGATCGGCCAGCCCTGCTCGGTGACGATCGGACCGAGAGGCATGCCGCGAAGCGGGCGGCCGCCTTCACAGGCTGCAGGTAAGGGCTTCGGTGTGCTGCGGCACGTGCAGATCAGACGAGGATGCGGCGGCCGTGGACGCGGTCGGCGGCTTCGGCGGCGAGCAGGATCCGGCGAGCCGGCCGGTAGCGGCCTTCGCGGAGGCTGCGCGCTTTTACCGGGTCGCTCCTGGCCAGTTCGTCGTTGGCGGCCAGGTTGTGCTTGTTGTCGGCCAGCTTGACCAGGCGGCCGAGGGGGTGGGCGGCCGCCCGGTGGATCAGGCCGGAGATGTAGGGCTCGCCCGGGCGGCGGGTGACTGCGTCGATCGCTTCGACGACGATGTCGGGCACGCCGAGGGCGCGTAGCCGGTCGAGGTCGTAGCGGCGGGCCGGGTCGGGGTGGTCACGGGTGCCTTCGACGATGTCGTGGAGTGCGCCGGCCATCTCTGCGTACGGGCCGTACGGGCGCAGCGCTTCTGCGATCGGCAGCAGGTGCGCGAGGTAGTAGTCGCGGCCCTGCTTGTCCACGTGGCCCTCGTGCGCGTGCAGTGCGAGCAGGTGCGCGTCGGGAACGGTGAACGCCACGAGACCGAGGCTAGGCAACGTTCTCCGAGTGGCGCTTCAAGCAAGGAGCCCGCGGGCCTGGGGGTGGGTTCGAGTCCGTGTGCGAGGGGCGACACGCTACAAACGCACACGCCTCGAGCCCGGCGGATAGGTGCCGCCATGAAGAAGCGGCAAGTGCAAGTCCGGTGGACGAATACCCGGACCTCGGCGGGGTAACGGGACCTCCACTGTGAAGAGCATCACAGTGGGGAGCGGGTCTGATGTCACAGTACGACGACCGGATGTGGTTGGCCCTGTACGACGAGGGGGTTCCGGCGGACCTGGAGGCACCGTTCCCCGACTGCGTGAGCATGTTCGATGCGGCAGTCCGCGATCATCCGGATCGGCCACTGGTGCATTACTTCGGCACGACACTGACCGTCGCCGAGGTCGACCGGCAGTCGGCGGCGCTGGCCGCGGCGATGGCCAAGGAGTGCCCGCTGCAGCGGGGTGACCGGGTACTCGTCCAGCTGCAGAACGTGCCGACCTTCCTGATCGCGATGCTCGCCATCTGGCGGCTCGGCGCGATCATGGTGCCGGTCAACCCGATGTACAAGCAGCGGGAGCTGGAGGGGTTGCTCACCGACTCCGGCGCCAGGGTGCTCATCGAGCAGGAGCCGCTGTACCCAGAGGCCGGTCGGCCCGCGGTCGAGTCCACCGGCGCCACCACTGTCATCACGACCAGCGAGCTCGACTACGTGGCCGACCCGGGGTCGGAGGCCCTGTTCGCCGGCGTCCGACGGGAGCGGGCGGACGGCACGCTGGACCTGCTCGACCTCGTCCGGGGCTACGACGGGCAGCGGCCGCCGCCGACGGAACTCGCTCCCGACGACGTCGCCTTCCTGGTCTACACGTCTGGCACGACCGGGCCGCCCAAGGGCGCGATGAACACCCACCGCAACGTCGTCTACAACGCCGAGGTGTACCGGCAGTGGGTCCATCTGACGCCGGACGACGTCTGCCTGGCGGTGGCCCCGCTGTTCCACGTCACAGGGCTCGTGGCCCACTTGGCCGTGGCGCTGCTGCTGCCGATGCCCCTCGTGCTCGGCTACCGGTTCGACGCCGCGGTGATGGCCGAGCTCGCGGAGCGGCACCGCGCCACCTGGGCGATGGGTTCGATCACCGCGTTCATCGCGCTGATGAACAACCCCGACGCGGTCGAGCGCGACCTGTCTGCGATGACGAAGGTGGGCAGCGGTGGGGCGCCGATCGCCCCGTCGACCGTGGAGCAGTTCGAGCAGCACTTCGGCGCCTACATCCACAACATCTACGGGCTCACGGAGACCACCTCGCCGTCGCACGGCGTCCCGTGGGGACGGCGGGCGCCGGTGGACCCGAACAGCGGCGCGCTGTCGGTCGGGGTGCCGGTCTGCGGCTACACCGTCCGGATCGTGGGAGAGGACGGCAAAGAGCTACCCGCCGGCGAGGTCGGGGAACTGGTGACCGAGGGCCCGGGTGTGGTGCAGGGATACTGGAACAAGCCCGAGGAGACGGCGAAGGCGCTCCCCGGGGGGCGGCTGCACACCGGCGACGTCGGGTTCATGGACTCCGAGGGCTGGTTCTACCTGGTCGACCGGCAGAAGGACATGATCGTCGCCTCCGGCTTCAAGGTCTGGCCACGCGAGGTCGAGGACGTGCTCTACCAGCACGCGGCCGTCCGCGAGTGCGGCGTGGTCGGGGTTCCGGATGCCTACCGCGGGGAGACGGTCAAGGCCTTCGTCAGCTTCAAGGCGGGGCAGAGCGCCGAACCCGAGGAGCTCATCGCGTTCTGCAAGGAGCGGATGGCGGCCTACAAGTATCCCCGGCAGGTCGAGATCGTCGACGAGATCCCGAAGACGGTCACCGGCAAGGTTCTCCGCCGGGAGCTGCGCGACCAGGCGACGGCGCCGTCGCCGTCGCCGTCGAGTTGAGGTGGGGCGGAACGACGGGTCGGCCCGGGTCGCGCTGATCACGGGGGGCGCGTCCGGGATCGGCCTGGCCGTGGCCCGGGACCTGGCGGCCGACGGGGTACGGGTGGTGATCGCCGACCGGGACGAGGCAGCCGGGCGGCCGGCCGCGGCCGACGTCGGCGGGGTCTTCGTGCGGACCGACGTGAGCGACCCCGAGGCGGCCAGGGCGGCCTTCGACGTCGCTCTGCGCGAGGAGGGGCGTCTGGACCTCGTCGTGCTCAACGCGGGGATCACCACAGGCGAGACGCCGATCGACCGGCTGGACCTCGATCGCTACCGGACGATCATGGCCGTCAACGTCGACGGAGTCGTGTTCGGCGTCCAGGCGGCGCTGCCGGCTCTGCGGAGGGGCGGCGGGGGCGCGATCGTGATCACCGCGTCACTCTCGGGCCTGACCCCGTATCCGCAGGACCCGGTCTACTCCATGACCAAGCATGCCGTGGTCGGTCTCACCCGGTCGCTCGGTATCGCGTTGCAGGCAGATGGAATCACGATCAACTGTGTCTGCCCCGGGTTCGTGTCGACGGCGTTGATCGACGCCTACCGGGACCGGTTCTTTCAGGAGGGGCTGCCGCTCCTGACGGCGGACGAGGTCGCCGCCGGGGTCCTCGCCGCGGCCGACAGCGGGCAGACCGGTCAGGCGTGGATCTGCCAGGCCGGTCGGCCCTGTGAGCCCTACCGGTTCCGCGGCGTACCCGGCCCTGTGTCCGCACCGGCGTCGGG
>JAOPWM010000242.1 GCA_025965695.1 Blastococcus sp.
TTCCTGGTGATGGCGACCCAGAACCCCCTGGAGATGGAGGGCACCTACCCCCTGCCCGAGGCGCAGCGCGACCGCTTCACCGCCCGCGTGTCCATGGGCTACCCGGGCCGGGAGGCGGAGCTGGCGATGCTGGACGACCGGGCGACCTCCGACCCGCTCACCGGGCTCGCCCCGGTGGCCGACGCCGCCACGGTGCGCGACCTGGTCGAGGCCGTCGGCGGCCTGTTCGTGTCCGAGGCGGTGCGCCGCTACGTGGTCGCCCTCGTGGAGGCCTCCCGCCGCTCGCCCCACCTGCGGTTGGGCGCGTCGCCGCGCGCGGGACTTCAGCTCCTGCGCGCCGCCCGCGCCGCGGCCGCCCTCTCCGGCCGCGACCACGTGCTGCCCGACGACGTCCAGACGCTCGCCGCACCGGTGCTCGCGCACCGCCTGCTGCTCACCGCCGACGCCACCCTGGGCCGGCGCAGCGCCGAGCAGGTGGTCGCGGAGCTGATCTCCGGCGTGCCGGTCCCCCGCGGACGCTGACCTGCGGTGCCGAGCCCGGGTCTCGTCCTCTCCTCGGTGACCACGCGGGGCCGCTGCCTGATCTGGGGCGGCATGGCGTTGCTCCTGCTCGGCGTCGTGCTGGGCGAGCAGGCCCTGGTACAGCTGGCCGTCTTCGTCCTGGCGCTGCCGGTGATCTCGGCCCTCACCGTGGCCCGGGAACGATTTCGGCTGGCCTCGCGGCGCACCCTCACCCCCGCCCGGCTCGCGCGTGGCGCGACCGCCGACGTCCTCCTCGAGGTGAGCAACGCCGACTCGCGCCCGGGCGGGCTGTGGGTGGTCACCGAACAGGTACCGACCGACCTCGGCCGCTCGCCACGGTTCGTGATCGATCGGCTGGGCGCCGGGGGGACGGCGGTGCTCGGGTACCGCGTCCACGGTGTCCGCCGCGGTCGCCACGCGCTCGGCCCGTTACGGCTGCGCCTGGTCGACCCGTTCGGCCTGGTCGAGCGCAGCGCCGTCGGAACCGACACCGCTGCTCTCCTGGTCGTGCCCCGGGTCCGCCCGCTGGGTTCCGAGGGGCCCGCCGGAGGGCATGGCGGCGGCGGGGAGGGTTCGCGCCGGACGATCGCCGTCCACGGCGAGGACGACGTGAGCACCCGCGAGTACCGGCACGGCGACGACCTGCGCAAGGTGCATTGGCGGGCGACCGCCAGGACCGGCGAACTCATGATCCGCCTGGAGGAACGCCCCTGGCGGGCCCAGGCCACCCTGTTCCTCGACACCCGAGCCCGGGCTCACCTGGTGGCCCCGCGGCACGACCAGCTCCCCCAGGTCGGGTCCGGCGGGGACGACTGCCCGCCGCCGGACAGCCTGGAGTGGCTGATCGAGGCGGCGGCCAGCATCGGGACGACGCTCGCCCGCCGGGGGGCCGCGCTGAGGGCGGTCACCGACACCGGAGAGCTCGTGCCGACGTCGGGCCGCGGTCGGTTGAGCCCCGAGGACCTGCTGGACCGGCTCGCCACCGTGGGCCCCTCCCGCACCCCGGGGCTGCGCGCCGGGGTGGAGCAGCTGTGCCGGGCCGCCGGCGACGGGCCGGTGATCTGCCTGCTCGGCGCGGTCGGACCCGACGATGTCGTGGAGCTCATCCGTGGCCGCTCGGGGCCCACGAGCGACGCGGCGATCCTGCTCGACATCGAGAGCTGGGCCGACGCCGGCCTCATCCGGTCCCGGCGCGGGGCCTCCGCCCCGGCCCGGGGAGTGCTGGCGAGCCAGCGCGAGGACGCTGCGACGCTGCTGCGATCGGCCGGCTGGCGGGTGGCTGTCGCCGGTGCCGACCGGTCGGTCGCCGACGTCTGGGCCACCCTGGGCGGCGCGGCCGGCTCGCCGTCGGTGTCCCCCCCACCCGCGTTCCCGCCACCCGCCTCCCCGCCGCCGGTAGCCGCCGGTCCCTTCGGGGCGCCGGCATGAGCGGCGCCGACGTCCGGTCGGCCGGTGCCGCCGCACTGGCGACGGTCCTCGGCGCGTGCGCCCTCACGCCGGTGTTCTCCTCCGCTGCCTGGCTGCCGCCGGTGGTTGCTGTCGTGCTCGTCGTCCTCGCGGGCGGTCTGCTGCTGCGCGTGGGCGGCCCCGCACTGTTGGCGCGGCTCGCACCCGGCCGGCTCGCACCCGGCCGGGTCGCGGCCCTCGGTGTCGCCCTCGTCCCCCTCGGCCAACTGCTCCTGATCCTGGCCCTGCTCACCGCGCGCTACGCACCCGGCGAAGCACTCCTGGGGGTGGTCCCCACCCGGGCGAGCCTGGCGCAGCTGGCCGCGGTGCTGGCCAACGGCGGGGCCGAGCTCCGCGAACAGGCGACCCCCGCTCTCCCCCTGACGGGCCTGCTGGCGATGACCACGTTGTTCGTCGGCCTGATCGCGGTGCTCGTCGACCTCGTCGCCGTCGCCGGGCGCCAGGCCGCGCTGGCCGGCCTCGGCCTGCTGGCCCTCTACTGCGTGCCGGTCACCACCATCACCGGCGGCATCGGGTTCGTCGCGATGGCCGCTCCTGCGGTCGGTCTGGCCCTGCTGCTGTGGACCGACCAGCGCCGTCGGGTGGGGTCCTCCAGCCGGCCGGCTGAGCCTGGGCTCGCCGCCCGGCTGGGCACCGGGACGCTGGCCGCCCTGCGCATCGGTGCCGCGGCACTGATCGCCGGCCTGGTCGTCGGCGCCGTCGTCCCCACCCTGTCCGAGGGATCCCTGGCCACCGGCCTCGGTGGTGGCCGCTCCGGAAGTGCCACCGGCACCTCGCTCGACCCGGTCGCCCAGCTCGCCGGGCAACTGACCCTGCCCGAGCCGATCGATCTGCTGCGGATGGACACCTCGGTGGACGATCCCGGCTACCTGCGCGCGGTGACCCTGGACGCCTACGACAGCGCCAACGGCTGGACGATGAGCAACCTCGCCGGCGAGGAGTCCATTGCCGGGAACGACCGGCTGGCCCCGCTCCCGCCGAGACAGCAGGCCCGTTCGGTGACAACCACCATCCGGGCCATCCGGCACGACGACCGGTTCCTGCCGGTGCCGCCGTCGCCGCTATCGGTGCAGGTCCACAGCGAACCGGGCCTGGAATGGCGGTACGACCCCACCACCGGCACCGTCTTCGGCCGGCACGTCACCAGCGCCGGGCGCACCTACACGGTGGTCTCCGAGGAGCCGCGTCCGGCAGTGGCCCTCCTCGCAGCCGCACAGCAGCTCCCCCCGGACAGCGGCGTGCACATGGCCTACACCGCGCTGCCGGAACTCGATCCGCGGATCCTCACCACCGTCGCCGAGGTGACCGCCGGCGCCGTCAGCCCCTATGAGCGGGTCCACGACATCCACGCCTTTCTGAGCGACCGGGCCAACGGCTTCCGCTACAGCCTGTCCACCCAGCCCGGCACCAGCGGCAACGACTTGGTGGACTTCCTCCGGCTGCGCCGGGGCTACTGCGAGCAGTACGCCGGGACGATGGCGGTCATGGTGCGGGCGGCCGGCGTCCCCGCCCGGGTCGCCCTGGGTTACACCCCGGGCCAGAAGCAGCGCGACGGCAGCTGGCTGATCACCAGCAACGACGCCCACGCGTGGGTGGAGGTCTACTTCCAGGCCCTCGGCTGGGTGCCCTTCGACCCGACACCGATCGCGATCGACCGCGCGGTGGAGCTGCCCTGGGCGCCCCGGGCCGACGCCACGACCGGCACCGACAGCGGTGCGCTGGTGGCGGTGCCGTCGGCGCCGACCGCCCCCGCCCCGACCACCCGCCAGGACCGCGCTGCCGACGGCGCACCGGCGATCCGTCAGGGGCAGGGCACCCGCGGGACACCCTTCCCGCTGCTGGCCGGGGCGGGGCTCGCACTGGTGGTGGTGCTGGTCATCGTCGGGACGCCGGTCGGCCTCCGGGTGCTGCAGCGCCGCCGCCGGCTCGCGGCCGGGAGCGCCGGCGCGCTGTGGGACGAACTGTCGGCCACCGCTCTGGACGTGGGGGTGCGGCTGCAGCCGGCCTGGACGCCGCGGCACGCGGCCCGCGAGCTGGCGGAGATCGTCGGCCGCGGCGGGGACCCCTCCGGTTCCGCCGCCGACGCCGTCTCCCGGCTCGCCCGGGCGGAGGAGCTGGCCTGTTATGGGCCGGCCGGCGACGCAGCTGCCGACCCGGAGCTGGTTGCGGCCCTGCGGACGGCGCGCCACGGGCTGTTGCGCTCGGCGTCGCGCGACGTCCGGTTTCGCGCCGTGCTCTGGCCGGCCTCCCTCGTGACCGGCGCCGGCGCCCGGTTGGCCGACCGGGTCCGACGGCGGCCGGGGACGCTGACGCGCCCCCGGCGTCCCCGCTCGGCCTGAGGCCCGGCGGCTGCTCCCCCGTGGGCCCGTCCACCGACTCACCACGGTGACGGTGCGGGACCGCCGGACGACCGGCCCGGAACGCCCGACAGCCGCCGTCCCGGAGGACGACGGCTGTCGGAAGCGCTGAGGGCTACTGGTCGTAGCGGCGGCGGAAACGCTCCTCGAGGCGGTTCTTCAGCGGCTGACGGCCCACCCGGCCCCCGCGGCCGGATCGGCCCGCGGCCGCTGGACCGCGGCCGCCTGCGGGGCTGCTGCCGGCCTCGACCGCGCCCGTGGCGGTCTTGTAGTTCAGGACGGCGAGGGCCGCTCCCCCGAACATGATCAGGGAGCCGAGCGCGCCGACGAGGAAGGACTGGCCGACGGCGCCACCGACGAGGACGGCCAGTCCCACGACGACCATGAGGACGCCGAGTTGCAGCTTGTGGCGCGCCTTCAGCCGGCGGTCGCCGGTGCGGACGGAGGAGGCGAACTTGGGATCGTCATCGACGAGGGCGCGCTCGATCTGCTCCAGCAGACGCTGCTCGTGTTCGGAGAGCGGCACGTCGACCTCCAGGTGGGCGGAGCCAGGGCCGTCGGAGGCTTCCCCCGACGGTACATCCGAGGATACGAGCCCTTGGCAACGCGCGAAAGGTGACCTCGCGGCGACCCGCCGGGAACTCGCCGTGATCACTCCTCCGAGTGCCCTCCCGGAGCCGTGACCAGGCCTTCCGGTGGCCTCCGCGGGGCCGGATCCACGCTGCTCAGCCCGGATCTCCCGTCGGCGTGTCCAGAACCGGCCGGCCCGGGCCGCGATGACTCCGCCGGCGGCTCTCCCGAGGGACAAACCCGCCCGGGCGGCCGTCCCGATGCAGGAGCGTCGCCGGCCGCACCGCACCGGCCCCGAACCGGCGGGCCGCGAGATCGGCGGCCAGTTCGGCGTCCCGGCGGCCGTGTTCGCGGGCGCCCAGCTCGAGCTGCTGCGGTGCCGACCCTGCGTCGATGAGCCGCTCGGCCCGCACCCCCACCAGCCGGATGCGGGCGCGGTCCAGCCCCAGCGCGTCGTACAGGGCACGGGCGGTGTCGTAGAGCTCCTGTCCGACGTCGGTCGGGACGTCGAGGGTGCGGCTGCGGGTCAGGGTGGCGAAGTCGGCGAAACGAACCTTGATGCTCACCGTCCGGGCCAGGGTCCCGGTCGAGCGCAACCGCCCCGCCGTCCGCTCGGACAGGTGCAGCAGCTCGCGGTGGATGACGGCGGGGTCGTCGATGTCGGTGGAGAAGGTCTCCTCGGCGCCGGTCGACCGCTCCGTCTCGTCGGGCACCACCCGGCGGGGGTCGCGTCCCCAGGAGAGCTCGTGCAGGTGCGCGCCCGACGCCGGGCCGAGCGCGCGCTGCAGGGTCTTCGCCGGCACGTGCGCCAGATCGCCCACGCTGCGCAGCCCGAGGCGCAGCAGGATCTCCTCGGTCTTGGGGCCCACGCCCCACAGGGCGCCCACCGGCAGCGGGTGCAGGAAGTCCATGACCTCGGGCGGCCGGACCACGAGCAGCCCGTCGGGCTTGGCGCGGGTCGAGGCGAGCTTGGCCACGAACTTCGTCCCGGCGACACCGACCGAGCAGGTGATCCCCTGCTCGTCGAAGACCCGGGCGCGGATGTACTCGCCGATCTGCGCCGCGTCACCCAGCCGGCGGCCGGCCCCCGCGACGTCGAGGAACGCCTCGTCGAGCGACAGCGGCTCCACCAGCGGGGTGATCGACCGGAACAGCGCCATCACCGAACGGGAGACCTCGGAGTAGAGCGCCAGGTCCCCCGGCAGCACCGTCGCCGTCGGGCACAGCCGCAGTGCCCGGGCGGTCGGCATGGCCGCGTGCACGCCGTAGCGGCGGGCCTCGTAGGTGGCAGAGGTGACCACGCCCCGGTTGCCTGCGCCGCCGACGATCACCGGGGTGCCGGCCAGCTCGGGGTGCCGTCGCACCTCGACGCTGGCGAAGAACGCGTCCATGTCGACGTGCAGGACGGTGCACCCCTGCGCGCGACCGGCCGGCCTGCCCACCTGTCCTCCTTCGAATCGAACATGTGTTCGATCTCCGATCGGGACACTACCTGCCCGGACCGGGTGCGCACGCTTCTTCCGACCGGGCCGTGTCGGCTCCCCCGTTTCCTGTGACGAGGCCGGCCGGGGTTGGTGGGCAGCCAGGTGTCAGACCAGGATGGGCGAGGTAAGCAGCGACAGGCGAACCGCCGACCGGCGGTTCCGGATCGACCTGATCGGAGACACCATGGCGCTCGACGACGACGACATGACCAGCACGGAGGGCGCCGCCGACGGCGGGGCGTCCGGCACGTCCGGCGCCCGCGACGGTGGCGCGGACGGCGGCGCCGATGGTGGTGCCGATGCCGGTGCCGATGCCGGCGCGGACAAGGGTGCCGACGGCGGTTCCGACGGCGGTTCCGACGGTGGTGCCGATGCCGGTGCGGACAAGGGTGCCGACGGCGGTGCCGACAAGGGCGCCGACGGCGGTGCGGACGGTTCAGCCTGAACCAGGACCCGACCACGCAGGGCCGGGCGGAGCATGAGCTCCGCCCGGCCCTGCGCCGGTGCACGAACCTCGACCCGAAGGTCTTCGCCGACCAGTTCTGGTCCCGGCGACCGTTGCTGACCCGCGCCGCGGACACCGGCAGCTCCTTCACCGACCTGCTCGATCTGCCCGCGGTCGATGAACTGCTGTCCCGCCGCGGCCTGCGCACCCCGTTCCTGCGGATCGCCAAGGACGGCGCGGTCGTCGACCCGAAGCGGTTCACGACCTCCGGGGGCGCCGGTGCGGAGATCGCCGACCAGGTGTCCTCCGACGCCGTCCTGCGCTTGTTCGCCGACGGCAGCACCATCGTCCTGCAGGGGCTGCACCGGCTCTGGCCGCCGCTGATCGAGTTCGCCGACCAGCTCGCCGCTGACCTGGGCCACCCCACGCAGGTCAACGCCTACATCACCCCGCCGTCCTCACGCGGGTTCAGCGCCCATTACGACGTGCACGACGTGTTCGTCCTGCAGGTCGCAGGCGAGAAGCACTGGACCATCCACGAACCGGTCCTGACCGATCCCCTGCGCACGCACCCGTGGACCGACCGCACCGCGGAGGTCGCCGCCGCCGCCGAGCGCGAGCCGGTGATCGACGCGGTGCTGCGGCCCGGCGACGCGCTCTACCTGCCCCGCGGCTACCTGCACTCCGCCACCGCACTGGGCGAGATCAGCGCCCACCTGACCATCGGCGTCCACCCGGTCACCCGATGGGCCGCCGCCGAGTCGGCGCTGGACCTGGTGCGGACGCTCGCCGCCGAGGACCCGCACCTGCGCAGCTCGCTCCCCCTCGGCCTCGACCTCGCCGACCCGGACGGAGTACGGGACGACGTCGCCGCCGTGATCGCCGGTCTCCAGGAGTGGCTCGGCCGGATCGACCCGGCGCAGGTGGCCGATCAGCTGCGCGCACAGACCTGGGCGCAGGTGCGCCCGGAGCCGGTCGCTCCGCTCGCGCAGTCCACCGCGGCCGCCGCGCTGACCGACCAGACCATCCTGCGGCTGCGCCGACGGCTGCGTTGCTCCCTCCGCGACGCGGCCGACGGGCGGGTCACCCTGCTCGCCGGACGGCGCTCGCACTCCTTCCCCTGCGACGTCCGGGACGCCCTGGCCGCGCTGTTGGCAGCCGGCGAGCTCAAGGTCGGCGATCTGCCGGGCCTCGACCCCGCGGACCGGGTCACGCTCGCCCGGCGGCTGGTGACCGAGTCGGTCGCCACCGTGCCCGATGCGGGCCCGGCCTCGGGAGACATCCCGGACGACGGGCACGATGGGGCACGTGGGAGCGCACTCGGGACCGGCGGATGAGCCACCGCCGGACCCGGTGGGGGGCGTGACCGCCGGCCGCACCGACGCGTCCGACCGTGTCGACGCCCCGCCCCGCCCCGCGGGGCGGTTGGACGACAGCCGCTGCTCGGTGCGCGCGCTGGCCCGAGGCGACTCCCCCGTTGCCACGGCCTCGCCGGCGCAGCGCTGGCTGCTGATCGAGCAGCCCGGCCCTTGGGGGCGCGACGCCCTGACGGACTCCCGCTTCGACCAGACCGTCGCGCCGCTGCTGGCCCGACGGTCACGGGAGGAGAACGTGCGGCTGCTGCTGGTCCGGCGGCCCGGTGAGCGGCTGGCGGACTCCGGCCGCCGGTGGGCCTACGCCGACAGCCGGCCGGGCGAGGAGGGGCTGTGGTGGTCGGTGCGCACCTCCGACGCCGAACTGCTGACCGCGCCCTGGGACGGCTCGGTGGGCGAACGGACCGACCGGCCGGTCTACCTGGTCTGCACGCACGGCGGGCACGACGCCTGCTGCGCGCTACGCGGGCGCCCGCTGGCCCGCGCCATGCCGGCGCCCGGCCCCGCGGACGTCTGGGAGTGCAGCCATCTCGGCGGTGACCGGTTCGCGGCCAACGTCGTCGTCCTGCCGCACGGCTTCTACTACGGCCAGGTCCCCGGGGACGGCGCCGAGCTGGTGCGGGCGCATGAACGCGGGCAGGTGGCGCTGCCCTGGCTGCGCGGCCGGGCCGGTGTCGCCCCGCCCGGTCAGGCCGCCCAGCATTCCGCCCGCGGCGTGCTGGGACTGCTCGGGCTCGACGACCTTCCGGTGACCTCGGTGCAGCCGACGACCCCGCCGGGAGCCGAGATCGAGCGCTGGGTCGTCACCATGGCCGGCCCGGACGGGCAGGTGGTGGCGTCGGTGGAGAGCCGCCCGACCGCCGTGGCGGACCGACTCACCTGCCGGGCGACCCATCCGGCGCACTCCCGCACCTGGCATGTGTCGCTGGACGGCTCTCTGCCTGACTGAGTGTGCGCGGGCCTAGTACTACAGCCGCTAGGCGAGTGCGCGGCCTCGGGCGACCAGCAGTGGGATCGCCAGCTCCGTCGCGGTGAGCGAGCCGTGGTAGGCGGCCAGCCGGCTCGGCCCGGCTTCGTGCTCCGGGGTGACTAGAGCCCAGCTGCCCCGGGCAAGGGCGACGACATCGCCGATCCGGGCCGCCAGGGCGTCGTCCACCGGACCGAAGACCCCGCTCGCGACCGCCTCGTCCCGGCTCGCCACCCAGGCCCGGTCGCCGAGCACCTCGCGCCACCGGAAGAGGACGTCGTCCTCCGCGCCGGGCTCGACGTGGACGTACCGGGCCCGCGGCTCCCCCGCCAGCACCCGGACCCCGTCGGCCAGAGCGGGGTCCTGGTCGAGGTCGACGCGTGTCTCGCCGGGCACGTCGAGCATGCCGTGGTCAGCGGTGACCAGCAGGGCGGCATCGTCGGGCAGACCGGCGAGCAACTGCTCCACGACCCGGTCGATGAGCCCGAGCTGGGCCCGCCAGCTGGGCGAGTCGACGCCGCGGACATGACCGGTGAGATCGAGCTCGGGGATGTAGCCGTAGACGAGGGCCCGCGGCGTCGCGGCGAGCGAACGCAGAGACAGCGCGCAGAGGTCGCCGTGGCTGACCGCGCCGGTGTAGGTCGCGCCCCGGTAGACGGCGCGGGTGAGACCGGAGCCGGCGTAGGCGTAGGGGCCGAC
>JAOPWM010000244.1 GCA_025965695.1 Blastococcus sp.
CTACTCGGCCGGCGACCCGGACCTGCTGCGCTGGGTGCTCCTGGCCTTCACCGACGCATTCCTGGCCGCGCAGGCCGCCGTCGGCCGCGACATGAGCCGCTTCGGCCCCCGGTGGGCCGATGCATACGTCGGAGAGTGGGCCCGCAGCGCCCAGGCCCTCGGGGCCACCGACCTGCCCACCACCGAAGCGGAACTCGCGGAGGCACTGGCGGGGTACGCCCCCGTGCTGGAGCCCGTGCCGGCGGGCCTGCTGGCCTTCCTCTCCGCCCCGCCCGGGCTCAGCCTCCCGGAGCGGGTGGTCTACTCCGGCTTCACCGCCGGGGCTTCGCTGCTGGTCTCCCCCACCATCGCCCCGCTGGCCGGCGTCCCCGGCCGCTCCGGACACGGCCTCCCCGACCGCGGCCAGCTCACGGTGACCCGGCTGCAGCTGCGCGCGATGAGCCTGGCGTTGGGCGGGTCGAGCCCCTCGGAGCAGGCCGCCCGGTGGCGGCTCGGGCTGGGTCCGGCGCCCGCCTGGGCCGCCTGATCCTCAATCCGGCGGGCGGAGCCGGTGTACGCAAGCAACAGGTCCGTGCCCGCGCCGGGTGGGGGTGCCCGCCCCGGCTAACCAGCCGCGTCGGGCGGCCGGCAGGCGCACGACCGATGTGGCTTCCCGCCCGGGCGGGGCTCCGGAGCACTCCCAGCCCGAGGGCGACCGTCGGCGACACGGGATCAGGTCCGTACGGGCTTGACCCCGATCCAGCCCCAGCGACTTCCCCGCCGAGCACTACGACCGCACCTGGGACAACCGGTTCAAGCCCGAGGACCTCAACCCAACCGGACGCCGCGGCCCCGAGCTCGACATCGGCTGAGCTGCGAATCCGCGGCTCCGCCACGGTTCGCACTGGCACCCTCGGGCGGCGCGGTCAGCCGACCACCTCTACCGCTTCTGCTCCTGTTGACACATGCTGGTCGCCGCGCAGCCCCATGCGGTCACCCCCGTAGCGATCATGACCGAAGGTACCGACAGCTCGCGGCCGGCGATCAAGGTCAACTTGAAGGTTCACCTCATGGACGAGCAGCTGCAGCGTCGCGCGTCACTGCTTCCTTGGCGCATGTGCTGGTCGAGGAGCATGCCGATCAGCAGCGCGAGCGGGTCGCGGCCGAGCAGCTCGTCGCCCGCGGCGTCCTGTGCAAGCGTCAGGGTGGGCACGCGGACGATGCTGCCTGCGGACGATGCTGCCTGATGCCCAGTTGGGTCGGCACTGCCGCTGACGGCTCACCGTACGTGGGGGACGGCGTGCTGCGGTCGCGTCGAGCCGATGACCTCCTCGGCCATGAGAGCAGCCTGGAGCTGCAGGAGGGCGTCGGGCTGAGCGAGGGAGACGCCCACGAGCTCTTCGATCTTCTTCAGTCGCAGCCCGACGGTGTTCGGGTGCAGGTACAGCGCATCTGCCGTTCGCCTGGTGCTCAGGTCATTGTCGAGGTAGGTGCGCAGCGTGCTCACCAGCGAGAGGTCCTTGCGCGCGTCGTAGCTCCGCAAGGGAGCGAGGATCCGGTCGGCGAAGCGAATGAGCTCGCCGGGGTCGTCCAACTGCAGAAGGAGCCCGTACACGCCGAGGTCCGGCAGTGTGACGGTGCGGTTGGCGGCCTGCCGCAGCTGGGCGAGACCGAGGGCGCCACGCGCTGTCCGGACTGCCGACCGGTAGTCCTCCAACCGGGTGCACCGCTGCCCGACCACGACCGTGGCGGTCGAGCCGTCGAGCGCGCGCCGGGAGGTCTGCCGCACGGTCTCGGCCGCGGCCTGCGGATCCGGGGCCCGGTCGGGCGTCGTCTCCGGCCACAGCACCACGATGCAATCCCCCCAGCTGGTCACCAGCGGCCGCGGGCTGGCGCGGTCGGCGACCGCCTGAGCGACCCCGAGGAGCCGGCGGACGCCGCCCGGTTGCCGAGCATCACCGTCGAGCGCGTCGGCCCGGGCCGCCAGCACTCGGTGCGCGCGAGAGAGGTCGTGCCCGAGCGCCGCCGCGCGGGTGCGCACGGTCGCCGACGCGTCGCCGGAGAGCAGCTCGGCGAGCACGTCCCCGCGCAGCTGCCATTCGACGTCCATTGCCGTCCGCCTGCGCAACAGCTCCAACGCGCACACCACCGCGGCGTGCTCCATCGCACGCCGGTCCAGTGCGCTCAGCTCGGCCAACCGTCCGGGCACCCACAGCCGGGCGACGAGCTCCTCACCGAGCAGGACGGGCGCCGTGATCCATGACCGGTCTTCCGACCCATCGGAAAGGGTCGCCTCGCTGAGGCCCGCTCGCGGCGCATCAGCGGGTGGCTCGGGCAGTGCGACCTGCGGGATGCGATCCTCGTGCCGGGCGTCGGCGAGGCGCTGGCCAGCCGGGTCGGCGACGAGGACGGGCCGGGACAGCAGACCGGCGAGCGCGCCGGCCACGGCCGCGACCCCGCCGGCGCGCAACGCCACCGCGGTGAGCGCGCGGTGGATCTCCTCCGCCTGCTCCAGCAGTTGACGCTGGGCGGTCAAGGATGCGTTGAGCCGCTCCAGATCAGCGATCGTCTCCCGCTCCCGGTCCCGGAGCCGGGCCGTCTGCAGCGCGATGCCCACTTGGTTCGCCAGCGTGGTCAGCAAGGTGATCTCGTCGTCGCCGAACCGGTGGGTGACGGTCCGGTAGCAGTTCACCGTCCCCGCCGGCACCCCGGCCACGAGCAGGGGAATGGCGGCGATCGCGCGGTAGCCGTGCTCCCGGGCCAGGGCCGCCCACGGGTGGAAGGACGGGTCGGCGGAGATGTCCTCGATGGCGACCGGCTCGGCGCTGCGGAAGGCGCGGCTCGACGGGCCCTCGGCCAGGGGACCCGAGCCCAGGCGGATGGTGTGCTCGGCGTTGACGCGCGCGACGTACTCCGGGGAGAGCCCGTGGGCGCCCGTGATGACCAGCGAGTGTTCGCCCCGGTCGGCGAGTAGGACGCCGACGGCCTCGTAGTCCATGAGGTCGCAGGCGGTGCGGGCGATGAGGTCGACCAGCCTCGGCAGGGAGACCTCGGTGTTGACCGCGGCGGCGATCGTCCCCACGCCGGACACCCAGCGCCGGACCTCGTCGTGGGGGCTCTCGGCAGCCATCGCAGTTCCACCTCCGCCCTGTGGAAGTCCACACCGAATCGGTCAGAGCCGCTGGATCTCCACAGTGATTCTCAGTGTGGCGCAGGCCACGCTGATACCGGGTCGCGGGGGAACGGCCTCGAAGGAGAGGAGTGCGACGTGGCGGTACGGAACCCACAGCGGGCGGTCGTGGTCGGCGGCTCGATGGGCGGGTTGACGGCGGGGCTCCTGCTGCGGGAGCGGGGCTTCGAGGTGGACGTCTTCGAGCGGTCACCGCTGCCGCTCGAGGGCCGTGGCGCGGGCATCGTCCTGCAGCCCGACACCGTGCGGTGGTTCGCCGAGCACGGCGGGACCGAGGCCGTCGAGCGGGTCAGCACCGGGTCGTCCCATCTGCGGTACCTCGGAGCGAACGACGAGGTCGTGTACGACGAGCCGTCGACGTGGCGCTTCACCTCGTGGACGGCGACCTACCGCGCGCTGTTCGTCGACCTGGGCGCCGACGCCTACCACCTCGACCACCACGTCGCCGGGCTCGACCACGACGACCGCGAGGTGACCCTGCGGTTCACCAACGGGCGCGTCCAACACGCCGACCTGGTGGTCTTCGCCGACGGCATCTCCTCGACCGGCCGGCGTCGCCTGCTGCCCGAGGTCACCCCGCGCTACTCCGGCTACGTGGGCTGGCGGGGCACGGTCCCGGAGGGTGAGGTCAGCTCCCGGACGCACGACCTGCTGCACGACTCGGTCACGTACGCGACGGCTTCTCGGACCCACATCGTCATGTACCCGATCCCGGGCCGGGACGGCGGGACGGCCATCGGATCCCGCGACCTGAACTACGTCTGGTACCGGAACGTCGCCGAGGGTCCCGAGCTCGACGAGATGCTCACCGACAAGCGGGGATTCCCCAACCCGGTCTCGCTGCAGCCGGGGATGGTCCAGGACCGCTACGTCGATGAGCTGCGCGCGTCGGCGCCCGAGGTCCTCCCACCGGCCGCGGCCGAGCTCGTCGTGCGTACCGCGCAGCCGTTCATCCAGCCGGTGCTGGACATCGAGGTGCCGCGCATGGCGTTCGGCCGGGTCTGTCTGATCGGGGACGCCGCGTTCGCCGCCCGCCCGCACGCGGCCGCCGGCACGGCGAAGGCCGCCGCGGATGCGTGGGCGCTCGCCGACGCGCTGCGGGATGCGGACGGCGACGTCGTCCCCGCCCTGGAGAAGTGGGAACCCGGCCGCCTGGAGGTGGGTCGCAACCTGCTGAAGCGGGTCCGCGAGATGGGCCGGCACTACCAGGTCGACAGCGACGCGGACCCCGCCGACCGGAACCTGCGGTTCGGGCTGTACGGCCCCGACCACTGACCGGCCCATCGACGAGGAGCACTGGCGATGACCACATGCAGCCTCCGCGGCGCGCGGACCGCCGCCGACCGGATGGCGACGGCCGCGCGCGCCTGGCTGGCGAGCCTGGACGACGCGCAGCGGGCGCAGGCGGCGTGGCCCTGGGAGGCCGACGGTGAGCGGCTGCGCTGGTTCTACACGCCCACCGACCACGGCGGGCTGCCGCTGCGGGACATGCGCCCCGCGCAGCAGAGCCTGGCGATGCAACTCGTCGCCACCGGGCTCTCCCGGGCCGGCTACGTCACGGTGTCGACGATCATGGGGCTGGAGAACGTCCTCGACCAGGTCGAGGGCTTTCAGGTCGATTGGGGCCGGGAGCGGGGACGCGACCCTCAGCTGTACTGGCTACGAATCTTCGGCGCCCCGGACGGGCGCGGCCCCTGGGCGTGGCGCTTCGGCGGGCACCACGTCTCGCTCAACCTCCTGGTCGTGGATGGACAGGTGCAGGCGACCACGCCATGCTTCCTGGGCGCGGACCCGGCGGAGTCACCGCTGCTCGGCCCGCACCCGCTGCGCCCGCTCGCCGGCGCCGAGGACCTGGCCCGCGACCTCGTGCACTCCCTCGACGAGGTCCAGGCCGAACGTGCGCTGCTCACCGGCGTCGCCCCCGTCGACATCGTCGGCGGCAACCGCCCCCGGTTCGGCGACGGCGACCTGCTGATGCCGCTGCCGGACGTCTGGCGCCGCAACTTCACCGAGCCGCACCTGCTCGAGCGGGTCGAGGCCATGCACCGCGGCGCCGAGGAGAAAGCCGGGGTGCGCCCCGAGGACCACGAGGCTGTCCGGCTCACCACCCGGCCGAAGGGGCTCGCCGCCGCCGATCTCACCCCGGAGCAGCAGGAGCGACTGCGTGTCCTGCTCGGCGTGTACCTCGGGCGCATCCCCGACGAGCTCGCCGAAGGGGAGGCGGCCAAGTTCGCCGGCGACCGTCTCGCCCAGATCCACTTCGCCTGGGCCGGCGGCACCGAACGGCACCAGCCGCACTACTACCGGCTGCAGGGCCCCCGGCTGCTCGTCGAGTACGACAACACCCAGCGCGACGTGAACCATGTCCACACCGTCTGGCGCGACCCGGAAGGCGACTTCGGGTACGACGCCCTGCGCCTGCACCTGCAGGCCGCACACCGCTGACCCCAGATCTCGCGCCCCGCGAGGCCTAGCCGCATCACCGAGCCGGAGATCACCGGCGATCACCAGGAGGAGATCACGATGAAGGCCCTCGTCTACGACGGCCCCGGCAAGATCGACTGGCGGGACCACCCGGACCCCGTCCTCGAGCGCGACACAGACATCCTGATGCGGGTCACCAAGACCACGATCTGCGGCTCGGACACGCACATCATCAAGGGCGGCGTCCCGGACACCCCCGAAGGCACCGTCCTCGGCCACGAGGGCGTCGGCGTGGTCGAGGAGGTCGGCTCCGCGGTCACCAACGTGGCCCCGGGCGACCGCATCCTGGCCGTCTGCGTCAGTGCCTGCGGCTACTGTCGGTTCTGCACCGCAGGGCAGTACGGCCAGTGTCTGAACGGCGGCTGGGCCCTCGGCCACACCATCGACGGGGTGCAGGCGGAGTACGCCCGCATCCCGTTCGCCCAGAACTCGATCTACAAGATCCCGGACTCGCTCAGCGATGAGCAGGTCCTCTTCCTCACCGACATCCTCGCCACCGGGTACGAGGTCGGCGTGCTGCGCGGCGCGGTGGCCCCCGGCGACACCGTCGTCATCGTCGGCGCCGGACCGGTCGGGCTGTCCACCACGCTGACCGCACGGCTGTTCTCGCCGGCCAACATCGTGGTCGTCGACCTGGTGGAGTCGCGGCGCAAGAAGGCCCTCGAGGTGGGCGCGACCCACGCCGTCTCCCCCGAGGAGGCGCACGAGGTCGTGAACGGGCTCACCGACGGGCTGGGCGCCGACGTCACCATTGAGGCGGCCGGATTCCCGAAGCCGTTCGAGCTCGCCGCTGCCCTCGTCCGCCCGGGCGGTCACATCGCGAACATCGGCGTCCACGAGGAGCCCGCGACTCTCCACCTGGAGACGCTGTGGGCCAAGCAGATCACGCTGACCACGGGGATCCCTTCAGGGCTCACCATCCCGCAGCTCCTGAAGGCGATCGCGTCAGGGACCCTCGACCCCACCACCCTGATCAGCCACCGGTTCGACCTCGACGACATGGTCAAGGGCTACGAGACCTTCAAGAACGCAGCGGAGACGGATGCGCTGAAGGTCGTCCTCAGCAGCTGACAGCCCGACGAGCTACGGCAGCCGGACGGCCGGCCCGACCTGCCACCGGTGCCCGCTCAGCCGACGCCTGGGGCGGTCATCTCTTCTGCTCCTGTTGCTACCTGCTGGTCGAGCAGCATCCCGATCAGCAGGGCAAGGGGGTCGCGGCCCCAGAGGGCCGTGGCACCCGCCGTAAGTCGCCGATCGTCACCGCACCGCTCCGCTTGCCGCTGCCAACCGCTGGTCGACGGGGAGGCCGAGCAGGCCCGCGGGTTGCATACCTGACCGATGGGGGTCACGACCTTCCGGCGGGGAACTCGGCCAGGGTCTCGGGCGCCTCGTCCCGGGAAGGATGAGGCGCCCGGCTTCCTCACCCCTGGGTCGTGCCGGCGGGGGGGGCGATCGGGGGAGGTGACGCTGGATGAAGTGGAGCGCCTTGTCGGCGACCTCGCGCCAGCCGTGGTCGACGACGAGGCCGTGTCCGCGTCCGGCGAGCTCGGTGAACTCGGTGGTGCCCGGGTTCTGCTGTTGTTCCTTGACCCGGTATGAGCCCCGAGGACAGGCGGTCACCGCGCTCACGCTCGACGGTCCAACACAAAGGTTCAGTCGCGGCCAGGTTCCTGCGGCAGCTCGACGGTGCCGCTCAGAACCCACCATCCAGGTGCCCCGGGTCCTGCGTTTCCCGCTAGTGGGAAGGCGGAGTGGCCGCTGGCCGCGACGACGGCGCGGCAGCCGACGGCGATCGTTGACCTGCCACCGTTGCCGACGAGGAGGCCCCCGACGGGACCTCCGCTGCCGGGACCTGCCGTGAGGAGCACCGATGCCTGTCATCGGACCGACCGCAGCCGGGGTGACCATCCCCGACACCAAGCTCGCCCACGAGGCCACCGACCTGGTCCGCGCCGCCGCCACCGACCTCGTCTACCACTCCCGGCGGGTCTACTTCTGGGGCAGCCTGCAGGGCCGCAACCGCGGGCTCAGCTACGACCCCGAGCTGCTCTACATCGGCGCGATGTTCCACGACCTGGGCCTGAACGAGCAGTTCCGCGGCAGCGGCCGCCGGTTCGAGGTCGATTCCGCCGACGAGGCCCGGCGCTTCCTGCAGGGCCATGGCGTGCCCGAGGACAGCATCCGCCGGGTGTGGACCGCGATCGCGCTGCACACCACGCCCGGCATCCCGGAGTTCATGGAGCCCGAGGTCGCGCTGGTCACCGCCGGCGTGGAGTACGACGTGCTCGGCATCGGCTACCGCGACGTCGGCGACGCCGACCGCGCGGAGATCGTCGCGCTGCACCAGCGCCCGCACTTCAAGCGCAACAGTCTGCAGGCCTTCACGGAGGGCATCGCCCCGCGGCCGGAGACGACCTTCGGCAACGTCAAGGCCGACGTCCTGGAGCGCTACGTCCCCGGGTTCCAGCGCGGCAACTTCGTCGACGTCATCCTCGACTCCGACTGGCCCGAGTAGGGGCACGCCACAATGACCGCGACCGTGCTGCGCCCCCGCCCGACGCCCAGCAGGCCCTCGCCTGCGGGCCCGGGCGGAGGGCTGCTCGGCGCCCTGGACGATCGGCGGCGGGCGCTGGCCGGTGTGGGGCCGAACTGGTTCGCCACGGTGATGGGCACCTCGATCGTCGCCACCGCCGCGGTCGACCTGCCGGTGCAGGTGCCCGGGCAACGCGTGTTCGCCCAGGTGGTGTGGGTGCTGGCCGGGCTGCTGCTGACGGCGGTCGGCGCCGCGACCGTCGGGGACTGGGGGCGGTTCCCGGACCGGGCCCGCCGGCTCGCCGCCGATCCGGTGATGGCGCACTTCTACGGCGCTGTGCCGATGGCGTTGCTGGCCTTCGGGGCGGCGACCCTGGTCGTTGGGGTGGATCTGATCGGGGCCGGCGCCGCGGTCGGTGTCGACTGGGTGCTGTGGCTGCTGGGTACGGTGCTGGGGCTGGCTTGCGCGGTCGTCGTCCCGTACCTGATGGTCAGCGCGGCCACCGGCGCCGCCCTGATCCCGCACGCACCGGCCGGGCAACTGCCGCAGACGCTGCTCGACTGCTGCTACGCGATGTTCGGGATCAGCCTGCTGGCCAGCATCGTGGTGGTCACCCTCCTGTGGGGCCGGCTGGCCCGATTCAAGGTCGGCGCGGCCGCCGCGGTGCCCACGCTGTGGATCGTGCTCGGGCCGCTGGGCCAGTCGGTCACCGCCGCCAACGCGCTCGGCGCCCAGGCCCCGGGGGTGCTGCGCGGGCCCTACGCGACGGCGGCTCGGGCGCTGGGGCTGATCTACGGGCTGCCGGTGTGGGGCTTCGCGATGATGTGGGCCGCCCTGGCGATCACCACAGGGACCGACCTGTTCCGCGTCGCCGCGGCCGTCTTCTTCATCGGACTGCTGGCCGCCTGGATCACCGTGGCCGCCCGTACCACCTACGGCACCTGGACTGGAGAACTCCTCCGATGAACACCGCTGTTGAGAGCTACGACGTCCTCGTCATCGGCAGTGGTGAGGCGGGCAAGTACCTGGCCTGGACGATGGCCGGTGAGGGGCATCGCACCGCGGTCGTCGAGCGGAAGCTGATCGGCGGGTCCTGCCCGAACATCGCCTGCCTGCCGAGCAAGAACATCATCCAATCGGCGAAGGTCCGCGAGTTCACCCTGCGGGCCGCCGAGTTCGGGGTCGAACTCGAGTCGGCGGTGACCGACATGAAGAGCGTGCAGGCCCGCAAGCGGGCGATGGTCGACGGCCTGCGCCAACTCCATCGCGACCGCTACCGCGCCAGCGGGGCGGAACTGATCATGGGCGAGGCCCACTTCGTCGGCGAACGGACCGTCGACGTCGGGCTGGTCGGCGGCGGGGAACGGCGGCTCCGCGGCGAGCGGGTGTTCCTGAACCTGGGCACGCACGCGACCGTGCCCGACGTCCCCGGGCTCGCCGCCACCCGGCCGATGACCCACGTCGAGCTGCTCGACCTCGATCGCCTGCCGGAGCATCTGATCGTCCTGGGCGGCGGCTACGTCGGGCTGGAGCTGGCGCAGGCGATGCGCCGCTTCGGCGCGCGGGTGACCGTGCTCGAGGCCGGAGAGCAGCTGGCCGGGCGGGAGGATGCCGACGTCGGGGCGGCGGTGCTCGAGCTGTTCCGCGACGAAGGGATCACCGTCCACCTGCAGACCCGGGTGCACGGCGTCGAAGGGGAGTCCGGCAGCCTCGTGCGCCTCGTCACCGAGGGGCCCGACGGCGACGGCGTCGTCGAGGGGACCGACCTGCTCGTCGGCGTGGGCCGGACGCCGAACACCGCCGGGATCGGACTGGAGCGGTCCGGGGTGGCGCTGACCGGGACCGGCTACGTCGCGGTCGACGAGCGTCTGGCCACGACCGCGCCCGGCGTGTGGGCGATGGGCGAGTGCGCGGGCAGCCCGCAGTTCACCCACGCGGCCTTCGACGACTTCCGGGTGGTGCACGACAACCTGACCGGCGGCAGCCGCACCACCACCGACCGGCTGGTGCCGTACTGCCTGTTCACCGATCCCGAGCTGGCGCGGGTCGGCCTCAACGAGTCCGAGGCCCGCCGCCGCGGCATCGAGTACCGCCTGCTCACCCAGCCGATGGCCGCCGTGCTGAGGACCAGGACGCTGTCCGAGCCGCGCGGGTTCATGAAGATGCTGCTTGCCGCCGACAGCGACGAGATCCTCGGGTTCACCGTGTTCGGGGCCGAGGCCAGCGAACTGATGGCCGCCGTCCAGACCGCGATGGTCGGCCACATCCCGTACACCGCGCTGCACGCGGCGATCTACGCCCACCCCACGATGGCCGAGGGGCTCACCTTCCTGCTGCGGAACACTCCCACCGCCCCGGCCCACCAACGCCGGCAGCCCTGAGCCGAACGGAGCGTCCGTGCCACCCACCTGGCTGACCGTGCTGGCCTGGACGGCCCTGGCTGTGGCATCCGCATGCGCCGCGGTCATCCTCATCGACATCTACGGCCGTGGCTACCGGCAGCGGCACATGCCGGTGATGGAGGCCGTGTGGCCGATCACCGCGTTGTACTTCGGCCCGGTGGCCGTGTGGGGCTACTACCGCTTCGGCCGCCCCGCCAGCACCCGCTGGCTGAGGGAGCACGGGCTGCGTCACCCGCCGGACAAGCCCGGCTGGGCCGGCGTCGCCGTCGATGTCAGCCACTGCGGGGCCGGCTGCACCCTCGGCGACATCATCGCCGAGTGCGGCGTCTTCACCCTTGGCGCGACGGTCGCCGGCGCCGCGCTGTGGGCGGAGATGATCGGCGACTACCTGCTCGCCGTCACCCTCGGCCTGGCGTTCCAGTACTTCGCCATCGCCCCGATGCGCGGCCTGTCCTTCCGCAAGGGCATCATCGCCGCCGCGAAAGCCGACATCCTGTCGCTGACCGCGTTCGAGGTCGGCCTGTTCGGCTGGATGGCACTGATGGCGTTCGTGCTCTTCCCGAACCCGCACCTGATGCCGACCAGCCCGGTCTTCTGGTTCCTCATGCAGATCGGCATGGTGCTCGGCTTCTTCACCGCCTGGCCGGCCAACGTCTGGCTCATCCGCCGCGGCATCAAGGAAGCCATGTAGCCCTGCGTGTGCGAGGCGCCCTCATGTTCCTGTTCGCACGTGCTGGTCCAGCAGCATCCCGATCAGCAGGGAGGGAGTGGGTCGGCACCCGGACGATCCTGCCGGATGGGACGGCCGGAAGGAGGTGCAGGTGCGCTTCGAGCGCACAGACGACTGCACGACCAGGTACCGGCCCCGGGAGGCTCTCCGTCCGCGGTCGGGCCATGCTGAGCCGGCCGGACCGCGTTCGAGGTCGGGGGTGCAAAGGCGTGGCTTCTGATGCGGCACTGACCGAACTGTTCCGCGGGATCGACCTGACCGGCGTGCTGGCCAACGCCGTCCTCGGCGGTGTGCTGGCCCGCGGGCAGCGGTTCGATCCGGTCGGTTTCGGCGCGCTGGCCATCATGTCGGGGCTGGGTGGCGGAATGATCCGGGACACGTTGCTGCAGCGGGGCACGCCGGTGGCACTGACCGATTACGCCTACATCCTCACCGCGCTGGCCGGGGCGGCGATCGCGTTCCTGGTCCGCATCGAGGGCCCGGTCTGGGACCGGGTGTTCCCCTTCGTGGACGCCCTCGCCCTCGGGTGCTGGGCGTCGGCCGGAGCGTCGAAGACGCTGGGATCAGGGCTCGGCTGGCTGCCCGCGGTGCTGCTGGGCACGATCACCGCTGTCGGCGGCGGGATGCTGCGCGACGTCGTGCTCCGCCGCATCCCGGGGATCTTCGGCGGCAACACGCTCTACGCGACGTCCGCCCTGTTGGCCGGCGGGGTGATGGTCGTGGTCTACGACCTGGGGCGCCCGTCACTCGGATTGGTGGTGTCCACGCTGGTCGGGGCGGGGTTGACCCTGCTGGCGCGGTGGCGTGGATGGCAGCTCCCCGAGGCGTACATATGGCGGCCGAGCCAGAACCGGGTCCGGTATCCGCGGCCGCACTGGCGGGCGCACACTGGCCGGCGCGACCCGTCCCCGCCGCGCAGCGACGACACTCCGTTCGATTCCCGGGAGTCGCCATGACGACCTCGCACGCCACCGCCTCTCGCGTCGCCACCGTGCTCGCCGGCCTGGACGGCGTGCGCAGCCGGCAGGAGGAGCTCTACCGCGACCTGCACCGCAACCCCGAGCTGTCCCACCAGGAGCGGCGCACCGCGCAGAGGGTGGCCGACCAGCTGCGGCAGGCCGGCTACGACGTGCACGAGGGGATCGGCGGCACCGGCGTCGTCGGCGTCCTCGCCAACGGCGACGGACCGGCGCTGCTGTTCCGGGCCGACATGGACGCACTGCCGGTGCGCGAGGCCACCGGCCTGCCGTATGCCAGCACGGCCACGGCCACCGACCCGGACGGCAACGATGTGCCGGTCATGCACGCCTGCGGCCACGACGTGCACATCGCCTGCCTGGTCGGCGCCGCCCAGCTGCTCGCCGACGCCCGCGACGCCTGGCACGGCACCGTGGTCGCGCTGTTCCAGCCTGCCGAGGAGACCGGCGACGGCGCCCGCGGGATGCTCGACGGCGGGCTGGCCGGCCTCATCCCCACCCCCGACGCAGCCCTGGCGCAGCACGTGCTCCCATTCCCCTCCGGCCAGGTCCGCACCCGCCCGGGACCGACGTTGTCGGCGGCCGACAGCATGCGGATCACCCTCCACGGCCGCGGGGCGCACGGCTCGATGCCCCAGGCCGCGGTCGACCCCGTGGTGCTGGCCGCCGCCATCGTGCTGCGGCTGCAGACCGTCGTCGCCCGCGAGCTCGCGCCCGGGGAGCCGGCCGTGCTGACCGTCGGCAGCATCCAGGCCGGGACGAAGAGCAACGTCATCCCGGACTCGGCGACACTGCTGCTGAACATGCGGACCTACAGCGACGCCACCCGCTCGGCGATGCTCGAGGCGGTACGCCGGATCGTCACCGCCGAGAGTCAGGCCTCCCGGTGCCCCCAGGAGCCGGAGTTCGAGCGCTACGAGAGCTTCCCGCTCACCGACAACGACGAGACCACAACGACGCGGGTCGCCGACGCCTTCACCGACTTCTTCGGCGACCGTGCCCAGCCGCTGCCGCGGCAGTCCGCCAGCGAGGACTTCAGCGACATCCCCACCGCCCTGGGCGTCCCCTACACCTACTGGGGCATCGGCGGGGTCGACCCGGACACCTACCGGGCCGCCGAGGAGGCCGGCCGGGTGGACCAGGACATCCCGGTCAACCACTCCGCCGCCTTCGCGCCAGTGATCCAACCCACTCTCGACACCGGCACGCAAGCCCTGGTCACCGCGGCACTCGCCTGGTTCTGAGGCGGTCCGGTCGACCCCAGCCCCTTCTGCTCGTGGTGACATGTGCTGGCCCAGCAGCATCCCGATCAGCGGGCAAGGGGGTCGCGTCCGCGCAGCTCGTCGGCCGCGGCGTCCGGGCAAGGGAGAGGGTCCACACCCGGACGATGCTGCCGGATCGGCCGCCGGGGAGGATGCCCTGATGCGCGCCGTGGTGAGCCGGGTCAGTACAGCGGCTGTAGTCGTCGACGGCCATACTGTCGGCGAGATCGGTCCCGGCCTGCTGTCACTGGTCGGGGTGGGCCGCGAGGACGACGACGTGGCCGCCCGCGTGCTGGCCCGCAAGATCCACGAGCTGCGGGTCTTCCCGACCGAGGACGGCGCCCGGTCGGCATCGGACCTGGGCCTGCCGGTCCTCGTCGTGAGCCAGTTCACGCTCTACGCGGACACGCGCAAGGGCCGCCGCCCGTCCTGGCAGGACGCCGCGCCCGGCGAGGTAGCAGAACCGCTGGTGGAAGCCGTGGTCGAGGAGCTGCGCCGGCGCGGCTGCACGGTCGCGACCGGGATCTTCGGGGCCCGCATGAAGGTGTCGTCGGTCAACGAGGGACCGATGACCCTGCTTCTCGAGGTCTGAATCGCCGGCCGAGGTCTGAGGCGCGCGGTCGCGGGTAGTAGTGCGTGACCGATCACACTCCCTGTCGGTTAGCTGTGAACAGGCGGATCGTGGAACACGGAGACCGGTCCGAGCCGTTGTGCAGGGCGTACCACATCGGACAGAAGAGCTAGGGGCAGGTCCGGCAATCCCGGAGCCCCCGCACTTGACGCCTGGATGCGTCGCCGCCGCCACGAAGACGGAGGCGTTGGCATCCGAACTGAAGGCAAGGACGAAGACACATCGTGACGCTGCTGCAGTCTTCCCCCAACGACACCCTCGAGGTGCGCTCGCGCTCGACGCGGCGTGAGCCCGACACCAGTGGCCTGGTGTCGACCGACCTCGTGCGCGTGTACCTCAACACCATCGGCACGACCGCCCTCCTGACCGCCGAGCAGGAGGTCGAGCTGGCGAAGCGCATCGAGGCCGGCCTCTACGCCGGGCGTCTCCTCGCGGAGAAGCGGGGCCTCTCTCCCGCCAAGCAGCGGGACTACAAGATCCTCGCCACCG
>JAOPWM010000269.1 GCA_025965695.1 Blastococcus sp.
AGTCGCTCGTCGGCGTGCTCCACCGGGCCGGGCTGGAGAGCGGCCGGCCGGTCGAGGTCCTGCTGCAGGTCGACCTCGGCGGTGCCGCCGGGGGAGGAGCGGCCCGGGGCGGCGCCGATCCTGCGGCCCTGCCGGCGCTCGCGGACCTCGTGGCCGGGTGTGCCGGGCTGCGGCTGCGCGGGCTCATGGCCGTCGCTCCGCGCGGCGAGGACCCGGCGTCGGCGTTCGAACGGCTGGCCGCTCTCGCTGCGCGCGTGCGGGCCGACCATCCCGAGGCCGTGGAGCTGTCGGCCGGCATGAGTGGGGACCTCGAGGCGGCCGTCGCGGCCGGTGCGACGGTCGTGCGTGTCGGAACCGCATTGTTCGGGGATCGGCCCCTAATCTCCGGTGAGAATCAGAGAACACCAGCCACATGGGTCACACCAGACACTCAGGCCGCGGACACACCGCCCGGAGCTTGACGACTGTGGTTCAGGCGCGACGCTGAGGACGCCAGTAGAGGGGGAGGTCCGATGGCTGGAGCCATGCGGAGGATGGGTATCTACCTGGGGCTCGTCGAGGACGACGACCCTCGTGGATACGGCCGGTACGACTCCCGGCAATCCGACCACGCCGAGTACGACCGTCGGTACGGTCGGTACGCCGACGACCACTACGACGGCGACTACGCCGCCGACGGGTACGTCGACGACGACCTGGCGGCAGACGAGCGGCCCGCCGTACGCGAACCCGAGCCGCTGCCGGTGCGACGTGACCGGGCTCCCCGCCCGATCGGTCTGGCACCGGCCGGTGCCGCGGCCGGTGCTGGTGCGGGCGGGTCGCGGATCAGCGCCATGGGCAGCGGTCCTGTCGGCGCCACCGCCGCGAAGCTCGCCGTCCGCGAGCCGGTCGCGGCTGTGGTGGACCCGGCCCCCGCGCCGGCGCCCTACCGGATCACCACGCTGCACCCGCGCACGTACAACGAGGCGCGGACCATCGGCGAGCGGTTCCGCGAGGGGCTGCCGGTCATCATGAACCTCACCGAGATGGACGACTCCGACGCGAAGCGCCTCGTCGACTTCGCTGCCGGCCTGTCCTTCGGGCTGCGCGGTAGTATCGAACGCGTCACGGCGAAGGTGTTCCTGCTCAGTCCGCAGAACGTCGACGTGACGGCCGAGGACAAGGCGCGGATCCGCGAAGGCGGCTTCTTCAACCAGTCCTAGGTCTGTCCGAGCCGCGTCGGGCGGGAACTGCCCGCCCGACGCGAACACGGCACGCGAGGTGCCCCGACCGAACGAGGACTGTGGCTCTCTTCTTGCAGATCATCTCGTCGGTGCTGCTCGTCTTCCTGGTCCTGCTCTTCGCTCGGTTCGTGGTCGACTGGGTCATGGTTCTGGCCCGTAGCTGGCGGCCCTCCGGGATCGTGGCTGCCGGGCTCGAGCTCGTCTACTCGACCACCGATCCACCGTTGAAGGCGGTCCGGAGGGTCATTCCACCCCTGAACCTGGGGTCCATCAGACTGGACCTCGGGTTTATGGTGCTGCTGATCGCCGTGTTGATCCTGCGTGGCATCACGGCCCAGTGGGCCGCCCAGTACAGCTGAACCCCTTGGGATCACCAGACGCCGGACGAACGTGGTCCGCCCGCTCGTCCGAGACCGTCCTGATTCCGCCGTCCGTACACCCGAGGTGACCCGATGCCACTCACGCCTGCCGACGTGCACAACGTCGTCTTCAAGAAGCCGCCTATCGGCAAGCGGGGCTATGACGAGGACGAGGTCGACGCGTTCCTCGATGTCGTGGAGGCCGAGCTCGCCCGCTTGATCGAGGAGAACAACGAGCTGCGCTCCGGCAGCGCCCGCAGCGGCGCGCGCATGGAGGAGGCCCCGGCGCAGGCTCCCACGCCTGCTCCGGTCGCCGCTCCGCCCCCGCCGGTGCAGCAGCCGCGGGAGGACGACAGCGCCCGGGCCTCGCGCATGCTGGCCCTGGCCACCGAGACGGCCGACCGCTACGTCAACGAGGCCAAGACGCAGGCCGAGCAGATGGTCACCGGCGCCAAGACCAACAGCGAGCGGCTGATGACCGAGGCGCGGACCAAGAGCGAGCAGATGGTCGCCGAGTCCAAGCACCGCGCCGAAACGATGGTCGGCGACGCCCGCACGCGGGCCGAGACGATGGAGCGGGAGTCCCGCGCCAAGGCCGCAGCCCTGGAGCAGGACGCCGAGCGCCGGCACGTCGAAGCCATGAGCGGCCTCGAGGAGAAGCGCACCAGCCTCGAGCGCAAGATCGAGGAGCTCCGGACGTTCGAGCGCGAATACCGCACGCGCCTGCGGTCCTACCTCGAGTCCCATCTCCGCGACCTCGACAGCCGTGGGTCCGCGGAGCCGGCGACGAACAACCGGCAGAACCAGCACGCCCCCGCCTGAGGCAGACGCACCACCGAAGCAGCCGAAGAGGGCCCCCGGACATCGTCCGGGGGCCCTCTCGGCGGTTGGGCGGGCGGGGCGCGGGTGATCCGCCCTAGAGTCGCAGCGTGATCTTGGCTGCCGGACTGCTGGTGCTCCTGGGCCTCGGACTCTTCGTCGCGGGGATCCTGACCGGGGTGACCGTCCTCTACTGGGGATGCGTCGCCGCATGCCTGGTGGCCGCCGCCCTGCTGGTCGCCGTCCGGCGGCAGCTGAGCCGTCCCGCGAGCGAGGCCCCAGCGGCGACGACGACACCGGAGACCGCCGCAACGGCGCCCGAGAAGGCCGCCACGCCGACCGGGACACTGCCCGCCGGCGCCACCGTCGTCGACAGCGAGCCGGCCCACGGTGCCACCCCGCAGGAGCCCCCCGCCGGTACCACCGGGGACCTGCCCGACCCGGCGGTCGAGGAGGTCGAGGTCACCGACCTGCTGCTGGTCGTCGACCTCAAGGACGAGGTGCTCGTCATCGACGAGCACCCGCGTTATCACCTCGCCGGGTGCGTGCACGTCGCGGGGCGGACGACGATCCCACTCCCGCTCGACGAGGCCCGCACCGACGGCTTCACCCCGTGCGCGGTGTGCGCACCGGACCGGAACCTCGCCGACCGGGCCCGCGCCCGCAAGCACGCCGCCGGCAGCTGAGCGGCGCGGCGGTTCAGGCCTGTGCTCGGGCCAGCCAGAAGCGCGAGCCGGCGGGGCCCTCGATCCCCGGGCCGTTCCCGGCCGTCCCGGCATGCAGCGAGGTGGCCAGGACCTCGCCGGCCCACTGCGCTGCGTGCTCCGCGAGGGCCTCGGCCAGCACTCCGTCGCCGGTCCACCACAGCTCGATCCGGTCAGTGACCTCGAGCCCGCTGTTCTTGCGGGCCTCCTGCACGAGACGGACGACCTCGCGCACGAGGCCGGCCCGCTCCAGTTCCGGGGTCAGCGTGAGGTCCAGCGCGACGGTCAGGCCGCTCCCGCTGGCCACCGTCCAGCCTTCCCGTGGCGTCTCGGTGACGATCAGGTCGCCGTCCTCCAGTGGCACCGGGGCGCCGTCGACGTCGACCGTGGCTGTGCCGGCGCGGTAGGCGGCGGTCAGCTCCACCGGGTCAGCGGCCCCCACCGCCTTCGCCACCGCCTGGACCTGCTTGCCCATGCGGCGCCCGACCGCCCGGAAGTCGATCTTCAGGCTGACGTCGACAAGTTCGCCCCCGACGGCACCGGACAGCTCGACCAGGTCGATGACGTTCAGTTCGTCGGCGACCTCCGCCACCAGGTCGCGGGGGAGCGAGGACCAGCCCGACGCCGCGACGAGGGCGCGGGCCAGCGGCTGGCGGGTGCGGACCGACGCCTTGGTGCGCGCGGAGCGGCCGAGGTCGACCAGGCGCCGGACGAGGTCCATCTGGGCGACCAGTGCCTCGTCCCGGGCGTCCTCGTCCACCGTCGGCCAGGAGGTGAGGTGGACCGAGTCGGCGGCGTCCGCGAGCCCGGGGGCGACCGCGCGGGTCCACACCTCGTCGGTGACGAACGGCGTGAACGGCGCCATCAGCCGGGTGAGGCCGTCGAGCACCTCGTGCAGTGTGGCCAGCGCGGCGGGGTCGCCGTCCCAGAAGCGACGCCGGGACCGGCGCACGTACCAGTTGGACAGGTCGTCGACGAACTCGGCGAGCAGCCGGCCGGCCGTCTGGGTGTCGAAGTCCTCCAGCGCCGTCGTCACGCTCTCGGTGACGGCAGCGAGCTTCGCGAGCGCCCAGCGGTCCAGGAGCGGGCGCTCGGCCCGCGTCGGCGCAGGGTCGGTGGCCGGGTCCCAGCCGTTGGCCTCGGCGTAGAGGGTGAAGAAGCTCGCCGTGTTCCAGTAGGTGAGCAGCACCTTCCGGACCACGTCGGACAGCGTCTCGTGGCCGATGCGGCGGGCCGACCACGGCGAGCCACCGGCCAGCATGAACCAGCGGACGGCGTCGGCGCCGTGCCGGTCCATCAGCGGGATGGGCTCGAGGATGTTGCCGAGGTGCTTGCTCATCTTGCGGCCGTCCTCGGCGAGGATGTGGCCCAGGCAGAGCACGTTCTCGTAGGAGTTCTTCTCGAACACCAGCGTGCCGACCGCCATCAGCGTGTAGAACCAGCCGCGGGTCTGATCGATCGCCTCGCAGATGAACTGCGCCGGGTAGGCGGCCTCGAACTCCTCGTTGTTCCGGTGGGGCGCGCCCCACTGGGCGAACGGCATCGAGCCCGAGTCGTACCAGGCGTCGATGACCTGGCGGACGCGACGGAAGGTGCCCTCCTCGCCGGGCAGCGTGAAGGTCACGTCGTCGATGAACGGCCGGTGCGGATCCAGGTCGGTGAGGTCGCGGCCGGTCAGCTCGGAGAGCTCGGCCAGCGAGCCGACGGCGACCAGCCGGCTCGGGTCGGCGTCGTTGCGCCAGATCGGCAGGGGCGTGCCCCAGTAGCGGTCACGGGACAGGGCCCAGTCGACGTTGTTGTTGAGCCAGTCGCCGTAGCGGCCCGACTTGATGTTCTCCGGGTGCCAGTTCGTCTTCTCGTTCTCCGCGAGCAGCTTGTCCTTGATCTCCGATGTACGGATGTACCAGGAGGGCTGCGCGTAGTACATGAGCGGCGTGTGGCACCGCCAGCAGTGCGGATAGCTGTGCTCGTAGCGCTGCTCCCGCCAGAGGATGCCGCGGGTCTTGAGGTCCTCCACGAGCGCGGGGTCGGCGGCCTTGAAGAAGTGCCCGCCCACGAGGGGGACGTCGGCCAGGAAGTGCCCGCTCGGGTCGATCGGGTTGACCACGGGGAGCCCGTACCGACGGCCCACCGCGAGGTCGTCGGCGCCGAACGCAGGGGACTGGTGGACCAGCCCCGTGCCGTCCTCGGTGGTGACGTAGTCGGCGAGGACGACGAAGTGCGCGTCCACCGGCTGTCCGTCCGGGCCGGTCGGGAACTCGACGAGCTCGAAGGGCCGCTGGTAGTGCACGAACTCCCAGTCGCGGCCGGTCGTGCGCGCCAGCACCTCGACGTCCTCGTCGCCGAGGACCGAGCCGAGCAGCGGCTCGGCGACGACGACCGTGTCCGTGCCGCGCCGGGCGACGACGTAGGTGACGTCGGGGTGCATCGCGACCGCGGTGTTCGACGGCAGCGTCCAGGGCGTCGTCGTCCAGATCAGCAGGTCGGCCTTGCCGGCCCACTCACCGCTGGTGACCGGCAGGCGCACGTACACCGACGGGTCGGTGAGGGTCTCGTACCCCTGGGCGACCTCGTGGTCGGACAGGCCCGTGCCGCAGCGCGGGCAGTAGGGGGCGACCCGGTGGTCCTCGACCAGCAGGCCCTTGTCGAAGATCTGCTTGAGCGACCACCAGACGCTCTCGATGTAGCTGGGGTTCATCGTCCAGTAGGCCGTGGACATGTCGACCCAGTAGCCCATCCGGCGGGTGAGCTCGGTGAACGCACCGACGTGCCGCTCGACGGACTCGCGGCATCGGGCGTTGAACTCCGCGATCCCGTAGCGCTCGATGTCGGGCTTGCCGGCGAAACCGAGCTCCTGCTCCACGGCGATCTCGACCGGCAGGCCATGGCAGTCCCAGCCGGCGCGACGGGGGACGTGCCAGCCCTGCATGGTCTTGAACCGGGGGAAGACGTCCTTGAACGCGCGCGCCTCGATGTGGTGCGTGCCCGGGCGGCCGTTGGCGGTCGGTGGCCCCTCGTAGAACACCCACTGCGGCTTGCCGGCCGATCCCTCCAGGGTGCGGGCGAAGATCTTGTCGGCCTCCCAGCGCTGCAGGATCTCCTGTTCCAGGGCGGGCAGGTCGACCTGAGGGGGAAGCGCGGCGAAGGGGCCGGCGGGGGTGGGAGCACTCACGCCACCCATTCTCCCCGACCGGCCAAACCGGTTCGTCGTCCCGTCCGGCCCGGGCTCGCCGGGGACGGTCCGGACGCACCGGTACGGAAGACTGCCCCCCATGGGGAGCGGCGGCCGGTGAACACCACGGTCACCGTCGCCCTGGCCGTCGGGGCACTCATCGTGCTCGTGGCGGCGGTCGCGCTGCGGCTGGCCGACCGGGTGGGCCTGCCCAGCCTGCTGCTGTACCTCGCCCTCGGCGTGGCTCTGGGGGAGGGCGGCCTCGGCGTGCAGTTCGAGGACTTCTCCCTGACCCAGACGCTCGGCGTCGCCGCACTGGTGGTGATCCTCGCCGAGGGCGGGCTCACGACCCGGTGGGGCGACGTCCGGCAGGCCATCGGGCCGGGGCTCAGCCTGGCCACGGTCGGTGTCGCGATCAGCGTCGTGGTCACCGCCGGGATCGGCGTCTGGTTGCTGGACTTCTCCTGGGGCTACGCGCTGCTCCTCGGCGCCGTCATCAGCTCCACCGACGCGGCTGCCGTCTTCGCCACCCTGCGCCGGCTCCCGCTGCCGCGGCGCATGGCGGCCGCGCTGGAGGCCGAGAGCGGACTGAACGACGCCCCGGTCATCCTGCTCGTCGCGGTGCTCGCCGACAGCCTCACCGGCGGTGAGACCGCTGCCTGGTGGCTGACCGGGCTGGAGATCGTTGGCGAACTGCTCGGCGGTGCCGTCGTCGGGGTGGCGATCGGCTTCGGCGGTGTCCAGTTGCTGCGCCGCTCGGCGCTGCCGCTG
Source organism: Blastococcus sp. (assembly GCA_025965695.1). Lineage (GTDB taxonomy): Bacteria > Actinomycetota > Actinomycetes > Mycobacteriales > Geodermatophilaceae > Blastococcus_B. Next base: position 7,049 of record JAOPWM010000269.1, read on the forward strand.
TCGGGGTTCTACCCGCTGGCCACCATGGCGCTCTGCGTCCTGGCCTTCTCCTCGGCGTCCCTGCTGCACACCTCCGGCTTCGTCGCCGTCTACCTCTGCGGCCTGCTGCTCGGCAACGCCGATCTCCCGCACCGGGCCGCCAGTATCGGCTTCGCGGAGGGGATGGCGTCGCTGGCCCAGATCGGACTGTTCGTCCTGCTCGGTCTGCTGGTCTCCCCGGCCCGCCTGGTCGACGCGCTCGGCCCGGCCCTGCTGATCGGCGGCGCCCTGCTGCTGGTGGCGCGGCCGCTGTCGGTGCTCGTCAGCCTCGCGTGGTTCCGCTTCCCGTGGAGCCAGCAGCTGTTCATCTCGTGGGCGGGGCTGCGGGGCGCGGTCCCGATCGTCCTGGCAACCTTCCCGCTCACCGCGCAGGTCCCCGGCGCCCCGTTCATCTTCGACACGGTGTTCGTCCTGGTCGTCGTGTTCACCCTCGTCCAGGGCTGGTCCCTGCCGTGGGTGGCCCGCCGGCTGGGGATCGCCACGCCGCTGACCCCGCGCGACGTCGTCGTCGAGTCCGCCCCGCTCGACGAGCTGGACGCCGACCTCGTGCAGATGACGGTGCCCGCCAGTTCCCGGCTGCACGGCGTCTACCTGCCGGAGCTGCGGCTGCCCGAGGACGCCGCCGTCGTGCTCATCGTGCGAGGCGGGCGCTCCTTCGTGCCCGACCACACGACCCGCCTGATGCGCGGGGACCAGGCGCTGCTGGTGTCGGCCCGGCGGTCGCGAGCGGAGGCGGAGCGACGGCTGCGGGCGGTCAGCCGGGCGGGCCGGCTGGCCAGCTGGCGGGGGGAGCAGGGTGCGCAGACCGAGGCCGACTGAAAGAGGACCACGCTTCCCCCCACGCCTCGCAGGCTCGGCGCGGGCCCCTGAAGCGTGGCCGCTCCAGCGCGTCACCACGGGCCGTGGCATCGTGAATGCGACGACGCCGTCCACGGGTGGGAGCGCCATGCGGTTCCTCTTCCGGCCACCTGCCGTCGACGCGACAGGCCTGCTGTCCCTGCCCTGGGACCAGCCGCTGGAGGAGTGGGACCCGGCGCTCCTGCTGGAGGTTCCGCAGCGGGGCATCTCCCGGCATGTCGTCCGCTTCGTCGCCAACAACGGGCACGTGTTCGCGCTGAAGGAGATCAACGAGCGACTGGCCCGGCACGAGTACGCCCTGCTGGGGGAGTTCGAGGAAGAGGGCCTGCCCACCGTCTCGGCGCTCGGCATCTGCGTCGACCGGCCCCACGACCAGGAGGCGATCCTGGTCACCCGCTACCTCGAGTACTCGATGTCCTATCGCTGGCTGTTCTCCAGCCCCCGGGGCGAGCACTCGGCCGAGAAGTTGCTCGACACGCTCGTCGAGCTCCTGGTGCGACTGCACCTGGCCGGCGTGTTCTGGGGTGACTGCTCTCTGTCGAACACCTTGTTCCGGCCCGACGCCGGTGCCCTGACCGCCTACCTGGTGGACGCCGAGACCGTCGAGCGCCACCCGACCCTGTCGCCGGGGCAGCGGGCCTACGACGTCGACCTCGCGCGGGAGCGGATGGGGGCCGAACTGCTGGACCTGCGGTTCGGTGAGCTGCTGCCGGACGACATCGATCCGATCCACATCGCCGACAGCCTGCCGCGGCGGTACGAGGCGCTGTGGGAGGAGGTGACCCACGAACAGGTCTTCGGGGTCGAGGAACAGCAGTACCGGATGGCCGAGCGCCTCCAGCGGCTCAACGACCTGGGGTTCGACGTCGGTGAGGTCGAGCTGATCACCTCCCCGCTGGGGGCGAGGCTCCGCGTGCGCACCCGTGTAGCCGAGCCCGGCCAGCACCGGCGCGAGCTGTTCCGGCTGACCGGGCTGGAGGTACAGGAGCGGCAGGCCCGCCGGTTGCTCAACGACATCAGGACGTTCCGGGCCTCGCTGGAGCAGAAGTCCGGCGGCCCGGTGTCGGAGAGCTTCGCCGCCCACAGGTGGCTCAGCGAGGTCTACCAGCCGGTCGTGGACGCCATCCCGCCGGACCTGGCCGGCCGGCTGGCGCCGGCGGAGGTCTTCCACGAGGTCCTGGAACACCGCTGGTTTCTCTCCGAGCAGGCGCACCGCGACGTCGGCACGGCGGAGGCGGCGGAGGCCTACTTCGCCACCGTGCTGCCGCAGACACCGAAGGAGGTCACCACCCCCTCGGTGGCCGCGGGTCTCGTCGCGGAGGAATGAGCTCCCGGAGTTCTCCGCCCGGTCCCGATTTCGGTCCGGTCGCGATTTCGGAACCCGTGCCCGGTTCGAATTGACACGCCCTGTGACCTGCACCACTCTCCGAGGTCACGGTGACCACGGTCAGCGGGGGGTCAACGGAGGCGATGACGGTGCCGGTAGTTGCTGGACACGGACGCACCATGCGACGGCCCACGACGAGCCCGCGAGGAAGGTGTCGAAGCCGCCGGATCCGCCGCCCCGTTGCGTTCGCCGCTGCTGCCCTCGTGGCAGCCGGCACCCTCGCCGCCTGTGGAAGCGGGAACTCCGGCGGGACGCCCACCCTGACGTGGTACATCAACCCGGATTCGGGGGGGCAGGCGGAGATCGCGTCCCGGTGTACCGCCGCGGCCGACGGCCGTTACCAGATCCAGGTATCCCAGCTGCCGCGCGACTCGCCCGCCCAGCGGGAGCAGCTCGTCCGGCGGCTCGCGGCCAACGACTCGTCGATCGACATCATGAGCTTGGACCCGCCGTACATCCCGGAGTTCGCCCAGGCGGGCTTCCTCGCCCCGGTGCCCGACGACGTGGCGGCGCGGGTCACCGAAGGCGTCGTCCAGAGTTCCGTCGAGGGGTCGACCTGGAACGACAAGCTCGTCGCGATCCCGTTCTGGGCCAACACCCAGCTGCTCTGGTACCGCAAGTCCGTCGCCTCCGCCGCGGGCCTCGACATGACCCAGCCCGTCACCTGGGACCAGCTGATCACGGCTGCCCAGAGCCAGCACAAACTCATCGGGGCGCAGGGCAAACGCTCCGAGTCCCTCACGGTCTGGCTGAACGCCCTCGTCGAGTCCGCCGGGGGGCACATCATCGCGACGAACTCCGACAAGCCCGAGCAGATCAAGCTCGGCCTCGACTCGGAGGCAGGCCGGCGGGCCGCCGCACTGATGAAGAAGCTCGCCGACTCCGGTACCGGAGGCCCGGGCTTCTCCACGGCCAACGAGGACACCTCCGCCACCGGGTTCGAGGGCCCGGACGCCGGCTTCATGGTCAACTGGCCCTTCGTCTGGCCGCGTGCGCTGACAGCCGTGAAGGCCGGCACGCTCGCCCAGTCCGTGCCCGACGACTACGGCTGGGCCGTCTATCCCCGGGTCGACGCCAATACGCCGTCCGCGCCGCCCTACGGCGGGATCAACCTCACCGTCAGCGCCTTCAGCCCGCACGTGGACCTCGCCTACCAGGCCACCGAGTGCATCACGAGCGATGCGAACCAGGCGTACTACTTCACGACGAACGGCAACCCCGCCTCCTCGACCGCGGTGTACGACGACCCGGACGTCCTGAAGGTCTTCCCGCAGGCCCCGGTGATCCGGCAGTCCCTCGAGCAGGCGGCCCCCCGACCCCTGACCCCCTTCTACAGCGAGGTCTCCGGAGGAATTCAGCGCGACTACCACCCGCCCGCATCGGTGGTGCCCGACAAGACCGGCCAGCAGGCGTCTGACCTGATCAGCGCCGTACTCCGAGGGGATCAGCTGCTGTGACCCAGACGACCCTTCCACCCGTCCCGAAGACGGAGCCCGTCTCGGCACCGCCGCGCGGGATCAGCGACCGGTCGCGCGCGGAGCGCCGGCTCGGCTGGATCCTGGCGGGTCCCGCCTTCGCGGTGATGCTCCTGGTCACCGCCTATCCCATCCTGCAGGCGGTGTACTACTCGCTGTTCCACTACCGGCTGACCGACCCGGGGAACAGGGCCTTCATCGGTCTGCGGAACTACGGGGTGATCCTGACCGACCCGTTGTGGTGGCAGTCACTGCTGGTCACCCTGTTCATCACCGTGGTGACCGTGGCCGTCGAGCTGGTGCTCGGGTTCGCGTTGGCCTTGGTGATGGCCAGGGCGCTGAAGTCCATCCGCCCGTTCCTCCGGGCGGCCATTCTCATTCCGTACGCAGTCATCACGGTCGTATCGGCGCTCGCGTGGAAGTTCGCCTTCGGTCTGACCACGGGCTTCGTGAACAGTTGGTTCTCCTGGCTGCCAGGGGTCAGTACGAGCACCGACTGGTTCGGGGACAAGTGGACCTCGCTCCTGGTGATCTGCCTCGCCGAGATCTGGAAGACGACGCCGTTCATCTCACTGCTCCTGCTGGCGGGCCTTGCGCAGGTTCCCGAGGTGCTGCAGGAGGCCGCCCAGGTGGACGGTGCCACGTGGTGGCAGCGGATGTGGCGGGTCACCATCCCCAACATGAAGGCCGCGATCATGGTGGCCCTGCTGTTCCGCAGCCTGGACGCCTTCCGCGTCTTCGACAGCGTCTTCGTGATGACCGCCGGCGCCAACGGCACGGAGTCGGTGTCGTTCCTGGCCTACCGTCAGACGATCTCGCGCGTGGAGATAGGCCTGGGCTCGGCCGTCTCGGTGCTGCTCTTCATCTGCGTGGTGCTCATAGCCGTCGGGTTCATCAAGGGCTTCAAGGTCGACCTGTCCCAGGCGAGAGGTGAATAGGTCATGTCCCGGAGGGAGAAGGCGTGGTGGATCGTCGGCGGGATCCTCATCGTCCTCTACGCGCTGTCGCCGATCGCCTGGATCATCTCGCTGTCCCTGAAGGGGTCGTCGGACATCGCCAACCAGTCGTTCCTGCCCACGAAGGCGGTCTGGGACAACTACACGCAGATCTTCACCGGCACTGCCAGTGACCTGTTCCTGCCGGCGCTGCGGAACTCGTTCGGTATCTGCCTGATCGCGACCGGGATCTCCTGCCTTCTGTCGATGTTCGCGGCCTACGCGATCGCTCGGCTGGACTTCCGGGGCAAGCGGCTGATCCTGTCGGCCGCGCTCGGGGTGGCGATCTTCCCGGTGATCTCGATCGTGACGCCGCTGTTCAACCTGTGGCGGCAGATCGGGCTCTACGACACCTGGCCGGGCCTGATCATCCCGTACCTGTCGCTGACCCTGCCCATCTCGATCTGGACCATGTCGGCGTTCTTCCGTGAGATCCCGTGGGAGATGGAACAGGCCGCGCAGGTCGACGGTGCCACGACATGGCAGGCGTTCCGCCGCGTGATCGTCCCGCTGGCGGCGCCCGGCGTGTTCACGACCGCCATCATCGCGTTCTTCATCGCCTGGAACGACTTCGCGTACGGCATCTCGCTCACCTCGACCAGTGCCTCCAGGCCGGTCCCTGCCGCGCTCGGGCTTTTCTCCGGCGCATCCCAGTTCCAGGACCCGACCGGCGCCACGGCGGCGGCCGCCGTGATCGTCACGATCCCGGTCGTCCTCCTGGTCCTGCTGTTCCAGCGGCGCATCGTCGCCGGGCTGACCAACGGCGCCGTCAAGGGATGACACCGACCGTGCCCGGTACCTCGACGACCCGTAGCTCAACGACCCGCACCTCACCGACCCACCGAGGGGACGAGGACCGATGGCTTCCATCGAGATGAAGAACATCGTCAAGCAGTACGGCGACGGGTTCCCCGCCGTGAACGACGTCAGCCTCGACATCGCCGACGGAGAGTTCATGATCCTGGTCGGCCCCTCCGGCTGCGGCAAGTCGACGCTGCTCCGGATGATCGTCGGACTCGAGGACAACACCAGCGGGGACATGGTCATCGGCGGCAAGCGGGTGAACGACCTGGCGCCGCGCGACCGCAACCTCTCGATGGTCTTCCAGAACTACGCGCTGTACCCGCACATGACCGTCTTCGAGAACATCGCCTTCCCGCTCCGGCTGTCCAAGACCCCGGACGACGAGGTGCGCCGCCGCGTCACCGAGGCCTCCGACGTGCTCGAGCTCAAGGAGCACCTCGACCGCAAGCCGGCCAACCTCTCCGGCGGCCAGCGCCAGCGGGTGGCCATGGGGCGGGCGATCGTCCGGCAGGCCGAGGCATTCCTCTTCGACGAGCCGCTCTCCAACCTCGACGCGAAGCTGCGTGGTCAGATGCGGACGGAGATCTCCCGGCTGCAGCGGCGCCTGGGCATCACCACCGTCTATGTCACCCACGATCAGACCGAGGCGATGACCCTGGGCGACCGGGTCTGCGTCCTGCGCAAGGGAAAGATCCAGCAGGTCGCCTCGCCCCGGGAGCTCTACGAACAGCCGGTCAACCTGTTCGTGGCCGGGTTCATCGGCTCGCCGCCGATGAACTTCCTGCCCGCCACACCCAAGGGGACAGGCCTGGAGACCCCCTTCGGGATGGTCGAGCTCGACGAGAGGCGCGCCGCAAAGGTGAAGGGGCACGACCTCGTGCTGGTCGGCATCCGGCCGGAGTACTTCGAGGACGCCTCCCTCGTCGATGAGGCCAGGCGGCCGCTGGGGTCGACCTTCAAGGCGCGCGTGGACGTGACGGAGTGGCTCGGGGACTCCCAGTTCGCCTACATCCCGTACGAGGCGCCGGAGGCCGTCACCGCACAGCTCCGCGAACTCTCCCGCGAGCTGGACTCCGAAGAGCTCCGCACCCAGGCCATCGTCTCGATCGACTCGACCAGCCGGATCCGTGAGGGCCGGGAAGCGGAGTTCTGGCTCGACACCCGCAAGGTCCACGTCTTCGATCCGCAGTCGGGGGAGAACCTGACCCGGGACGCCGAGGCCGGTGCCGAGCTGACCCGGCTGGCGACGCAGGACCGGGTGGAGCAGGTGGAGGAGTCCAAGGCCCGGCAGGGCGGCGCGACGTCGGTCGGCGCCGCCTGAACCCCGTCCCGGAAATGCCGCCGGCGGCGATCCGTGGTGGCGCAGCGCCGTCGTCCACGAGGTCTTCCTGCGCCGTTTCGCCGACTCGGACGGTGACGGCCCCCTGCACACCGCCCGGGTGCGTGGTGAACCTTTCGGAGCGACCGATCGGGCCGGCCGGGCAGGGGCTCGTGCTGGTGGTCTGCGGACCGGGTTCCGCAGTCCTCCCGCCGGACACCGCCGTCTGGCTGTCGGCCCCCGGGGCGGGCTGATCCTGCGGCTATCGTCGTCGGCTACGGCGGTCACCGGCTGCCGGCCCGAACCGAGGAGCACGTCCTGTCCGAGCAGCCCGATCCGGCGGAGAGCCCCACCCTGGTCGTGGGCCGCCGTCCGCGGACCCGTCTCCTGCTGGCCCTGGCCGGCGCGATCTTGTGCGCCGACCTGGTCACCAAGCTGGTCGTCGTCGCGACGATCGCCCCGGGCGAGGACATCCGCGTGCTCGGTGGCGCGCTCTACCTGACCCAGCTGCGCAACGTCGGTGCGGCGTTCTCCTTCGCCCAGGGCGCGACGATCCTGTTCAGCCTGGTCGCGGTCGCCGTCGCCGTGATCATCGTGCGAACCGCGCGGCGGCTGTACTCGACCGGTTGGGCGGTCACCCTCGGCCTGGTCCTGGGCGGGGCGCTCGGCAACCTTGTCGACCGGATCTTCCGTGACCCCGGTTTCCTGCGTGGGGGAGTGGTGGACTTCCTGTCGGTGTTCGGTCCCGACGGGCGGGTCTTCCCGGTGTTCAACGTGGCGGACTCCGCCATCGTCTGCGGCGGGATCCTGGGCGCGCTGCTGGCGCTGCGAGGCATCGAGTTCGACGGGTCGCGGGCGCACGACGAGGCGGCGGCCGACGCCGCCTGACCAGTCCGTCGCCGCGGGCACGTCACAATGGGTGGCCGTGGCCGAGCTGCGAGGTCACGCAGGGACACTGCACCAGTGGGCGCGTGTCCGACGAGCGCCGGCGAGGAGGACGCGTGACCGAGCTGGCGAGGTCACGCAGGGACACTGCACCAATGGGCGCGTGTCCGACGAGCGCCGGCGAGGAGGACGCGTGACCAGCTTGCCGGGCCTGCACCGGGCTCTCCCGGTGCCCGACGGGCTCGAGGGACAGCGGGTCGACCAGGCGCTCTCCCGGCTCTTCGGGCTCTCTCGCACCGCCGCGGCGGAGGTCGCCGACGCCGGCGACGTCGTGGTCGACGGGCGGGTCCGCGGCAAGGGGGACCGCCTCAGCGCGGGCAGCTGGCTCGAGGTCGAGCTGCCACCGCCGCCGGGGGAACCGGTCGCGCCGCGCCCGGTCGAGGGGATGCGCATCCTGTACGACGACGACGACATCGTCGTCGTGGACAAGCCGGTGGGTGTGGCCGCCCACCCGAGCCCGGGCTGGGACGGCCCGACCGTCATCGGCGGCCTGGCCGCGGCCGGCTACCGGATCTCCACGTCCGGCGCGGCCGAGCGGCAGGGCGTCGTCCACCGGCTGGACGCCGCCACGACCGGGGTCATGGTGGTCGCCAAGAGCGAACGCGCCTACACGTCGCTGAAGGCGGCGTTCAAGGAGCGCACGGTCGCCAAGGGCTACCACGCCCTCGTGCAGGGCCATCCCGACCCGTCGCGCGGCACCATCGACGCACCGATCGACCGGCACCCGCGGCACGACTGGCGGTTCGCCGTCGTCAGCGGCGGCCGGCCGTCGGTCACCCACTACCAGGTGCTGGAGGCGTTCCCGGCCGCGAGCCTGGTCGACATCCAGCTCGAGACCGGTCGCACCCACCAGATCCGGGTGCACTTCTCCGCGCTGCGCCACCCGTGCGTGGGCGACATCACCTACGGTGCCGACCCGACGCTGGCCGCCCGGCTCGGCGTCGAGCGGCAGTGGCTGCACGCCGTCCGGCTGGGCTTCCCGCACCCCGCGGACGGCCGCTTCGTGGAGTTCACCAGCGAGTACCCGCCCGACCTGGCCGGCGCGCTGGCCGTGCTGCGCGCCGAGACCTGACCCGCAATCCGTGAGCGGACTGCCGGGCTCACTCGCCGACTTCGGCCCCGCCGCCCTGGCGGCGGTCGTCGTCGCGGGGTACCTGGTCGTCGGCGAGCCCCTGGCCGGGCACGTGCTGCACCGCCGCTTCGAGGGCCGGCTGCGGACCGATCCCGGCGCTCGGCGCTCCTTCTACGTGCGACTGCTGATTCTGGAGTGGGGACTCTCGCTGCTCGCGCTGCTGGTCTGGCTGTCGGCCCCCGGCGTGGACGCCGGACAGGTCGGCCTGCGCTGGCCCCAGCAGTGGCCGGGGCCGGTCACCGGGCTGGTCGTGGTGTTCGTGCTGCTGTTCGTCGTCGTCTCGACGCGAGCCCTGCGCTCGGGGGCGCTGCTGGAGGTCGCCGAGCCGGAGCGCCGGGCGGGGGAGGGGCGGCACGCCCAACCGGCCGCGCACGCCACCCTCGCGCTGCTGCCCCGCTCCGCCGGGGAGCGGCGGCTGTTCACCCTGGTCGGGGTGACCGCCGGTGTCTGCGAGGAATGGCTCTACCGCG
>JAOPWM010000298.1 GCA_025965695.1 Blastococcus sp.
CCGCGGTCGTCCTGCCGCGCAGCACCGCCGACGTCGTCGCGGTGATGCAGGTGGCCAGCCGGCACGGCGTCGCGGTCGTCCCGCGCGGGGCCGGCTCGGGGCTCGCGGGCGCCAGCAACGCCGTGGACGGCGCGATCACGCTCGTCATGACCCGGATGGACGCCGTCCTCGAGGTGGCGCCGGCCGACCGGCTCGCCGTCGTGCAGCCCGGCGTGGTGAACAAGGCGCTGCGGGACGCCGTCGCCGGATCCGGCCTGTTCTATCCGCCCGATCCGTCCAGCTACGACTGGTGCACGATCGGCGGCAACCTCTCCACGAACTCCGGCGGCCTGTGCTGCGTCAAGTACGGCGTGACCACCGACTACGTGCTGGGCCTGGAGGTCGTCCTTGCGGACGGGCGGGTGCTGCGCACGGGGCGGCGCACGGTCAAGGGCGTAGCCGGTTACGACCTCGCGCGCCTGTTCGTCGGCTCGGAGGGCACCCTCGGCGTCATCACCGAGGCGACGCTGGCCCTGCGCCCCGCACCGCAGCGCCCGATCACCCTGGCCGCGACCTTCGCGACGACGGCGCAGACCGGTCAGGTGGTCGAGCGGGTGGTCACCAGTGGCCTGGTGCCCAGCCTGCTCGAGGTCATGGACAACACCTGCATCTGCGCCGTCGACGACCTGCTCCACGCCGACCTCGACCGCAGTGCGCACGCCCTGCTCGTGGCGCAGTCCGACGCGGGCGGCGAGGCCGGCGCAGCCGAGATCGCCGCCCTCGCCGAGCTGTGCAGGGAGGCAGGGGCGGACTTCGTGCACACGACCGACGACCCGGCCGAGGGCGATCTGCTGCTCACCGCCCGGCGGATGGCGCTTCCCGCGCTGGAGCAGCTGGGCTCCACGCTCATCGACGACGTCGCGGTGCCGCGGTCACGGATCGCCGCGTTCCTCGACGGCTGCGATGCGATCGCCGCGGAGCGGGGCCTGGTCGTCGGCGTCGTGGGCCACGCCGGCGACGGCAACATGCACCCGACCATCTGCTTCGACCCGTCCGACGACGACCAGCGCACCCGGGCCTACGCCGCCTTCGACGACATCCTCGAGCTGGGGCTGTCCCTGGGCGGGACGATCACCGGCGAGCACGGGGTGGGCGCCATCAAGGTCGACTGGCTGGAGCGCGAGATCGGCCCGGTGGCCCTCGACGTGCACCATGCGATCAAGGACGCACTCGACCCGGCCGGCCTGCTCAACCCCGGCAAGGTGTTCCGCCGGGTGGCCCGGGCCGACCTCGCCGCCGCCGTGGGACTGGCCGCGGAGGTCTGACCGGTGCCCGGCAGCCGGTGGGGGTCCTTCGTCGCCGACGCCGGTGCGGCGCACATCCTCCACGAGCCGGGCAACCCCGCGCACCGCTGCCGCATCGAGCACGACGCCAGCACCCTGCTGGTGCACCTCTCCGGCGAGGACGGCGACGGCTGGACGGCCCTCGCCGTGGACCGGACCACCCGTCGGTGGGCCGTCGGCCAGGCCCGCACCCAGCTCGCCGCTGCCACCCGGGCGATGGACCAGCTGCGCGCGCAGCACCCGGAGGACCCCGCGGAATGACACCCTGTCGGGCATGAGCAGGGAACGGCTGGTCGTCATCGGCGGGGACGCAGCGGGGCTGTCCGCGGCCTCACAGGCCCGGCGGCTGCGGCCGGCGGCCGACCTGGAGATCGTCGTCCTCGAGCAGGGGCCGGAGATCTCCTACTCCGCCTGCGGCATCCCCTACTGGATCGGTGACCTGGTCCCCGACCGCGACCGGCTGCTCGCCCGCACACCGGTGGAGTTCGCGGCGAAGGACATCACCGCGCGCACCGACACCCGGGCGGAGGGCATCGACCTCGCCGCCGGGGAGGTCGTGGCGGCCGGCGGGGAGCGGCTCGGTTACGACAACCTCGTCGTCGCCACCGGTGGCAGGCCGGCGCGCCCGAAGGTGCCCGGGCTGGACGCCGTGGGTGTGCACGGGGTGCACCGACTGGCCGACGGCGCCGACATCCGCGCGGCGATCGCCGCCGGGGCGAAGCGGGCCGTCGTCCTCGGGGGTGGCTACATCGGCCTGGAGATGGCCGAGGTGCTGCAGACCCGCGGGCTGCACGTCACCGTCGTCCTCGCCGACCCGCTGCCGATGGCTCAGCTGGACGACGACATGGGCGAGCGGGTCTGTGCGGCCATGTGGGAGATGGGCATCGAGGTGCAGACCGGCCAGCCGGTCCGCGAGCTCGAGATGGACGCCGACGGCGCGGTGCGGGCCGTGCGCACCGATGCCGGCAGCTACCTCGCCGATGTGGTCGTCCTCGGGCTCGGCATGGGACCGGAGGTGGCGCTCGCCCGCGAGGCGGGGCTCCAGCTGGGGCCGACCGGCGCTATCGACGTCCGGCACACCCAGCGCAGCCGCTCGCATCCCGAGGTGTTCGCCGCGGGCGACTGCTCGCAGACCTTCCACCGGCTCACCGGCGAGGCCATCCACGTCGCACTCGGCACCCATGCGAACAAGCAGGGCCGGGTGGCCGGATCGGTGATCGGTGGGCGCCCGGCGCGCTTCTCCGGCGTTCTCGGGACGGCGATGACCAAGGTCGGGGACCTCGAGGTCGCCCGGACCGGGCTGTGCACTACGCAGGCCGAGGACGGCGGCTACGACTTCCGCACCGAGCTGATCGAGTCCTCGACCCGCGCCGGCTACTACCCGGGGGCATCACCCATCCACGTCAAGCTGATCAGCGAGCGCGGCTCGGGACTGCTGCTCGGTGCCCAGGTCGTGGGCGGCCCGGGCAGCGGCAAGCGGATCGACGTGTTCGCCACCGCGATCTGGGCGGGGATGACCGCCGAGGAGCTGTCCGGATCCGACCTGTCCTACGCACCACCGTTCTCGCCCACCTACGACCCGGTCGTCGTCGCGGCCCGGGTGGCCAGCCGCGTCGAGCACGGCTGAACGTGGGCGGGAAGCGGGACGATCACGTGGCCGACCGCGTGCACGGCGCTCTGCCTGCCCGGATGCCGCCGCCGACCGAGAGCGAGATCCGGCGGGCCGACTGGTACGGCGAGGACATCTCCGGTCAGGAGCACACCCGCGTGGCCTTCGTCGGGGTCGACCTCACCGAGGCCACCGACGAGGGGGCGGCCTTCACCGAGTGCACCTTCCGCGACTGCCGGTTCAACCTGTCGCAGCACACCGACGCCGCATTCCTGAACTGCACCTTCAGCGGATGCTCGTTCTTCGACGCCACCTTCACCGACTGCAAGGTCGTCGGCTCGATGTTCGACCGGTGCACCTTCGACCTGATGACCGTCCAGCGGGGCGACTGGTCGTTCGTCGGGCTGCCGGGGGCGGACCTGACGCGCGCCACGCTCACCGGGGTCCGGATGCGCGAAGCCGACCTCACCGGCGTGCGCGGCGCCGGCGCCACCCTGCGCGGACTGGACCTCTCCGGTGCCTGGTTCCACGAGGCAGACCTCAGTGGCGCCGACCTGCGCGGCTCGGACCTCTCGGCGGTGGACCCGCGCAACGTCGGCCTGGCGGGCGCGCAGGTCGACGTCACCCAAGCGGTCGTGCTAGTGACCACCCTGGGGCTTCGCGTACGCCCCGACGCCCCGGAGTGATCGCCCCGGCGCGATACTGAGCACCGACTCAGGCTGTGCCAGCCGGATCCCGACGGAGGAGTGCCCCGCATGCCCATCGCGACCCCCGAGGTCTACGCCGACATGATCCGCCGGGCCAAGGAGGGCGGGTTCGCCTACCCGGCGATCAACTGCACCTCCTCTGAGACGGTGAACGCCGCTCTGCGCGGCTTCGCCGACGCCGGGAGCGACGGGATCATCCAGTTCTCCACCGGCGGCGCGGAGTTCGCCTCCGGCACGAAGGTCAAGGACATGGTCACCGGCGCGGTGGCGCTGGCCGAGTTCGCGCACGTCGTCGCCGAGAAGTATCCCGTGCAGATCGCGCTGCACACCGACCACTGCCCGAAGGACAAGCTGGACTCCTACGTGCGGCCGCTGATCGCGCTGTCGCAGGACCGGGTGAACGCCGGTCAGGAGCCGCTGTTCCAGTCGCACATGTGGGACGGGTCGGCCATCGACCTGACCGAGAACCTGAAGATCGCCGAGGAGCTGATCGCCAAGGCGTCCGCTGCGAAGATCGTGCTCGAGGTGGAGATCGGCGTCGTCGGCGGCGAGGAGGACGGCGTCGCCCACGACATCAACGAGAAGCTCTACACGGCCCCGGGTGACTTCGTGGCCACGGCGAAGGCGCTGGGCCTGGGGGAGAAGGGCCTCTACCTGCTGGCCGCCACCTTCGGCAACGTGCACGGCGTCTACAAGCCGGGCAACGTCAAGCTGCGCCCGGAGATTCTCAAGCAGGGCCAGGAGATCGTCGCAAAGGAGTTCGGCCTCTCCGACGACAAGCCGTTCAACCTCGTGTTCCACGGCGGTTCCGGCTCCGCGAAGGAAGAGATCCGCGAGGCGCTGTCCTACGGCGTCGTGAAGATGAACGTCGACACCGACACCCAGTACGCCTTCACCCGGCCGATCACCGACCACATGTTCAAGAACTACGACGGCGTCCTGAAGATCGACGGCGAGGTCGGCAACAAGAAGGCCTACGACCCGCGCAGCTACCTCAAGGCTGCGGAGATCGGCATGGCCGCCCGGGTCGTCGAGGCGTGCGAGGACCTGCTGTCCGCCGGTCAGTCGCAGGCGGGCTGACGGTGTCGCACTCCCACGGCAACCTGCTGGGCGAGCCGGCCGCCACGCTGCTGCCCCCGAACCCGGAGGCCGACGCCGAACTCGCCGCGGGTACCCCCCCGGCCGAGGTCGCGGCGCGCCACCCGACGGTCAGCGCGGCGTGGGCGGCGCTCGCCGAGGAGGCGCTGAACCGCCCCGAGCGCGGGCTGAGCGACACCATCGAGTGCTACGCCTACGCCCGCACCGGCTACCACCGCGGCCTGGACGCGCTTCGCCGCAACGGCTGGAAGGGCTTCGGCCCGGTGCCGTGGTCGCACGAGCCGAACCGGGGCTTCCTGCGCTGCGTCACCGCGCTGGCGAAGGCGGCCGAGGCGATCGGTGAGATCGACGAGCAGGAGCGCTGCACCCAGCTGCTGCGCGACTGCGACCCCTCCCTCGCTGCCTGACGTCGGATCCCGTTGGTACAGGAAGTGCCGGTTTCTGTGCCCTTCGGAGCAGAAACTTCCGTCAGAGGCGAGCCTGACCGGACTTCCTCAACCCGCTCTGACTGGTGTCGTTTCAAACACCGCCGGGGTGATCATTAACAACCCTGCATGGCGCCGTCCGGGCGCCCCGCACGGGTTGGAAGTGCCGTCATGGTCACACTGCTGTGGATCCTTGCCGTAGTCCTGGTGATCGCGGGCATCTTCGCGATCTTCCGGGGGCAGATGCTGTGGGGGATCGTGCTCATCATCGTCGGTCTGCTCGTCGGACCGGGAGGCGTGAGCGTCTTCCACTGAGCAGCGGCCAAAATGGCCATTTTGGCCGTCCTGTAGACGCGAGGGGCAACCGCGCGGCAGGGCCAAATGGCCATTTTGGCCCTGCCGTCAGCCCTCGCCCAGTTCGGAGTGCAGGTCGGTCAGCGCCGAGTTCAGCGCACTGAACTCCTCGCCGCCGGCCATCAGCCGCATCAGGTCCGAGGCGTCGACGTCGTCCCTCGTGAGCTTGCCTGCCACCTGGCCATGGGCGAGGAGGAGGAAGCGGTCTCCCACGAGGTGGGCGTAGCGCGGGTTGTTGGTCACCAGCAGCACCGCGAGGCCCTGGCTGCGGGCAGCCACGATCGTCTGCAGCAGGAGCGTCTGCTGACCGACGGTCAGGGGCGCCGCCGGCTCGTCGACGACGACGGCCCGGACGCCGAAGTGCCGCGCGCGGGCGATCGCCAGGCTCTGCCGCGCACCGGCCTGCAGGGTGCTCGCCGGCTGGTCGGGGTCCAGGCCGGTCACTCCCACGCGCGCCATCGCCTGGACCGTGAGCTCCCGGGCGCGGTCGACGTCGAGCCGCCGCAGCGGCCATATCCCGCGGGTCGGCTCGGCGCCGAGGAAGAAGTTTCGCCAGATCGAGAGCAGCGGGGCCACCGCGAGGTCCTGCCAGACCGTGGCGATACCGGCCGCCCGCGCCTGCTGCGGCGAGCGAAAATGGACCGGTTCACCGGACAGCAGCAGCTGCCCTTCGTCGTGCCGGCGCAAGCCGGACAGCACCGCCACCAGCGTGGACTTCCCCGAGCCGTTCTCCCCGAGGACGCAGGTGATCTGCCCGGCGGGGATGGTGGCACTGACCCGCGAGAGCGCGTGCACGCTGCCGTAGCGGACGCTCAGCCGCCGCAGTTCGAGTGCCGGCACGGCGGACCCGGTCGGCGGCTCGACGGGCCCCGGTTCCATCACGAGCGGGGCACCGCCTTCAATCGGTAGCGCACCACGGCGTTGGCGAGCAGCGCGACGAGCAGGAGGACGCCGAGGAACGCCTGGAACCAGGGCGGGGCCCAGCCGGCGAGCGCTATGCCCTGCCGGGCGACGGCGTAGAGCAGGGCACCGATCGCGGCCCCGACGGCCGAGCCGTAACCGCCGGTGAGCAGGCATCCGCCGATGACGGCGACAACGATGAAGTCGACCGCGCTGCCGAGGCCCGGTGCGCCCACCTGCACGCCGTCGAGCCGGACCACCCCGAGGGTGCCGATCAGCCAGCCGGCCGCGGCCGTCAGGCAGAAGAGGGTGAGCGTCGTCCGGCGGACCGGCACGCCGAGCTGACGGGCGGCCCGCCGGGCGCCCCCGCTGGCGAACACGGCGTTGCCGAAGCGGGTCCGCCACAGCGTCCAGGTACCCACGGCCGTGACCGCGAGCCACCACAGCAGCGACACACGGAAGCGGCCGTCCCAGAGCTGGACGGTCGAGCCGAACACGGCGTGTGCCGAGGCCCAGCCGGGAGCCTCGTCCAGACCGGACACCCGCGCCGACCCGGCGAGCGCCTGCGCGCTGGCCTGCGAGGTCCCCTGGAGCACGAGGAAGGTCGCCAGCGTCACGAGGAAACTGGGCAGGCCGGTGTTCACCACCAGGAATCCGTTGACCAGGCCCACCAGCAGGGCAGCTGCCAGGGAGACCAGCAGGGCCGGCCAGGTCCCCCAGCCGGCCTCCTCGATCAGCAGTGCGGTGACCAGCGAGCTGGCGATGGCCAGGACCCCGATGGAGAGGTCGAACTGGCCGGCGATCAGCAGCAGGGCTACCGCGACCCCGCCGATACCCAGCAGCGCGGCCGAGTCGAGGACGCTGGCCAGGCCGCCCGAGGTGAGCAGTCCGGGCGCCTGCGCGCCGAACACCACGACGACCACGGCGAGGCCGACCAGGGCGGGCAGGCTCGGCCGGCCAAGTGCACGCCCCAGCAGTCGGCGCGGGCGCGGCAGCTCGACCGGCGACGCACCCAGCGTGGGCAGGCGATCGCTCATCACCCGCGGGGCCGCCCGGTCGGGGCGCAGGACGTCGGCAGCGGAGCCTCCTCGGCGGGTGGGGTGCCGTCCAGTGTCCACGACCCCCGCGCCCGGCCCCCTGCAGGGGCCCGCCGCGAGCGGGCGAGCGGTGGGGGGCAGGGGGTCCTTCTTCAGGGCTGGAGCAGCCAGCGCATCCGGTGGTCGGCGTACCAGGTCCAGCGGCTGACCGGGCGCGGGTAGGGGACACCGTCACAGACGACCCGCGCCGGGTCGGAGGCCACCTGGAGGGCGCGGCCGCTGGTGTGCCGCGTCGGGCGCAGCGGCTGCAGCATCACCGTCACGCCGATCGTGTCCACCGCGCGCCAGTCCGGGCGGACGTCGATCCGGGTGATCTCACCGTCGGCCACCTTGATGTCGTCGTGGTGGGCCTGCAGCCCCAGCCGGCGGCTGAGCGCACGGCGGCCGTCCCCGGCGGCCTCGATCCGGCCGTGCTGGAGGAGGACGCCGCCGTGGTCGTCCCGGACCAGGCAGAGCTCACGCTGCTCTCCGCTGCCGACGCCGATGTCCCGGGCCAGCGCGACGGAGTCCCTGTCACCGGACGGCTCCCACGCGACCGGCACCTGCGCGGTGCGCTCGGCCTTCAGCAGCACCGTGAGGACTGCTGCGAGCGCCGGCACCGGGCCCCGGACGGCGACCGAATCGGCGTGACCGGCGGCGGCGACGTCCTGCGGTCGGGGGGCCCGGCCCGGTTCCAGACGACGGAGGTCCAGCTGGACTGCGGACATGCGGATACCCTGCCATCTGCCAGCCGGGAACCGCCGGATGCCGATGTGCAAGGAGAACCAGGACCCGATGCCGGCTGTCGTGCTGATCGGTGCCCAGTGGGGCGATGAGGGAAAGGGAAAGGCCACCGACTTGCTCGGGGGTCGCGTCCCCTACGTCGTCCGCTACCAGGGCGGCAACAACGCCGGGCACACGGTGATCACGCCGGACGGCGAGAAGTACGCGCTGCACCTGATCCCGTCGGGGATCCTCACTCCCGGGTGCACGCCGGTGATCGGCAACGGGGTGGTCATCGACCCCGAGGTGCTGATCGGCGAGCTCGCGGACCTGGAGGAGCGGGGGGTGGACACCTCGCGCCTGGTGATCTCCTCCGACGCGCACTTGATCATGCCGCACCACCGGGCGCTGGACAAAGTCACCGAGCGGTTCCTGGGCACGCGCAAGATCGGCACCACCGGCCGCGGCATCGGCCCGGCCTACGGCGACAAGGTCGCCCGCGTCGGCATCCGCGTGCAGGACCTGCTCGACCTGTCGATCCTCCGGCAGAAGCTCGAGGGGACGCTGCAGGAGAAGAACCAGATCCTGGTCAAGGTCTACAACCGCAAGGCGATCGACGTCGACGAGGTCGTCGAGGAGTACGCGGCGTACGCCGAGGCGATCAAGCACCGGATCGTCGACACCCGGCTGCTACTGGGCGACGCCCTCGACCGTGGCGAGTGGGTGCTGCTCGAGGGTTCCCAGGGCACGCTGCTCGACGTCGACCACGGGACCTATCCGTTCGTCACCTCGTCCAACCCGACGGCCGGTGGCGCCGCTACCGGCTCAGGCATCGGCCCCACGCGGATCGAGCGCGTGGTCGGGATCCTGAAGGCGTACACGACCCGCGTCGGCTCCGGGCCGTTCCCGACCGAGCTGTTCGACGCCAACGGCGAGTACCTCCGCAAGCAGGGCGGCGAGGTCGGCGTCACGACGGGTCGTGACCGGCGCTGCGGCTGGTTCGACGCCGTCGTCGCCCGGTACGCCAGCCGGGTCAACGGCATCACCGACTACTTCCTGACCAAGCTCGACGTCCTCTCCGGGCTGGAGACGGTGCCCATCTGCGTGGCCGATGACGTCGACGGCGTCCGGCACGACGAGATGCCCATGACGCAGACCGACTTCCATCACGCGACGCCGGTCTACGAGGAGATGCCGGGCTGGATCGAGGACATCCGGCACTGCCGTGCGTTCGACGAGCTGCCGGCGAACGCGCAGGCGTACGTGAAACGACTCGAGGAGCTCGCCGGCGCGCGGGTCAGCGTGATAGGCGTCGGCCCCGGCCGCGACGAGAACGTCGTGGTGCATGACCTGATCGGTTGACTGGGTGCGAAGGGCTGGCGGCTCGGTCAGCGACAGATGCGAAACCTCGCAGGCAGGCTTCCGGGGCCGCGTTGACTTCTGACGGTCGGACGTCAGTCGAGACCGGCCGCCCGTTCCAGCCGGTCCAGGCTGTCGGCCGCGTGCTGCGGCTCCATCGCGATCGCGTCGGCGCAGCACTTCCTTGAAGTCGAGGTCGAGGAGCGCCTGGGCGAAGGTGTCGAGCATGTCGGAGGCCGCGCGGACGTCGACGACGGTGTCGATGTCGTCGGTCGGGCGCTCGCGATGCTCGGCGCAGTGGAGGTGGACCAGTTGCCCGCCCACGAGCGTCCAGCCGGCCGGGACCTTCTCGTGGAGGTCCATCAGACCGTGCCACGAGGCGGCCTGCCCGGCTGACATGACGGACATGACGACGGGCGCCTCTCGCTCGGTCATCGCGACCGTCGCGCCTGAAGAGCCGGGTACTGCTCGGCGACTTCTTGGACGATCTGCGCGGCTCGGGCGATCTGACGCGGCCGGTGATGCTCGGCGAGATCGGCAGCCCGGGCGCCGTCGTCGGGACTCAGACCAGGGTGGACAGGCGCAGCTCGTTGACTGCCCTGACGGCGTAGTCCGGGGAGTCGGTGATCAGGCCGTCGACGCCGAGGGCGAGCAGCTGGCGGGCCTCGGCGAGTGCGTCGCCGAGGCCTCCGGGGGCGTCGCCGACCCGCAGGTGCTCCGGCAGGAACGCGTTCTCCGCACGCAGCGTCCAGCAGAACACCGACAGCGCGGCGCGGTGAGCCTCCTCGACGAGCACGGAGGTGTCCCCGACGGGTAGCCCGTCCTTGCCGAGCAGGATGCGGTCGCGACTGGGACCGATCCCCTGCGCGTAGGTGGAGATCTCCCGCAGTCCGGCGCGGCTGACCATGTGGTCGCCCTCCGCCTTGTCATCGACCAGCTGGACCACCTGCGGACCGTCCTCGCCGAGGCGGGCGCGCAGGTCACGAAGCACCGCCGCCTCGAAGGACTGCAGTATCACCGGCCCGTGCGCGTCCGTGGCGTCGAGGCGGCGCAGCTCGTCGGCGACCAGTTCAGCCATCGGCAGTCCGTGCTGGGTGGACCAGTCGGCGTGCTTGAGCTCGGCCAGCACGCGGATCGGCCGGTCCTCGGTCGAACGGGTGCGGGCGAGCGAGATCACCTCGCCGAGCGTGAGGATGCCGAAGCGCCCGTCGTAGGCGGCGTTCAGGGGCCGGAGCTCGGGCATCCGCTCGATGGCGCGCAGGGTGCGCAGCTCGGCGAGGGTGAAGTCCTCCGTGAACCAGCCGGTGCACTCCCGGTCGTCCACCTGCTTGGTGGTGCGTCGGCCGGCGAACTCCGGACGGCCGGCGATGTCGGTGGACCAGGAGAGCTCGTTCTCGTGGCGGACGACGAGGACGCCGTCCCGGCTGACCACCACGTCCGGCTCGATCAATTCGGCACCGAGGTCGATCGCCAGCTCGTAGCTGGCGGCCGTGTGCTCCGGGCGGTAGGCCGGGGCGCCCCGGTGGCCGATGACCACGGGCTGGGCAAGGCGGGTCGCTGGTCGCAGTGCCAGCGACTCGATCGCACTCATGTCCCTCACAACACATGAATCGGATGGATGAACGGCTAACTGAAGTGAACGTGTCGCCGACAATCCGGAAGACACAACGCTCAGCAGGGCGCGACCATGCTCGCCGTGACCGATCTCTCAGTGCTGGGATGGACGCCCGGCGCTGCTGAGCTGAGTGCGGGATGCACGCGCGCGTGTCGCGTGTCGCGCGTCGACCGCGGCCGGCTGACTGTCCTGACCGCCGACGGCGAGACCCGGCTGCATCCCGTCGCCGCGCTGTACGACGAGTCCGGCCTGTCCGGTCCGGCGGTGGGGGACTGGGTCGCCGTGCGCGGTGAACGCGCGGTCGCCGTCCTTCCCCGGACCAGTGTCTTCGTCCGCACGAGCTCCGGCCGGACATCGGCGGCGCAGGTCGTCGCGGCCAACCTGGACACCGTCCTGGTCGTCGGCGCGCTGAACGGGGAGGCGCGGCTGCGGCGGGTCGAGCGCTACCTCGCCGTCGCCTGGAGCAGTGGCGCGACGCCGGTCGTCGTCCTCACCCAGGCCGATCTGTGCGAGGACGTCGCGGCCGCGGTGGAGCAGGTCCGCGAGGACGCGCTCGGCGTGGCGCTCGTGGCCGTCAGCTCGGTCACCGGCGAGGGTCTGGACGTCGTCGGTGGCCTGCTCCCGACCGGCCGGACCGGTGCCATGGTCGGCCCGTCCGGCGTCGGGAAGTCGAGCCTGGTGAACGCGCTGGCCGGAGAGTCCATCGTCGAGACCGGGGGCATCCGGGAGAGCGACGGCCGAGGGCGGCACACGACGACGGCGCGCGAACTGCACCTGCTGCCGGGCGGCGGTCTGCTGGCGGACACCCCCGGCATGCGCGAGCTGGCCCTGTACGACGACGGCGAGGGACTGGACACCGCGTACGCCGATGTGGCGGTCCTCGCCGCCGACTGCCGGTTC
>JAOPWM010000300.1 GCA_025965695.1 Blastococcus sp.
CGCCGGGCGTTCACCCGCGTCTGGGGCCCGATGCGCCCGGCCGACCGCGGCAAGTACCTGTTCCGTATCGCGCGGCTGCTGCAGGAGCGGGCCCGCGAGTTCGCCGTCCTGGAGTCGCTGGACAACGGCAAGCCCATCCGCGAGTCCCGCGACGTCGACATCCCGCTGGCCGCGGCGCACTTCTTCTACCACGCAGGCTGGGCCGACAAGCTCGACTTCGCGGGCCTCGGCCCCGGCCCGCGTCCGCTCGGCGTGGCCGGTCAGGTCATCCCGTGGAACTTCCCGATGCTGATGCTGGCGTGGAAGGTCGCACCCGCCCTGGCGACCGGCAACACCGTCGTCCTCAAGCCCGCCGAGACCACGCCGTTGACGGCGCTGCTGTTCGCCGAGATCTGCCAGCAGGCCGACCTGCCGCCGGGTGTCGTGAACATCGTGACCGGCGCCGGCGAGACCGGACGCGCGGTCGTCGAGCACGGGGACGTCGACAAGGTCGCGTTCACCGGATCCACCGAGGTGGGCAAGTCGATCGCCCGTGCGGTCGCGGGCACCCGGAAGTCGCTCAGCCTGGAGCTCGGCGGCAAGGCGGCCAACATCGTCTTCGACGATGCCCCCATCGACCAGGCCGTCGAGGGCATCGTGCAGGGGATCTTCTTCAACCAGGGCCACGTCTGCTGCGCCGGATCGCGGCTGCTGGTGCAGGAGAACGTGCACGACGAGGTCATCGCCTCGCTGCAGCGCCGGATCGGCACCCTGCGCGTGGGCGACCCGCTGGACAGGAACACCGACATCGGAGCGATCAACTCCGCGGAGCAGTTGGCCCGCATCCGGGAGCTCTCCGACGCCGGCGAAGCCGAGGGCGCCGTCCGCTGGCAGCCGGCCTGCGACCTGCCCGACCGCGGCTACTGGTTCCCCCCGACGGTGTTCACCGACGTCTCCCCCGCGCACCGCATCGCTCGCGAGGAGGTCTTCGGCCCGGTGCTGAGCGTGCTGACCTTCCGCACCCCTGATGAGGCGGTGGCGAAGGCGAACAACACGACCTACGGGCTCTCAGCAGGAATCTGGTCGGAGAAGGGCTCGCGGATCCTCAAGATCGCGAACCAGCTCCGCGCCGGTGTCGTATGGGCCAACACGTTCAACAAGTTCGATCCGACGTCGCCCTTCGGCGGCTACAAGCAGTCCGGGTACGGCCGCGAGGGCGGCCGGCACGGGCTGACCGGCTACCTGAAGGGTGCGACCCACTCATGAGTGACCGTCTGGCCGTCCGGAAGACCTACAAGCTGTACGTGAACGGCGCCTTCCCGCGGTCGGAGTCCGGCCGCACCTACGAGGTCAGCGACACCCGGGGCCACTTCCTCGCCAACGCCGCGTGGGCCTCCCGTAAAGACGCCCGGGACGCCGTCGTCGCCGCCCGTGAGGCCTTCGCGAAGTGGTCGGGCATGACCGCCTACAACCGTGGCCAGGTGCTGTACCGCGTGGCCGAGGTGATGGAGGGCCGGCACGCGCAGTTCTGCGACGAGGTGGCGGCCGGCGAGGGCCTGTCGTCGTCCAAGGCGCGTGCCGCCGTGGACGCCGCCATCGACCGGTGGGTCTGGTACGCCGGGTGGACCGACAAGCTCGCCGCCGTCCTCGGTGGCGCGAACCCGGTCGCCGGCCCGTACTTCGACTTCTCGATGCCCGAGCCGACCGGTGTCGTGGCCGTCCTGGCGCCGCAGGAGTCCTCCCTGCTCGGCCTGGTCAGCGTGCTCGCGCCGGTTCTCGCGGGCGGCAACACGGCCGTCCTGGTGACGTCGAAGGAGCGGCCGCTGCCCGCCGTCACCCTGGCCGAGGTCCTGGCCACCAGCGACGTCCCGGGCGGCGTGGTCAACCTGCTCACCGGCGACTCCGCGGAGCTGGGCCCGTGGCTGGCCGAGCACGCCGACGTCGACGGCATCGATCTGACCGGCGCGCCCCACGGGCGTGCCATGGAGTTCGAGCGCGAGGCTGCAGGCACGGTCAAGCGGGTCGTGCGTCCGCAGGTCACCGAACCGGACTGGACCGCTGACCCCGGGCTCTCCCGGATGACGCCGTTCCTGGAGACCAAGACGGTCTGGCACCCGATCGGCGTCTGAACGGCCCCGTCGCGGGGTCCCACCTCGAGCCTGCGAGGGGTGGGGAGGACAGGGTCCTTCATCTGGCAGGGTGTCCCCGTGGCCAGGCCCAGCATCGTCCCGATCGCACTCACCCTCGACGACCGCACCGGCTACACGCTGTGGGCGCCGCCCTGGGAGGAGGACGGCGAGGAGTGGCAGGCGTTCCTCGGTACGACCGAGGACGACCCTGACGACGGGAGCACAGCTCGCGTCCACCTCTTCCCGAGCCCCGCGGCGCTCGCGGCGTACTGCCGGACCAGCACCGATCACGACCTTGCCGACCATCCCGTGTGGCCGATCGTGGCGGGGCTCGGTGCCGCGGACCTCACGCCCGACGAGGACCACCGCTTCGACCTCGACGGCGTCTACGACATCGCCGCGGAGAACCCCGACCGCTGGGCGGTGGAGGAGCTCGCCGCGACGATCGACATCGTCAGCCGGCTGGCCGAATGCCTCGACACCAGCCCGGAGCCCGACGAGGAACTCGACGACGCCGAGACCGAAGGCCAGTTCGAGGCGGTGGCCGAACTGGCCGCCAAGCCCGAGATCGGCTCCCTCGGCCTCGGCGTGGAGGCCTTCGTCGGCCGGTCCGGCGAGGACGCCTGGGTCGGCGTCGGCGGTGTGCTCGACGACCTCTGGGAGGACGTCGTCGAGGAGCTCTCCGAGCACCTGGACTGGACCGGCGCAGGTTCGGCCAGCGTCGAGGACTACCCGCCCGCGTCCGAGATCGAGGAGCTCGGCCCCGACGACCTGCCCGAGGATGTTGTCCTCGTCGACGACGACGAGCCGGGCGTCCGGACGATCGCCCGCGGCAGCCGGATCAACGCGTCCCCAGCCGAGGTCGCCGCCGCCGGGAAGTTCTGGGAGTCCGTCGGCATCCTCCCGGTGGAGGTGGTCGTGCCCGAGGGCGCCGGGGTGACCCTGCGCTGCTACGTCGAGGACGTCGCCCGCTTCCTGGGCCGCGACGGGGAGATATTCGTCTTCGACACCCCGGCCGATCTCGCCCGGTTCTGCAAGGGCAACGAGGCGCACGACCTCATGGAGATCGCCTCCTGGGCAGAGGTGGCCGACACCGACATCCCGCCCCTGCCTGCCGACCAGGACCGCTACGACCTCACCGAGCTGTCCGAGGTCTTGGGGGAGGTCGCCGACGGCGCCGCCGGACTGGTCGACCACCGGGCCTTCGCCCAGCCGGTCGAGGGCGTTCGCGACCTCGCGGAGTACGCCGGGCTCACCCGCGTCGAGGAGCTGCTCTCCCCCGCCTCACCGCTGGGCCGCGAGGTCGCTCGGGGCGAGAGCGAGCCGGACGCGACGTTGCGCGCCGAGGACGCCGCCGAACTGCGCCCGCTCTGGGACGAGGTCGTCGTTCTGGTCAGCGGCGCCCTGGTCTTCCGCGACTGACCCCGGACTTTCGGTGCCGAAAGTCCGGGCCCGTCCGTGGACTTTCGGCACCGAAAGTCCGGACACGGCGAAGCGGCCGGCCCCGGGAGATCCCGGGACCGGCCGCTTCGCCGTTCAGGTGCTGTCAGCTGGAGTAGCGCTGCTCAGCTGGAGTAGCGCGAGGGCCGGCTGGGCCGACCGCCGCCCGCACGCGGACCCCGGTCGCCGTAGGAACGCTCACCCGACGACGGACGGTCGCTGTAGGACGACCGCTCGCCGGAGGCGGAACGCTCGCCGGCCGGACGGGGCTTGTCGCCGAACGAGCGACGCGGGCCGCCACGGTAGCCGCCGGTGGGACGGTCACCGTCCCGGCGCGGACGCCCACCGCCGGGCCCACCCGGGCCACGGCGCATGTCGCGCTGGGTGCGCTCCTTGGGCTCGACCGCGACGCCCTTGGCCACCAGGTCGGTGATCGGGGCGTCACCCGGACGGATCTTGACGACGTCCGGGTCGACCTTGGCCGAGCGGAACCGGCGCTTGGACTGGCCCACCTGGTCGGGCAGGAGCAGCGAGACGACGACACCAGCGGCACCCGCGCGGGCGGTGCGGCCCGAACGGTGCAGGTAGGTCTTGGCGTCCGTCGGCGGGTCGTAGTGCAGGACCAGCGAGACGTCGTCCACGTGGATGCCGCGGGCGGCGACGTCGGTGGCGACGAGGACCGGCGAGCGGGCGT
>JAOPWM010000001.1 GCA_025965695.1 Blastococcus sp.
ACTTCGCGACCTCCATCGCGCCGGGCCTCCGCGACGTGCTGCTCACCGGGAAGATCAAGGAGGCCGTGACCCGTCGCCACGACGGACGGCGGGTCTACGACGCCGTCGTCGTCGACGCGCCGCCCACCGGCCGGATCACCCGGTTTCTCGGGGTCACCGCCGAGATGTCCCAACTGGCCCGCTCCGGCCCGATCAAGACCCAGAGCGACGGCGTCATGGCCGTGCTGCGCTCCCCGCAGACCGCGGTGCACCTGGTCACCCTGCTCGAGGACATGCCGGTGCAGGAGACCGCCGACGCGATCGCCGAGCTGACCAAGGCGGCGCTGCCCATCGGCTCGGTCATCGTCAACATGGCCACGGAGCCGGTGCTGCCCGTGGACGGCATGTCCCGCGCCGCCGAGGGCCGCCTGACCGGGGACGAACTCCTGCCCGCGCTCACCGCCGCCCACCTGCACGACGCCGAGTCGATCGCACACGCGCTGGCCGACGAGGTGACCGAGCACGCCCGCCGCTGGACCGCGCAGGACGCCCTCCGGGACGAGGTGGAGGCGCTCGGCCGTCCGACGGTCGAACTGCCCCTGCTGCCCGGGCCGATGGACGTCGGATCACTGTTCGATCTCGCCGGCCGCCTCGAGGACCACCTGCGCAGCCAGGTCGCCGCCTGATGGCCACGCGCCCCGAGGACGTCGAACCGCAGCCCAGGCCGGCCCGCGCAGCCGCTCGACCGGGGCCCCTCGCGCCACCCATGGACCTGGCCGAGCTGATCGCCGACCGCGAGACACGGATCGTCGTCTGCTGCGGTTCCGGCGGCGTGGGCAAGACGACGACGTCGGCGGCGCTCGCCCTGGCCGCGGCCCAGGCCGGCCGGACGGTCGTCGTCCTCACCATCGACCCGGCCCGGCGGCTGGCGCAGTCGCTCGGCCTGGTGGAGCTGAACAACGAGCCACGGCGGGTCGACGTCCCCGGAGCCGAGGGCGAACTGCACGCGATGATGCTGGACATGAAGCGGACGTTCGACGACATCGTCGCCGCCCACTCCACGCCCGAGCGGGCCGAGGCGATCCTCGAGAACCCCTTCTACCAGTCCCTGTCGTCGTCCTTCTCCGGGACGCAGGAGTACATGGCGATGGAGAAGCTGGGCCAGTTGCGGGCCAGCAACCAGTGGGACCTGATCATCGTCGACACCCCGCCGTCCCGGTCGGCGCTGGACTTCCTCGACGCCCCGAACCGGATGAGCCGCTTCCTCGACGGCACGATGATCCGGCTGCTCACCGCGCCGGCCCGTGCCGGTGGCCGGGCCGGCCTGCGGTTCGCCAGCGCGGGGTTCATGTTCTTCAGCAAGATCATCAGCAAGATCCTGGGCGGCCAGCTGCTGCGGGACATCTCCGCCTTCGTCGCGGCGCTGGACACCATGTTCGGCGGCTTCCGCGAGCGGGCGACCGCGACGTACGAGCTGCTCCGCCGTCCGGGCACCTGGTTCGTCGTCGTCGCCTCCCCGGAGCCGGACGCGCTCCGGGAGGCCTCCTACTTCGTCGACCGGCTGTCGGCGGAGGGCATGCCGCTGGCCGGGCTGGTGCTCAACCGCACCCATCCCCCCGCGACGACGGCCCTGTCGGCCACCCGGGCCGAGGGCGCCGCCGAGGAGGCCGCCGAGTCCGGGGCCGAGGGCGCGGAGGTCGCGGCCGCGGCACTGCGGGTGCACGCCGAGCGCATGGTGGTGGCCGCCCGCGAGCAGCACCTTGCCGACCGGTTCACCAGCGCCCACCCGGAGGTCGCCGTCCGGACCGTCCCGGCGGCGGCCGGCGACGTCCACGACCTGGACGGCCTGCGTGTGATGGCCGGTGAGCTGACCGCTCCGGACGCGGACACCCCGACCGGCATCCCCCGCACCCGGGTGCTGCCCGCGCGCCGAGGCTGAACCGGGCGGTCCGGGCCCTCGGCCACGTATCCTCGGCGCCGATGTCGGAGAACGTGCAGTCCCAGCCCCGTGGCCACCTGATCGCCAAGCTCGCCGCGACGATCGTCGCGGCCGGGGCGCTGCTGGCCGGGTTGATGTTCCCGTTGGTCGGCGGGACGGGGCTGGTGGCCCGCAACTCCGCGTCGCTGCTCGACGCCCTGCCGGTCGAGCTCACCGACAAGACGCCTGCGGGCAACAGCCACGTCCTCGCTGCCGACGGCTCGCCGATCACGAACTTCTACTCGCACAACCGCACGCCGGTGGGGCCCGACCAGATCGCGCCGATCATGAAGCAGGCCCTGGTCGACATCGAGGACTCCCGCTTCTACGACCACAACGGCCTGGACGTGCAGGGCACGATGCGCGCGCTGGTGACCAACGTGGCGGCCGGCTCGGTGCAGGAGGGTGGGTCCACCCTCACCCAGCAGCTGGTCAAGCAGACGCTGCTCCAGACGGCGGCGACCCCGGAGGAGCAGCAGGCGGCGAAGGAACAGACCGTGGGTCGCAAGCTCAAGGAGGCCAGGCTCGCGCTGGCGCTTGAGCAGACCTACTCCAAGGACGAGATCCTCACCCGCTACCTCAACATCGTGTACTTCGGCGAAGGCGCCTACGGCATCCAGGCCGCCGCGCAGAAGTACTTCAGCGTGAACGCCGTGGACCTCACCCTCCCCCAGGCGGCCATGCTCGCCGGGCTGGTGCAGAGCCCGACCAACGACGACCCGATCGCCCAGCCCGAGAAGGCCGCGAACCGGCGCAACCAGGTGCTGCAGCGGATGAACACCCTCGGGCACATCACCGACCAGGAACTGAAGGACGTCTCGGCGCAGCCGGTCGCCGTCGTCGAGGGCGCCGACCCCCCGAACGGCTGCATCGACGCCGCCGTGGGTGGTTTCTTCTGCGACTACCTCTCCAGCTACCTGACGGGCACGCTCGGCATCAGCAAGGACACGCTGGAGAACGGCGGCCTGACGATCCAGACGACGCTGCGGCCGGACCTCCAGCAGTCCGGCGACCAGGGCGTGCTCAACTACGCGTCGATGGGCAACCCGTTCGCCGGCATCCTCACCGCCGTGCAGCCGGGCACCGGTCACGTGCTGGCGATGAGCGAGAACCGCCGGTACGGCTGCTCGGCCCCCGAGTGCGAGTCGGTGAACTTCAACGTGGTGCCGAGCGCCGGTACCGGGTCGACCTTCAAAATCTTCACGGCCGCCGCCGCGCTCTCCGCGGGGTTCGGCTCGAACTACACGATCTACGCCCCGCAGCCCTACACCTCGAAGGTCTACAAGAAGAACGGCGGCACCCGCGGCGCACCGTACGTCGTCCCCAATGACAACGCGGGGTATGCGTCCACCTACAACATGACGACGGGTCTGACGGCGTCCTCCAACACCTACTTCGTCGCGCTGGAGGATGCGCTGGGCAGCGTCGAGGGCCCGGTGAACGCCGCGGTGTCGATGGGCATGCACTTCGACGCGCCCAATCAGCACCCGGCCAAGTGGTACATCGAGAACCAGATCGGCTCGTTCACCCTCGGCACCGACGCGACCAGCCCGCTCGACCTGGCCAGCGCCTACTCGACGCTGGCGGCCAGCGGTACCCAGTGCAACCCCACCCCGGTGACCGCGGTCCTCGATCAGAACGGCCAGCCGCTGAAGGACGCCGCCGGCAAGGTCATCGACACCGGCGACCACTGCACGCCGAACGCCATCCCGCCGGGCGTCGCCAACACGCTGAGCAACATGATGCTGAACGTGGTGCAGGACGGAACCGGACGGAAGGCGGCGATCTCGGGGCACGACATCGGCGGCAAGACCGGAACCATCAACGACGACAAGTCGGCGACGTTCGTCGGGATCACGCCTGACTACGCGGTGAGCGTCATGTACTTCAACCCCAAGACGCTGGAGGACGTGGGCGGCCACGGCGGTGGCATCCCCGCGCAGATCTTCCATGACGCCATGACGCCGATCCTGGCGAACCAGCCCAACGCCCCGTTCCCGCCGGCGGACCCCGCTGTCGCGGCCGGTACCCGCGGCACCGGCTACGCTTCGCCGGCCGCCCCGGCCCCGGCGCCCACCCCGGCGCCGACGGACACCCAGCCGCCGGCCGAGCAGCCCGCGACCCCGGCGGGCGGGGGTAA
>JAOPWM010000015.1 GCA_025965695.1 Blastococcus sp.
GCCGGCCCCGGCCGGCCGGCCGACCGCGGTCGCCCCGAAGCCCCGGCGGGCGGTCGAGCAGCCTTCGCGCTGGCGGCGTTCGCTGCCCACCGGGCTGGTCGCGGCGGGCATCGCCGCGATCGTCGGCCTGGGCCTGTGGAACGTCGTCCTCGCCTCTGACCGGCAGGAGCTTCGGTCGACGGTCGCGGAGCAGAGCAAGGTCATGGACGGCCTGCTGAGCCCCGGGAAGGCGACGATCGCCCCGCTGGAGGCCGACGGGCACTCGGTGGCGACCGTCGTTGCCCGCGGAAACGAGGTGCAGGTGATCACGCACGGGCTGTCGGTCAACGATCCCGGGGCGACCACCTACGTGCTCTGGGGCATGGGCGGCGAGACGGCACAGGCGCTCGGCACCTTCGACGTCACGCGGTCACAGATGGACATGAAAACCGTAGGCTCCGGGCTGACCGGTTTCGACCAGTACCCCGCGTACGGGATCAGCCTCGAACCTGGTCAGGAGGCTCCGTCGTTCCCGACGGACGTCGTCGCGACCGGGCGGGTGACCAGCTGAGCGACCAGGAGACCGTCGCCGCGACGAAGCGCGGCCAACAGCGGGAGACCCGCGACGAGCGGCTGGCCCGGTTCGACGGCGACGGGACGCTGAGCCTGCGCGAGCGGATAGCCGACACCCGCTGGCGCCGCCGGATCGCCGCCCGGCGGTCGGTCAACCATCCCTACCGGATCGTCGTCGGTGTCGTCGGCGGGCTGATCGTCGCGCTCGGCATCGTGGCGATCCCGCTGCCGGGGCCGGGCTGGCTGATCGTGATCGCCGGCCTGTTCGTCCTGGCGACGGAGTTCCTCTGGGCCGAGCGACTGCTGGAGTTCACCAAGAAGCACGTGAAGAACTGGACGGACTGGGTCACCGACCAGCCCGTGTGGGTCCGGCTGCTGATCGCCGCGGCCACGGCGGCCTGCGTCTACGGCGTCCTCGTCGTCACGCTGCACATCACGGGCGTCCCCGGGTGGGCGCCGGGGTGGGTGCCGCTCTGGCGCTGAGCGTCTGGCACAATCGGACGCGCATTCACTGATCACAGCACCGGGCGATTGGCTCAGTGGTAGAGCGCTTCGTTCACACCGAAGAGGTCACTGGTTCGAACCCAGTATCGCCCACAGAACATCAACCCCAGGTCAGTCCCCGAGCGGGGAGTGACCTGGGGTTCTGTGGTTCCGGAGCGGTGGCGCGGGGGCGAGGATCCGCTCGGCCACGGCCGCCGGGTCCATCGCCAGGACGGCGGACGTCAGGTCCACCAGCGCGCGGTGGTACTCGACGTTGCCGCCGTCCGTGCTGGCCAGGCTGCGCGCGACCGAGGTCATGGCGGCGATGAGAGCGGTCCGCTGGGAACTGCGGGTCCGTCGTCTGGGCGGCTGCGGTCTCCATCGTCGTCCGCAGCGAGTTCAGCACCGCGGCGTCGTCCTCCGGCGTCGTGACCGTCGACAGGTCCGCATCCAGGGCGACGACTGCGGGCACGATGACACGATCCAGAGGATGCGGCCGGCCAGCGCCAGGCCGCGGCCGCCCCGTGTGCCGCAGGCGCTCCTCCGGACACGGGCGTCCCAGCCGACGGGGGCGGACGATGGTGGTGATGGCACTGAACCGCGCCGCCCGCCTCCGGGACGCCCTCGAGCGCGACGGCGCCACCTGCGTCTGGTGCGGCCGCGGGTTCGACCGCCACGTGACCCCGACGACCGACCATGTCCTACCGCGGGTCAAGGGCGGCCCGTCGTGGCCGGAGAACGAGGTGGCGGCCTGTCGTCGATGCAACTCCGACCGCGGTCACCGGGCGCCGGTCGAGTGGCTGGAGGAGTGTCTCTGCCGAGGCTGGGAGCCGGACGAGCCGCGGTTGGCCCGGACGCTGACCCTGCTGATGGATGCGATCGGGCGAGAGGGTGGCCAGCGGCGGGCGCGGCCGTACCTGGATGCGCAGTTGCGCCGCCTGCGCCGCCGGGCCGCGCCCTGGGGTGAGCAGCTGGCATAGCGTCGGCGATGTGCTGCAGCAGCCGGAACGCGTCGTGGGCCGGGTCGAGCAGATCTGGGTCTATCCGGTGCGCTCCCTGGCAGGCACCGCGGTGCCCACGGCCGACGTGTCCGGGCGGGGGCTGGTCGGCGACCGTGCCTGGACCGTTCTCGGGGACGACGACCGCGTCCTGCGTGCCAAGGACGCGCCGGGGATGGCGGACGTGCCGGCCACCGGTGACCCGGGCATCGACGCGGGCGCTCTCACGGCGGCGCTCGGTCGCGCCGTCCGACTGGTGCCGACGCCCGAGGAGGGCACCGGTGTCGCGCCCGTCCACCTCGTCTCCCGAGGGGCGATCGAGCGGGCCGCGGCCGGCGAGGTCCCGGAGGGATGCTCGGCGGACGACCCGCGCGCCAACCTCGTCCTGACCATCGACGGCGACGAGCGCACCTGGGTCGGCCGCGAACTCCGCGTGGGTGAGGCCGTCCTCGAGGTGACCCGGACGCCCAAGCACTGCCTCGGCGTCTACGCCGACGTGCGGCGGGCCGGCCGGATCAGCGTCGGGGACCCTGTCCTTCTCGAGCCCTCCTGATCTAGCCTGCCGCCGTGCCGACGAGCCGGACCGGAGTCCTGGCCGCGCTCGCGCTGCTGCTCGCCGCCTGCGGACCGGCCGACCCGGTCGCCGCCCCGGCCCCGTCGACGACAGCGGCTCCGCCGCAGAGCTTCACCCTCGTCGCCACCGGCGACGTCCTGATCCACCAGGACCTCGCCCTCGCCGCCGGGGCGCTCCAGGACGACGGCAGCTACGACTTCTCCGCCGTCCTCGCGCCCGTCGCCCCGCTCGTGCAGGCCGCCGACCTCGCGATCTGCCACCTCGAGACCCCGGTGGCGCCGCCGGGCGGCCCCTACCGCGGCTACCCCACCTTCGCCGTCCAGCCGGAGATCGTCGATGCTCTGGCCGGGGCGGGCTACGACCTCTGCTCGACGGCGTCCAACCACTCCCTGGACGACGGCGCCGACGGCGTGGTCCGCACCCTCGACACCCTCGACGCGGCGGGGATCGCGCACAGCGGGACGTATCGGACCCAGGCCGACAGCCTGGCGCCGACGATCGTCGACGCCGGGGGAGTGCGGGTCGGGCACATCGCCGCCACGTACGGCCTCAACGGCGGTCCGCCGCCGGCGGGGAGGAAATGGTCGGTCGACGTCGCGGACGTGCCGGACGTCGACGGGATGCTGGCTGCTGCGGCGCGCGCCAGGGCGGCGGGCGCAGAGGTCGTCGTGGCGAGCCTGCACTGCTGCGTGGAGTACGACCACGATCCCACCGGCGCCCAGGTCGCCGCCGTCCAGGCGCTGCTCGCTTCGCCGGACATCGATCTCGTGCTCGGACACCATGCGCACGTCGTGCAGCCGTTCCAGCAGATCGACGGGGAGTGGGCGGTCTACGGCCTCGGGAACTTCGTCGCCCAGATGGCCCGGCAGGGGGATACGTACGACTCCGTGCTGGCCCGATTCACCTTCACCCGCGGCGTGGAGGGCCGGTTCCGCGTGACCTCCGCGGAGGCCGTCCCGCTGCGGATCGCGGTCGGCGACGACGCGGTGACGGTGCAGCCGGCCGACCCGGCCACCTTCGACCGGGTGGCCGAGGTGCTCGGCCGCCGGGGTGCCGTCGCGGCGGGGTTGGAGATCGTCCCGGGCTGAGCCGGAGCCGCGCACTAGTCTCGGGGGGTCTGCCCTTCGACCCCTCCAGGAGCTCCTCGTGTCGACCCCGCCCTCTCCGACCGCGCTCGCCCCGATCCGGGTGCCGGCCGGGACGACGGCGATGCAGGCGCTCAAAGATGCCGGGATCCCGCTCAAGGGTCCCGACGGTGCCGTCGTCGTCCGGGACGTCGCCTTCGGTGATCTCAAGGACCTCAACTGGTCGCCCGAGGCCGACGCCCAGGTCGAGCCGGTGCCCGCCGCCAGCGCCGACGGGCGCGCGGTGATCCGCCACTCGACCGCCCACGTGCTGGCCCAGGCCGTGCAGGAACTCTTCCCCGGCACGAAGCTCGGCATCGGGCCGCCGATCGAGAACGGCTTCTACTACGACTTCGACCCCGAGCGGCCGTTCACTCCCGAGGACCTGACCGCCCTCGAGAAGAAGATGCAGGAGATCGTCCGGGCCGGGCAGAACTTCGCCCGCCGTGAGATCAGCGACGCCGACGCCACGACCGAGCTGGCGCACGAGCCGTACAAGCTCGAGCTGATCGGCCTCAAGGGTGGTGCCGACGACACCGAGGGTGCTTCCGTCGAGGTGGGCGGCGCGCAGCTGACGATGTACGACAACCTCGACGCCCGCACCGGTGAGCTCGTGTGGACCGATCTCTGCCGCGGCCCGCACCTGCCGCGCACGAGCACGATCCCGGCGTTCTCTCTCACCCGCAGCGCCGCCGCGTACTGGCGGGGCAGCGAGAAGAACCCCCAGCTGCAGCGCATCTACGGCACCGCCTGGGAGAGCAAGGAGGCCCACAAGGCCTACCGCGAGCAGCTCGCCGAGGCCGAGCGCCGCGACCACCGCCGGCTGGGCGCCGAGCTGGACCTGTTCAGCTTTCCTGACGAGATCGGCTCGGGCCTGGCGGTCTTCCACCCCAAGGGCGGTGTGATCAAGCGGGAGATGGAGGACTACGTCCGCGCCCGGCACATCGAGGAGGGCTTCGACTACGTCGGCACGCCGCACATCACCAAGGGCGGCCTGTTCGAGACCTCCGGGCACCTGCCGTACTACGAGGACACCATGTTCCCGGCGATGGACCTGGAGAACTCGAAGTACTACCTCAAGGCCATGAACTGCCCGATGCACAACCTGATCTTCCAGTCGCGTGGGCGGTCTTACCGCGAGCTCCCGCTGCGGTTCTTCGAGTTCGGCTCCGTGTACCGGTACGAGAAGTCCGGCGTCGTCCACGGCCTCACCCGCGTGCGCGGACTCACCCAGGACGACTCGCACAGCTACGTCACCCCGGAGCAGGCGCCCGGTGAGGTCCGCCACCTGCTCGCCTTCGTGCTGGGTCTGCTGCGCGACTTCGGCCTCGACGACTACTACCTGGAGCTGTCCACCCGCGGCGACTCCGACAAGTTCATCGGCTCCG
>JAOPWM010000091.1 GCA_025965695.1 Blastococcus sp.
CGGCCCTCGCGGCGGAAGAACGAGCCGGGGATGCGCCCGGCGGCGTACATGCGCTCCTCGACGTCGACGGTCAGCGGGAAGAAGTCGAACTGCTCCTTCGGCTGGCGGCCGGCCGTGGTGGCGGAGAGCAGCATGGTGTCGCCCATGGTGACGACGACGGAGCCGGCGGCCTGACGCGCGAGGCGGCCGGTCTCGAAGGTGATGCTGCGGCTGCCGAAGCTGCCGTTGTCGATGACCGCGGTGGCGGTGGTGACCCCGTCCTCGGGGTCGAACTCGGCAGCGATCGTGCCGGTGGTGGTGGGTGCGGACATGTGTCCTTCTCTCTTCTCGTCGCGCCGGCCTCGTGCCGGTCTGCGACTCCTCTGACGGCTTCATGCCGTCCTGCGTCCGAGGCGACCGGTGCTCGATCGAAGCCCTCGGGATCTGGTGTTCCCCGCGTGGGGCGAACCGAACGTGCCCGGGGGCCACTACCGAGGACCGGCCCTTGCGGGACGCGTCCGGCGGCTGGCCGGTGCTCGTGCGACGGGTGCCGCACGAGGAAGGGGACCGGCCCCGGGATGTCCCGGGAGCGGCCCCCTCGACGTACTAGCGGCGCAGGCCGAGTCGCTCGATGAGCGATCGGTACCGAGTGATGTCGGTCTTCGCCAGGTAGTTCAGCAGGCGGCGACGACGACCGACCAGCAGGAGCAGGCCCCGCCGGCTGTGGTGGTCGTGCTTGTGCATCTTGAGGTGCTCGGTGAGGTCGCTGATCCGACGGGTCAGCATCGCGACCTGCACCTCGGGCGAGCCGGTGTCGTTCTCGTCCGTGGCGTAATCGGTCATGATCTGCTTCTTGACTGCGCTCTCGAGCGCCATCTGATCGCCTCCGGGGCGGGTCACGTGTGGCCCCCGGTTTGAATCACGGGGGCAGGTAGCACACACGCCGGGTTGCCCCGGCACGTCCACAGGCTACCAGCGGTGATCACACGGTCGGGCCGAGTGGGCCCTGGAGGGGTCCGCGCAGGCCCGACGCAGCGGCTCATGGGTGCAGGGGACGGCTCCTGGTCGCGGTGTCGTCCGGTAGGACGACGATGTCATAGCCCGAGTACCTGGCGGGTGTCGACGACGTCCTTGGCCATGGCCGCCATCAGCTGGTCGACGTCCGGGAAGGCCGCCATGGGGCGCAGCCGCTGAGTGAACTCGACGCCGACGTGCTCGCCGTAGAGGTCGCCGTCGTAGTCGAGGACATAGGCCTCGACGGTGCGCCGACTGCCCTGGAACGTCGGGTTGGTGCCCACGGAGATCGCCGCCGGGAAGCGGTTCTGACCGTCCCCGTCGCGAGTGACCAGGTGGCCGGCGTAGACGCCGTCGGCGGGGATCGCGGTGAACGGCGGCGTCTCGACGTTGGCCGTCGGGTAGCCCATCTCCCGGCCGCGCCGGTGACCCCGCACCACCACGCCATCGACCCGGTGCGGCCGGCCCAGGGCGCGGGAGGCCGGGACCATGTCGCCGGCGGCGACGCAGGCCCGGATGTAGGTCGAGGAGATGGTCACCTCGCCCTCGTCGGAGGCGTCCTCGGCCAGCGCGATCCCCTCGGCGGCGAAGCCGAAGCGCCGGCCCTCGGCACGCAGGGTCTCCACGGTGCCCGACGCCTTGTGCCCGTAGGTGAAGTTCTCCCCCACGACCACCTCGGCGGCGTGCAGGTGCTCGACCAGGACCGTGTGCGTGAACGACTCCGGGGACAGCCGCATGAACTCCGGGGTGAACGGCAGAACGCACATCGCGTCCACCCCCAGATCGGCGACGAGCTCGGCCTTGCGGTCCATCGAGGTGAGGATCGCCGGGTGCGACCCGGGTCGCACCACCTCGGCCGGATGGGGGTCGAAGGTGAGCAGCAGGCACGGCCGATGCATCGCCCGTGCCCGGGACACCGCGGCCCCGATCAGCTTCTGGTGTCCCCGGTGGACGCCGTCGTACATGCCCACGGTGACGACCGTCCGGCCGAGGTCACCGGGGGTGGCCTCGAGCCCACGCCAGCGCTGCACGCGTTCGTCGTCCCTCTGACCGGCGGTCGCTCAGGCGACCCGGTGCAGCCAGCCGCGGGTGTCGGCCACCCGCCCGTGCTGGATGTCCAGGAGGGATTCGCGCAGCCGCATCGTGAGTGGGCCCGGCGTGCCGTCGCCGACCACGAAGTCACCGGTGCGGGCCTTGACCTCGCCGACCGGCGTGATCACCGCGGCCGTGCCGCAGGCGAAGGTCTCGGTGACCGTGCCGTCGGCGACGCCGGCCCGCCACTCGTCCACGGAGAAGCGGCGCTCGGTGACGGTGTGCCCCATCGCCCGGGCGACCTGGATCAGCGAGTCGCGGGTGATGCCGGGCAGCAGGGTGCCGGTGAGCTCGGGGGTGACCAGTTCGGCGTCGTCGCCGGAGCCGAGGACGAAGAACAGGTTCATCCCGCCCATCTCCTCGACGTAGCGCCTCTCCACCGCGTCGAGCCAGACCACCTGGTCGCAGCCGGCCGCGATGGCCTGCTCCTGGGCCAGCAGGCTGGCGGCGTAGTTGCCGGCGCATTTGATGTCGCCGGTGCCGCCCGGTGCCGCGCGGATGTAGTCCTCGGAGAGGTAGACCGAGACCGGCTGCACGCCGCGGGGGAAGTACGCCCCGGCCGGGCTGGCGATGATCAGGAACAGGTACTCGTGGGCCGGCCGGACGCCGAGGAACGGCTCGCTGGCCATCTGGTACGGCCGGATGTACAGCGTCTGGTCCGGTCCGGTCGGCACCCAGTCGCGGTCGGCGTCGACGAGGGCGTCGACGGCGGAGATGAACGCCTCCTCGGGCACCGGCGGCATGGCCAGCCGCTTGGCCCCGCGGGCGAAGCGGGCGGCGTTGGCCTCCGGGCGGAAGGTCGCGACGCTGCCGTCGGGCTGGGCGTAGGCCTTGAGGCCCTCGAAGATCGACTGCGCGTAGTGCAGCACCGCGGTGGACGGGTCCAACTGCAGCGGCGCGTAGCCGGTCAGCCGGGCATCGTACCAGCCCTGCCCTGCCCGGTAACGGGCCACGAACATGCGGTCGGTGAAGTACCGGCCGAAGCCGGGGTCGGCGAGCATGGCGGCGCGCTCGGCGGCGGAGCGACCCGTCACGTCCTCCACCACGAGCGGCACGCCCTCGGTGAACATCCGAGAGGAGGTACGGCTGTCGGCGAGCGTGTCGGTCATGGCTCCCACCTGCGAGTGCGCGTGTTCCAGCGACCCGGCGACCGCCGGGACCCCTCGTCACAGTAGTCCCGGCCCGGGTGGCGGCCGGGAGCCCACCGCCGTCCCGGGGACGGATTCAGGCCTGCTGCCCCTGCTCCGCGTGCGGCCCCGCGGACTCCAGCACCTCGTAGGACCAGAGGTGGTGCGAGGCGGCGGCCGCGGGCGCGAGGGTGTCCCCTCCCCCGGCGTGGGCCCGGTCGAAGTCCTGACCGGACTGCCACGACCGGTAGGCCTCCTCGCTGCTCCAGCGGGTGTAGACGAGGTACTGGTCGGTGCCCTCGAGCGGGCGGAGCAGCTCGAACCACTCGAAACCCGGGGTCTTCTCCACGGCCCCGGCCCGACCGCGGAACCGCTCCTCGAATCGGGCCTGCTGCTCCGGCGGCACGGACACGGCGTTGATCTTCACGACACTCATGCCGTTCCCCGTGCCCGGGACGGGCGCAGGTCAATCGCGCGATGCGGCACCCTGGGCGGCGTGAGCGCGCACCGCACCGCCGACCTCGGCTTCGCCCGGCTGGATCTCGACCGCGCCCGGCGCACCGGCACGCCCGAGGTCGTGTACGCCGCGGGGAAGACGCCGGAGCAGACGGTGGCCTGCCTCGCCGCCCTGCGCGACGGCGGCTCCGCACTCGCCTGGGCGACCCGGGTGGACGACGTGACGGCCGCCGCGGTGCTCGAGCGCTGGCCGGACGCCG
>JAOPWM010000094.1 GCA_025965695.1 Blastococcus sp.
CCCCATGACGTCTACGCCCCGTGCGCGCTGGGCGGTGCGCTGGACGAGGCCACCGTCGCCGCGCTCCCGGCCCGGATCGTCTGCGGCGGTGCGAACAACCAGCTGGCCACCCCCGATGTCGCCGAGCAGCTGCGCGGGCGCGGCATCCTCTACGCACCGGACTACCTGGTGAACGCCGGCGGCGTGATCCAGGTCGAGGACGAGCGACACGGCTTCTCCTTGGACCGGGCCCGGTCCAAGGCCAGTGGCATCTACGACGTCGCCCTGCGGGTCTTCCGGTCCGCCGACGACGAGAACGTGTCCCCCGCGGTGGCAGCCGACCGGCTGGCCGAGGAGCGGATGTCGGCGGTCGGGCGGCTGGTCACCATCCGCCTCCCCCGATGATCCGGCCGTGCGCATGAAAGGCCTGGTCAGGAGGGCGCCGGAAGGAGTTCGACACCTTCCGGGGAGGGACGTGTGCCCCCCGCCGATCGGTGTCGTAAGGTTGTCCGAGACATAGTCACTCAGTCGGGGTCGCCAGGCGGGCCGTTTTCCAGCCCGCGGGCTGGGCTCCCGCACTCCGCAGCGAGGGGGTCGAGCCGATGGGGCGCGGCCGAGCGAAGGCCAAGCAGACACGCGTGGCCCGTGAGCTCAAGTACAGCTCACCCAACACCGATCTTTCTGCTCTGCAGAAGGAACTGACCGGTGCACCGTCGTCGTACACCGCCCCTCCTCGGGCGACCGACGACGATGACGAAGACGACGAGTACGCCGACCGCTGGGCGGACGGCGACGCGGACGACGACTGGGCTGCCAGCCCGCGTTGACCGTGGTCTCCTGATCCGACGCTGATCGCTGCCGGCACCGCTGCCCCTCGAGGGGTGGCGGTGCCGGCAGCGTGTCCTGGACCCAGGACCCAGGACTCAGCACTCAGCACTCAGCAGCCTGGCGTCGGCAACCTGGCCGCACGGTGGCGACAGCACGGTGCCCCGCACACCCGGGCGGGTGTGCGGGGCACCGTGACCGTTCCCGTCGGGCCCGGAACGCTGTCAGGCGGCCACCCGGTGCGAGCGCACCTGGAACGGCGCCATGTCCAGCGCCGCCGGCCGGCCGGCCACCACATCCGCCAGCAGCCGGCTCGAACCGCAGGCCATCGTCCAGCCCATGTGCCCGTGGCCGGTGTTGTAGAACAGGTTGGCCTGCTTGCCCCGCCCGATGATCGGCGGCCCGTCCGGCGTCATGGGGCGCATGCACGAACGCATCCGCGCCCGGTCCCAGTCGACGGCGCGCGGGAAGATCTCCCGGCCGGTCTTGAGCATGTTGGAGAAGTCCGAGAACTTCCAGTCCCGGTTGAATCCGGCGAACTCGGCGGTCGAGGACATCCGCAGCTGGTCGCCGAAGCGGGACCAGGCCACCAGCGTCGCCTCGTCGACGCCGCCGACGGTGGGCGCCGCGTCCGGGTCGACGATGTCGGCCGTCAGCGAGTACCCCTTGGCCGGGTACATGGGCAGCCGCTGGCCCGCCGTTTTCGCGAGGAACGGGCTCTGGATGCCGAGGGCCAGGACGTAGTTGTCCGCCGTGAACAGGCCGGCGTCGGTCTGCACGCCCGTCACCCGGTCCGCGGCGGTCACGAACCGCTGGGCGGTCACGCCGAGCCGGAACTCGACGCCCAGCTTCCGGCAGCGCTCGGCCAACTCGGTGGTGAACAGCTCGGAGTTGCCACTGGCGTCGGAGGTGACGTGGATGGCCCCGGCGAAGGTCTTCCCCGCGGAGGCGAAGGCCGGGTCGAGCTTCGCTACCTGATCGGCATCGAGGATGTCCATGGGGACGCCCTGCCGACGCAGCAGGTCCATCTTCTTGACGCCGGCGTCGAGGTCCTGCTGAGTGCGGTAGAGGTAGGCCAGACCCTTCTGCACGTGGTTGTAGTCGATCGACTCGGCCGCGGCCAGCTCGTCGAGCTGACCCTGGCTGTACCGACAGAGCCCGAGCTTGATCAGGGTGTTGGCCTCGGCGCGGGCCGGCGTGCACTCCCGGAGGAACTGCAGCCCCCAGGTAACCAGCTTGGCGTCCAGGCGTGGCTTGACCCGGATGGCCGTCGCCTCGCCCCGCAGGGACGCCAGCAGCATCCTGGGGGCGGCGGGCGAGGCCCACGCGAAGGAGTGGCCCGGCGCGATCAATCCGGCGTTGCCGCCCGTCGCATCGGTGCCGAGGCTGTCCCGGGCCTCGAGGACGGCGACCTCGTGCCCTTCCTGTGCCAGGTAGTAAGCGGTGGTGACGCCGATGACGCCTCCTCCGAGAACGATGGTCTTCATGAATTCTCCCTGGGTGAGCGGGGGTCAGACGGCGGCGACGGCCTGGATCTCGACGACGAGGCCGGGGAGCAGCAGCCCCGCGACCACGCAGGCGCGGGCCGGCCGGTGGTCGCCGAACGACTCGGCCCACGCCTCGTTGAATGCTGCGAAGTCGCTCAGGTCGGTGATGAAGACGGTGGCCGAGACGATGTCGGTCAGCTCGGCGCCGAACTCGGCGAGGATCGTCGTGATCCGCTCGATGGACACCCGCGTCTGCTCCCGGACGTCGCCCGGTGCGACGACGTTGTTGTCCCGGTCGAGCCCCACCTGACCGGCCAGGTAGGCGAACCCGTTGGCGACGACGGCCTGCGAGTAGGGCGCGATGGCCGGGCCGAGGGTGGACGGGTTGTAGATGCTCAGGTCTGCGCTCATCGTGCGGTCTCCAGTTTTTTCGGGTTTTCGGTGTACGGGCAGGGGTCGTGGCGGGCGGGGGTCAGTAGGTGCCTCGGTAGCTGTGCGGGGTGATCGCGTCGTGCACGTAGCGGATGAAGCCGGCCCAGTCGAAGACCGGCAGCCCCGTCGCCTCGGAGACGCTGCGCGCGTAGGCGGGCAGGTCACTGCACTCCAGGAGGATCGCGCCCAGGTCGGGGGCGGACTCCGCTGCCTCGACGGCGACCTCGACCACCTCGCGGCGGAAGAGCTCCTCGTCGAGGGTGCCGACTTCCTGCAGGATCACCTCGTTGAAGTGCGGCTTGTGGTCCAGCCCCTGGATCAGCAGGCGGGAGGGATCGGTGATCCCCGCCCCCCGCAGCACGCCCTCGGTGATGCCGCCGCCGTTGGCGACGAGCACGGCCAGTCGCCGGTCCGGGCCCAGCATCCGCAGCAGCATGGGCGCCTGGAGCAGGCTCGACATGAAGACCGGCACGTTGACGGCGGCCGCCACGACGTCCTGGTAGGCGGCCATGTAGCCGCAGTTGCCGGTGATGGCGTGGACGCCCTCGGCCTCCAGCTGCTTGGCGGCCGCGACGAAGAGCTCGCCGTACGCATCGGCGTCGCCGGTGAGCACGTCGGCACCCGCGGCGCCATCCACGGCCAGGTACCTGACCGGGAAGTCGAAGGTGCTCGCGTTGTTCAGGTCACCCGGAACGAACGGCACGTTCCACTCGGCGCAGAGCATGCCGACCGTGTAGCCGTAGGCCACCGGACGGGCGGACGTGGTCCGGTAGACGGCCATCACAGAACTCCCTTGACGACGGACTGGACCTCGGGCGTGGACGCGGGCAGCCCGCCGAGGTAGAGCTCGCTCACCTGCGGGTCGAGCAGCAGCTCGTGCGCCGCCCCCTCCAGGGCGACCTGCCCCTGCACGAGGACGATGCCGCGGTCGCTGACGGCCAGGGACTGCACGGCGTTCTGCTCCACGCAGAGCACCGTGACGTTCTCCCGCGCCCGGATGTCGACGATGGTGTCGAACAGCTCGGTCACCTTGGCCGGGGAGAGACCCGCCGACGGTTCGTCCAGCAGCAGTACGTCGGGCCGCGGCATCAGTGCGCGGCAGACCGCGAGCAGCTGGCGCTCCCCTCCGGAGAGCGAGTCGGCCCGCGCGTTCTGCCGGTCCCCCAGGGCGGGGTAGCGGCCGAGCAACTCGTCGGCCCGACGTTCGCGTTCCCGCCGCGGCATGTACTGGCCGCCTGCCCGCACGTTGTCGCGGATGCTCAGCGGCCCGAAGACGTTGTCGAGCTGGGGCACGAAGGCCATCCGGTGCCGGCGGACCCGGCGGTGGGCGGCGTCCCGGGTGCAGTCGGTGCCGGACACCGTCACGGTGCCGGTCCGTGCGGGGACGAATCCCATGAGGCACTTGAGGAACGTGGACTTGCCGGACCCGTTGGGCCCGATCACGGTCATGATCTCCTGGTCGGCGAGATCGAAGCTGATCCCGTTGAGGATGTTCACGCCGGCCACGTAGCCCGCGGTGAGGTCCTTCGCCTGCAGCTTCACGGCCGACTCACTCCCGTGGCGACGTGGACGGGGCGGGGGGCGCCGAGGTAGGCCTCGACGACGCGTGGGTTGTCCTTCAATTCGTCGGGACGGCAGGCGGCGATGACGCTGCCCTTGTCCAGCACGTAGACCCGCTCGCACATCCGCCCGATGAACCCCATGTCGTGCTCGATCACGAGCAGGGTCGTCCCGTTGGCGTTGATGTCCTTGAGCCGGTCGGCGATCGTCAGCCGCAGCGTCGGGTTCACGCCCGCGGTCGGCTCGTCGAGGAGCAGCACCTTCGGATCGGTCATCAGGGCGACGCCGAGGCTGAGCAGCTTCTTCTGCCCCCCCGACAGCCGTCCCGCCGGCTCCTCGGTCATATGGCTCAGGCTGAGGAAGTCCAGCAGCTCCAGCGCCTTGCCGACCGCGGCTGCCTGCTCGGCCGCCCGCGCCTTGCGTCGGAAGAGCCCGCGCACCG
Source organism: Blastococcus sp. (assembly GCA_025965695.1). Classification (GTDB taxonomy): domain Bacteria; phylum Actinomycetota; class Actinomycetes; order Mycobacteriales; family Geodermatophilaceae; genus Blastococcus_B. The sequence goes on from JAOPWM010000094.1 coordinate 4,726, forward strand.
GCGCACTGCCGATCGGCAGTGCTGCACCACAGAGCATGGCCTCCAAGACCGACATCTTCATCGGCTGGGACGCCGTCTGAAAGGTCCGGCGGATGCCCATCCGACTGACCTGCCAGTCGGCGAGCCGGTCCAGCCGTGTCCCGTCGTACTCGATGGTGCCGGCGTCCGGGTTGAGGAACCCGGACAGGCAGTTGAGCAGGGTGGTCTTCCCCGAGCCGTTGGGCCCCACCAGGCCGACGATCTCGCCCGGTTCGATCTCGAGCTCGACGTCGCGCAGGACCTGCACGGACCCGAACGACTTGCCCACGCCCCTACTGATGAACATCGATCCTCCGTAGCTTCTCGGCGAACAGCCCCTCGGGACGGGTCATGAGGAAGGCCGTGAGGACCAGTCCCACGATCAGGAGCCGGACGCTGCTGGCGCTCTGGTCGGGGATGGGGAAGATGTCCTTGAGGAACCGGCTGCCGGCGTAGATCAGCTGAATGACCAGCGCCCCGAACACCGCGCCCCGGTTGTTGCCGATGCCGCCGATGATCAGCATCGTGAAGACCAGGAAGGTCTCGATCGGCAGCAGCTGGTTCGGGCCGATGTAGGAGATGTAGAGCGTGTAGACCGAGCCACCCACGGCCGCGATCGGGGCGGCCACGGCCAGCACCCGCGTCTTCTCGGCGGTGATGTTGTGGCCCAGCGACGCGGCGAGCATGGGTTCCTCGCGGAGCAGCCGCAGCACGCGGCCGAACTGCATGCCGGTCAGCGTCTCGGCGACCAGGTAGGCGAGGGCCGCCAGGACGACGCACAGGACCAGCCAGGACAGGGACCCGGCCAGGCCACTGACCGAGGAGAACGGCCCGGCGATGCCGCTGATGCCCTGCGGCCCTCCGGTCAGATCACCCTCGTTGACCACCACCAGCCGGAGGCACTCGGCCACGGCCAGCGTCACGATGGCCCAGTAGTCGGCGGCCAGCGTGCGGCCGAGCCGGCCGATGACCGCTCCGAGCAGGCTCGAGACCACCACGCCGACCAGGACGCCGAGCAGCCAGTGGCCACCGTGCAGCGCCACGATGCCGGACGAGTAGGCCCCCACCCCGAAGAACGCGACGTGCCCGAAGTTGAGCAGCCCGGTGACCCCCGCCTGGAGGTTCAGGCTGAGCGCGAACAGGGCGTAGACCGCCGCGATGGTCGCGACGTAGAGAGCGAAATCAAGCACGGCGGCCTCCCAGGCCGAACAGCCCTTGGGGACGGAAGAGCATGACGAGGATGACCGCGACGAATCCGACGGCCGGGCGGTAGCTGATGGGGATGAGGAGCGGGTGGGAACCGAAGACCGCACCGAAGTCGATCCGCAGCACGGTGCTCTCGGCGAGCGCCAGGATCGCCGCGGCGAGCAGCGAGCCGCCGACGCTCCCGATGCCGCCCATGGTCACCGCGGCGAACACGGCGAGCAGGAGAGTGCTCCCCATCTCCAGGGACATGGAGGTGTCCACCGCGATGAACACGCCGCCCGTGGCCGCCAGCGCCGCGGCGGCGAACACGACCGCCGTCGAGATCCGCCGGACGTCGATGCCGCTGGACGACGCGAGGTCGGGGTTGGCCGCGACACAGCGGATCGCCCGGCCGAGGTTGGTGAAGGAGAGCACGAGGAAGAGCGCCACGAAGATCACTGCGGTGAGGACCACGACGTAGACCTGGGCTCGGGTGACGAACGCGTCGCCGATCGGGATGCCCGGCGCGGAGGGGAGCGGCAGTCGCTCGGGCCGCGGGCCGGCGATCGCCTGGATGCTCGCGGTGATGACGATCGACAGAGCCAGCGACCCGATGAGCGCCGTCGCACTGCTGAAGGACGACAGCCGCCGGAAGAAGAACAGGTGCAGCAGCACCCCAACCACGCCGGCGGCCACGATCCCGACCAGCGATCCGGCCACGACCCCGAGGCCGAGGCCCGAGGCGGCGACCAGGGCGAAGTAGGCACCGACAGGGGCGTACTGGACGTGCGCGACGTTCGCGAACCGCACGATGCCCCACGTCATGGAGAGACCGACGGCAACGAGGCTGAGCTGGGACGTGCGTACGAGCGTGTCGATGAGAATGGGGACTAGCACGCGTCCGGCCTCCGTGCGGGAGTGGTCGGGGTTCTGGTCACCCATCCCCGGGCCCGCCGTCGGCGGGCCCGGGGACGGGGCGGGGCTCAGCCCTCTTCGACGACCTTGCCGTCGGTGTACTTGAGGACCAGGTACGGCTGCTCGGAGCGCTGGTTCTGGTCGTCGAACGTGATGTCACCGGTGGCGCCGGCGTAGCCGGACCCGAGCTTCTTGAGCGCGGCGGCGATCTTGTCGGCGTCGGTGGACCCGGCGTCGTCGATGGCCTTCGCCAGCATCATCGTGGCGTCGTAGGTGTAGCCGCTGAAGGTCGAGGCGAAGCCCTCGCCGTACTTGGCCTCGTAGGCCTTCTGGTAGTCCTGCCCCTCGGGACCGACGTAGTTGACGTCCATGCCGATCTGGTTCTGGACCGTCGCCGGCGCCGAGTCCACCGTGCACATCGTCAGGTAGATGCCGAACCACGGCGTCTTCTGCATGCCGCCCTCGAAGGCCTGCTGGTTGATGACCGAGGAGTCCTGGCCGTAGGCGCTGTAGAGGACGACGTCCGGCTTGGACGCCGCGATCCGCTCCAGCTCCGCGCGGTAGCTGGTCTGGCCCTCGGTGTAGAGCACCGTCTCGGTGACCGAGCCGCCGGCCGCCTTGAACGCGTCGGTGAACGGCTGGACGATCCCCTCACCGTAGGAGTTGTTGGGGACCATGATCGCCGCCCTCATCAGGCCGCGGCCGGCCAACTGCTCGGAGGCGAACTTGCTGGCGATGGTGTCCAGGCCGATCACCGAGAACGACTTGTCACCGATGCCGGCGATCTCTGGGGACGAGGAGCCGACGTTCATGTGGATGACGCCCTCCTGCTGGAGGTACTGACCCAGGGGAACGGTGACGCCGGAGGAGTACTCCCCCATCACGGCCGCGACCTTGTCGACGGTCACCAGCTTCTTGGCCGCGTCGATGGCCGAGTTGGCCGCTCCCGCGGAGTCCTCGACGATGACGTTGAGGTCCTTGCCCATGACCCCGCCGTCCTCGTTGATCTTGGCGACGGCGAGCTCGATTCCCCGGCGCTGGTCCTCACCGATCGAGGCGCTGCTGCCGGTCAGGGGCAGCACGGCGCCGATGTTGACGGCACCGGCCTTGGCGTCACTGCCGCCCGAAGCGGCATCGCCGCCGCCTCCACCGGTGTCGGCCGCGGTACCTCCACATGCGGCCAGGACGACGGCGAGTCCGAGTACGGCGGCGGGCTTCATGAGTCTGCGTCGAATCAACACGGCGGTCCTTCTGGCCGGAGGGATATCTGCATACGGCGCTGTATGCAGACTCGTATGCTGAGGGAGTATGTGAGGGTGGACACCCTGTGTCAACGGTCCGGCGACAGGGAAATGGGAAGCTCTCAGGACCCTGCGCGGGGCGTCATGAGCCCGTGCCCGAGACGTAACATCCCCGACGCACGACCAGCCGGAGAGGACACACGTGACGGTTCCGAACATGAGCGAGCCCGCGCACGAGTCGCTCTCAGAGGCGGTGTACGCCGCCGTTCACCACCGCATCGTCACCGGCATCTACCGCCCCAACCAGCGACTCGTCGAGACCGAGATCGCCGCGGACCTCGGTGCCAGCCGCACGCCGGTGCGCGAGGCGATGGTCCGGCTCATCAAGGACGGCCTCGCGGTGCGCTCACGGCACGGCCTGATGGTCCGCGAGTTCACCCTGCCCGAGGTCCGGGAGATCTACGAGGTGCGCGCCGCGATCGAGGGCTACGCCGCGCGCCTGGCGGCAGAACGCAGCACGCCCGAGACGCTGGCGGACCTCGCCGAGACCCTGCGCCACCACGCCCGGACGTCGCGGGACGACGTGGTCGACCGGGCCAAGGTCGTCGAGTCCAACGCCGACTTCCACAACGCCGTGCTGGCTGCCGCCGGGAACGAGCGGATGCAGGTGCTGGCGACCAGCAACCTGTCGTACTTCTTCAACATCGAGGCCGCCGCCGTGACCTCCGACGAGGCGCTCGCCGTGGCGCTCGATGAGCATCAGCTGATCTACGACGCGATCCTCGACCGGGACGGCGCCCGGGCCGAAGTCATCGTGCGGGGGCACATCATGGCTGGGCTGAAGGTCATCCAGAGCTTCTTATGATCTCCAGCCGGCAGGCCGCCACCGACGTCACCAGTCCGTCGAACGTCCTCGGATCCCAGCCCGCCAGCTGCTCCCACCGCTGGAGGCGGTAGGTCACCGAGTTGGCGTGCAGGTGCAGCTCCCCGGCGGTGCGCGCGACGGACATGTCCGCGCGGGCGAACGCCAGGACGGTCTCGGCCAGGTGCGGGTGCTCCCTCGCCGTGCCCGACGCCCGCGCGACCAACGGCTCCAGCCGGGCCGCCTCGGACAGCACGCAGGCCTCGGCCCACACGTCGGCGAACTGGGCCACCCGCCGGTCGGCCGAGGCGGCCGACAGTCCCAGGCCGGCGTCCCCGAGGCTCAGCACCGCGCCCGCCAGCCCACTGCGCCGCAGGCCGATCCCGACGTGCCGGCCGAGGGGCAGCCGGCCGGCCAGCTCGTCCAGCCACTCGTGCCCGACGTCCTGCACGAGGATCACGAGGGCGCCGGACTGGTAGGAGTGCACCAGCGGGACGGCCGCGCGGTCCAGTTCCCGCCGGACCTCGGGCGACAGCACCACGTCACTCTCCGACCGTTGCCACAGCCCCGCCGTGAAGTCCGCCTGCGGATCGAGCCCCAGCGCGTCGGCGACGCGGGATGCCTCGGCGTCGCTCCGGCCGCCCAGCAGGAGCTCGATCAGCCGCTGGGACAGCGTCACGCGATGGGTCTGCAGCTCGCGCGTGACGTCACCGTGGGCCGATGCGAGCACCGTCGAGATGGCGTGCAGCAGCTTGAGCATCAGCGCCGCGACCTCGGGCAGCAGCGGCGCCGCGGACCCGGGGTCCCGGCACAGCGCGCGCCAGAGCTCCTGGTCGCCGAGGTGGTAGGCGCCGATCAGCACGTCCACCGCGATCCCCTGGCGCGCTCGCCGGCGGGCGAGATCGGCCGCGCGGTCGAGGTCGCTGTCGGCGAGCAGCCGGTGCCCGGCCAGCGCCTCGAGACGACGTCGCTGCTGTTCCCGCACCGTCGTCAGGTGCTCACCGAAAGGCACCACCGCATACGCGTCCAGATCGCGCCGGATGTTGGTGACCGAGTCGTGGGCCAGCTGGTCGAGGTCGGCCATCACGCGGGCGCACAGGTCGGCCACCGGATCCCATGATGCCGCCGCTCTCGTGATATTCACCAGAGGCAGGACGTAGATGCGCCGGAATTTTGGCGGTTATGCCGCAGACGCCGGCCAGCTGGAGGAGACATATTGGTGAAGCTACCGAATGCGGTGCCGTCAGCGCAGCGCTCGAGCGTGATCTTCAGGAGCTCTCATGACCCTCACCGCCGGGCGTTCGGTGCGCCTCGAGGACCGGTACGAGCTGCGGGACGGGGAGATCTACCTCTCCGGCCTGCAGGCGCTGGTCCGGATCGCCCTGGACCAGAACCGGCTCGACCGGCGCAACGGGCTCGATACCGCGACCTTCATCTCCGGCTACGAGGGGTCGCCCCTGGCCGGCTTCGACCTGGAGCTCTCGCGCCAGGCGAAGCTGCTCGACGAGCACCGCGTGGTGTTCAAGCCCAGCGTCAACGAGGAACTCGGCGCCAACGCGGTGCAGGGCTCCCAGCTCGCGTCCTCGGTGGGTGGCATGACCTGCGACGGCGTGGTCGGGATCTGGTACGGCAAGGCGCCCGGTCTCGACCGGGCCACCGACGCGCTGCGCCACGCGAACCTGGGTGGCGCCGCCCCCACCGGCGGCGTCCTGGTGCTGGTCGGTGACGACTCCATCGCCAAGTCGTCGACCGTGCCCAGCAGCTCCGAGACCGCCATGGCCGAGATCGGGATGACGGTGCTGTCCCCGAGCGACCCCCAGGACGTGCTCGATCTCGGCCTGCACGGCGTCGCGCTGTCCCGCTTCAGCGGGCTCTGGACCGGCATGAAGCTGGCCACGAACGTGGTCGACGGCGCCGGCACCGCGGTCGTCCGGACCGACCAGGTGAACCCCGTCTTCCCGGACCCGACGGTCGACGGCGTCCCCTACCGGCACGCGGTCACCGCCAACTTCCTGCAGCCGACGCTCGCCGGCCTGGAGAAGAGCCTCACGACCAGCCGGCCCGAGCTCGCCCGCCGGTACGCCTACGCCAACGGTCTGAACCGCATCGAGGGCGACCCCGACGCCCGGATCGGCATCATCGCCGCCGGCGCCGGCTACCTCGACGTGCTGCAGGCCCTGGCGATCGTGGGCCTTCCCGCCGACGACCTCGCCTCCTCGGGGATCCGCATCCTCAAGCTGGGCATGGTGTCGCCGCTCGAGCCGCGCATCCTGTCCGAGTTCGCGGACGGGCTGGAGGAGATCGTCGTCGTCGAGGAGAAGCGCCCGTTCGTCGAGCTGGCCGTCAAGGACCTGCTCTACGGCGTCCCCGGCGCCCCGGCCGTCTACGGCAAGCGCGGACCGGCCGGCGAGCAGCTGCTTCGGCCCGACGCCGACCTGCCGCCGGAGGTCATCGCGAAGGCCCTGGCGCCCCGACTGCTCGCCCGGACGGGGTCGGAGCGGGTATCGGCCTGGATCGAGCGGTCGGCGGCACGCGCCGCCCGGCCGGTCCGGGCCCTCCTGCCGATGGTCAACCGGACGCCGTTCTTCTGCAGCGGCTGCCCGCACAACCGATCCACCGCGGTGCCCGAGGGGTCGCTGGTCGGGGCGGGCATCGGCTGCTCGGCGCTCGCGTCGTTCATGCCCGAGGAACGGGTCGGCACCATCATCGGCCTGGCACAGATGGGCGGCGAGGGTGTCGCCTGGATCGGCATGGCGCCGTTCGTCGAGCACCGCCACCTCCTGCAGAACCTGGGCGACGGCACGTACCACCACTCAGGGAGCCTGGCGATCCGCGCCTCCGTGGCGGCCGGGTCCCACATCACCTACAAGCTGCTGCACAACGGCGCCGTCGCGATGACCGGCGGGCAGCAGGCGGTCGGCAAGATGGCGGTTCCGGAGATCGTGGCCGAGCTGCTGGCCGAAGGGGTGTCCCGGGTCGTCGTCACCACCGAGGACCTCGACCGCTACAAGGGTGTGCGCCTGCCCAAGGGCGTCGACGTCCGGCACCGTGACCGGCTGCTGGAGACCCAGGAGGAGCTGGCCCGGGTCGAGGGGGTCACCGTCCTCATCCACGACCAGGAGTGCGCGACCGAGCTGCGGCGCAAGCGAAAGCGGCGCAAGGTCGCCGAGCCCGTGGAGCGGGTCTTCATCAACGAGCGCGTGTGCGAGGGTTGCGGCGACTGCGGCGCCAAGTCCAACTGCCTCTCCGTGCAGCCCGTGGACACCGAGTTCGGCCGCAAGACCCAGATCCACCAGGCGTCGTGCAACAAGGACTTCTCGTGCCTCGACGGCGACTGCCCGTCGTTCATCAGCGTCGTGCCGGGCACGAAGGCACCCTCCCGCAGCCGGTCCACCATCGAGGCCACCGAGCTCCCGGAGCCGGTGCTCAAGGTCGACCCGGCCGACTACAACCTCCGGATCACCGGCATCGGCGGAACGGGCGTCGTCACGACCGCCCAGATCATCTCCACATCCGCGGTCATGGCCGGGATGTACGTGCGCAGCCTCGACCAGATGGGCATGGCCCAGAAGGGCGGCGCCGTCGTCTCCGACATCAAGATGTCGACGGCGCCCTTCTCGGGAGCCAACAAGGTGGCCCCCGGTGAGTGCGACCTGTACCTCGGCTGCGACCTCATCGTCGCGGCGAACGGCGCCAACCTGGAGGTTGCCTCCCCCGGCCGGACCATCGCGGTGGTGTCGACCTCGGCGGTCCCGACCGGCGCGATGGTGACCGACCCGACGGCCGCCTTCCCGGGCGTCGAGGAGACCAGCGACCGGATCGTGCAGCGCTCGCGTACCGCCGACAGCGCGCTGGCCGACGTCCGGCGACTGGTGAACGGACTGTTCGGCGACGACCAGTACGCAAACATCTTCCAGGTCGGGATGGCCGTCCAGGCAGGCGCGCTGCCGGTCCACGCCGACATCGTCGAGCGCGCCATCGAGCTCAACGGGGTCGCCGTCGACCGCAACGTGCAGGCCTTCCGCCGCGGCCGGCAGCTCATCGCGGACCCCGATGCCCTGCATGCGGCCCTGCCCGTCGATGCCACTCCGCAGAACGCACCGTCGGACACCGCGCGGGCACTCGTCGCCGGCCTCGACCTGACCGACGAGTCACTCGCGGACCTGGTCATGCGGCGGGTCGACGAACTGGTCGCCTACCAGAACCGCCGGTATGCCCAGCGCTACATCTCCGTGCTGGAAAGGGTCCAGGCGCGCGAGACGACGGCGACCGGAGTCGGCGGTCCGGTCACCCTCGCCGTGGCCGCGAACCTCTACAAGCTCATGGCGTACAAGGACGAGTACGAGGTGGCCCGCCTCTCCCTCGACCCCGAGCTCGAGCGCCGGTTGAAGGAGCAGTTCGGGGAGGACGCGACCTATTCCTACCGGCTGCACCCGCCGGTGCTGCGCGCGGCCGGCATGGACAGGAAGATCAGCCTCGGCAGCTGGTTCCGGCCGGCGTTCTCCACGCTCTACGCGATGCGGGGTCTCCGGGGCACCCGCGTGGATCCCTTCGGCCGCGGGGACGTCCGCGCCACGGAGCGGGCACTCATCGAGGAGTACGTCGCAGCGGTGGACGCGGCCCTGGGCGTCCTCACGCCGGCAACGGTGGACCGGGTGGTGGAGCTCGCCGAGCTGGCTGACGTCGTGCGCGGGTACGAGCACGTCAAGATGGCCAACGTGGCCCGGTTCCGCGACCGGCTCGCCGAGGCGCAGCGGACGCTCGGGCTCTGACGCGGGCGCGCGTGGGGTGACCCGCCGGGTCACCCCACGCCGGCCGGTCAGCGGTAGGTGCCCACCAGTCGCGCCGCGGGGGCGTCCTCGTCGGTACGGCGGCCGATCCGGCCCGCCACCCAGGCGGGCACGCCTGCGGCTGTGAGCTGGATGACGGCGGCGTCGGCGGCGTCCGGCGCAACGGCGGCGATCATGCCGACCCCGCAGTTGAACGCGCGCTCGGACTCCTCGCGCGGCACTCCGTGCTCCTCCATCAGGCGCACGGCCGGGGGCAGCGCCCACGTGCTGCGGTCGAGCACGGCCACCAGCCCGTCGGGGACCACGCGGGCGGTGTTGCCGGCCAGCCCGCCGCCGGTGATGTGGGCGAACGCATGAACGCGTTCGACGCCCAGTGTCTCGACCAGCGCCAGGCAGTCCCGGGCGTAGATGCGCGTGGGCTCGAGGAGTTCCTCGCCCAGGGGCCGGTTCAGTCCCCCGGGCGTCGCGTACAGATCCAGACCTGCGGCGCTCACGACCCGGCGGACCAGCGAGTAGCCGTTGGAGTGGAACCCGGACGACGCCATGGCGATCACCACGTCGCCGTCGGCCACCCGCTCCGGGCCCAGGACGGCGTCGGCCTCCACGACCCCCACCGCGGTCGCGGCGAGGTCGTACTCGTCGGCGTCCATGAGGTCGCCGTGCTCGGCGGTCTCCCCGCCGACCAGGGCCGCGCCGGCCAGCGTGCAGCCGGCCGCGATACCGGTGACGATCGCGGCGATCCGCTCGGGGACGACCTTGCCGCAGGCCACGTAGTCCTGGAGGAACAGCGGTTCGGCACCGCAGGCGACCAGGTCGTCGACGACCATCGCGACCAGGTCGATGCCGACGGTGTCGTGGCGGTCCAGCTGGCGGGCGAGGGCGATCTTGGTGCCGACGCCGTCGGTGGAGGAGGCCAGCAGCGGCTTGCGGAACTTCGCGGTGTCCAGGGCGAACAGCCCGGCGAAGCCACCGAGGCCGCCGACCACCTCCGGCCGGTTGGTCCGCTCGACGGCGGCCCGCATCAGGGTGACGGCGCGCTCCCCCGCGTCGATGTCGACGCCGGAGGCCGCATACGTGAACTGCTCGCTCACTGCTCGGCTCCGCTCGGCATCACGGGCGGGTGAGCGCGTCCTCCGCGCCACCCGGGACGCTGGCGCTGCCGGCCTGCTGCCCGATCCAGCCGGTCACCGCCCGCTCCTCGTCCGGGCGGGCGGGATCGAGGCGCGGCATGGCCATCGGCAACGCCGTCCGGCCGGCCCCTTCGAGCACGTGCTTGCCCAGCACCGCGGACTCCCCGAGCGGGATCGGGTACTGGCCGGTGAAGCAGGCCGTGCAGAGCCGGCTCGCCGGCTGCTCGGTCGCGGCGATCAGGCCCTGCTCGGAGACGTAGCCGAGGGAGTCGGCGTTGATCGAGGCACGGACGCCGTCGACGTCCACGCCGTTGGCCACCAGCTCCGCGCGGCTGGCGAAGTCGATCCCGTAGAAGCAGGGCCACTTCACCGGCGGCGAGGCGATCCGGACGTGCACCTCGAGCGCGCCGGCCTCGCGCAGCATCCGGATCAGCGCGCGCTGGGTGTTGCCACGGACGATCGAGTCGTCGACGACGACCAGCCGCTTGCCCCGGATGACGTCGCGCAGGGGGTTGAGCTTCAGCCGGATGCCGAGCTGCCGGATCGTCTGGCTCGGCTGGATGAAGGTGCGGCCGACGTAGGAGTTCTTGACCAGCCCCAGGCCGTAGGGGATCCCGGAGGCCTCGGCGTACCCGACGGCGGCGGGGGTGCCGGACTCCGGCACCGGGATGACCAGGTCGGCCTCGACCGGGTGCTCCTTGGCCAGCCGGCGGCCGATCTCGACGCGGGCTGCGTGCACGCCGCGGCCGGAGATCGTCGTGTCGGGCCGGGCGAGGTAGACGTACTCGAAGACGCAGCCCTTGGGATCGGCAGGAGCGAAGTGCTGGCTGCGCAGACCGTTCTCGTCGATGGCGATGAGCTCGCCCGGCTCGACCTCGCGGACCACCGAGGCGCCCACGATGTCCAGGGCGGCGGTCTCGCTGGCGACCACCCAGCCACGCTCCAGCCGGCCGAGCACCAGCGGGCGCACACCCTGGGGGTCACGGGCGGCGTAGAGGGTGTCCTCGTCCATGAACGTGAAACTGAAGGCACCGCGCAGTTGGGGCAGGACCTCCATCGCGGCCGCCTCGACCGAGAGGTCCGGGCGGGCCGCGATCAGCGCGGTGACCAGGTCGGAGTCGTTGGTGGCGACGAACGCCCCGGGGACGCCGGCGTCGGCCGCCTTGGCAGCCAGCTCCGCGGTGTTGACCAGGTTGCCGTTGTGGCACAGCGCCAGGCCGGTGCCGGCCGAGGTGGTGCGGAACGTCGGCTGCGCGTTCTCCCAGGTGGAGGCGCCGGTCGTGGAGTAGCGGGTGTGGCCGACCGCGAGGTACCCGCGCAGGCTGCCGAGGGTCGCCTCGTCGAAGACCTGGCTGACCAGCCCGAGGTCCTTGTAGACGACGACCGAGGTGCCGTCGGACACCGCGATCCCGGCCGCCTCCTGACCGCGGTGCTGGAGGGCGTAGAGACCGAAATACGTGAGCTTCGCGACCTCTTCGCCCGGTGCCCAGACGCCGAAGACGCCACAGGCGTCCTGGGGTCCGGGAGACTGGGGATCGAGGTCGTGCGTCAGCCGTCCATCACCGCGGGGCACCCCCCGACACTACCGGCCGCGGGAGACGACACACCCGGCCTCGGGGTGGAACGTGTCACCCGGCGTGCGGGCGACATCACGTCCGGAGCGCTCACGAGCACGATCACCCGGCGGGAGCGCGCCGCAACGAACGTGGAACCGTGCACGGGTCGACGTCCACCGCGCCGATCACCGGACAGGCAGGGATTCCACACCATGACCGACCACGGGGACCGGCACGAGCTCACGGTCCCGTTCCGGACCACCCCGGACGACGGCGTCCGGCTCAGCACCGAGCGGCCCTGGGACGAGACCGTGCGGCCGACCGGCCCGGCCCGTGACCCGGCGCGGACCTACACCTCGCTCGAGCAGGCGGGGGGCCGGCATCTGGTCGACATCCACGACCACCTGCGGGGCGAGCTGGAGCAGTTGCGCGGTCTGGTGGACCAGGTGACCACCGGCGAGCTGGACGCCGGTTCGGCCCGCTCGCACATCGCCACGATGACCATGCGGCAGAACAACTGGACCGTCGGCGCCTACTGCGCGTCCTACTGCCGGATCGTGACCACCCACCACAGCCTGGAGGACCAGGGACTCTTCCCGCACCTCCGGGCCGCCGACCCGCGACTGGAGCCGGTGATCGACCGGCTCGCCGAGGAGCACGTGGTCATCCACGACGTCCTGGAGCGGGTCGACGGGGCCCTGGTCTCCTTCGTCGGCGGACCGGACGGCGCGGCCGCGCTGCGGGGCGCCGTCGACCTGCTCACCGACACCCTGCTCTCGCACCTGTCCTACGAGGAACGCGAACTGGTCGAGCCCCTGGCCCGGCTGGGCTACGCCTGAGCGATCACGCCGGACGTGGGACGTTCCCCAGTTCGGCGGCGATCGTCGTGTCGTCGCCGTGGCCGGTCCGGACGACGGTGTCGCCGGGAAGGGTCAGCAACCGCGTGCGGATGGACTCCAGGATCGTCGGCTCGTCGCTGAACGAGCGGCCCGTCGCCCCCGGCCCACCACAGAACAGCGTGTCGCCGGTGAACACCGTGCCGAGGTCCTCCGCGTAGAGGCAGGTGCTGCCCGGGGAGTGGCCGGGGGTGTGCAGCGCGACCAGCGTCGTACCGGCGACCTCGAACGTGGTCCCCTCGGCGAGCTCCCGGTCGGGAGCGGTGTCCGGGTGGACGACGTCCCAGAGCATCCGGTCCTGGGGGTTGAACCAGATCGGTGCGCCGGTCGCCTCGCGCAGGGCGGCCGCGGCGGTGATGTGGTCGTTGTGCCCGAGCGTCAGCACGATCGCGGTGACCCGGCGGCCGCCGATCGCCTCGACGACAGGTCCGGCCTCGTGCGGGGCGTCGACGACGAGCACCTCCTCGTCGTCCCCGACGAGCCAGACGTTGTTGTCGACGTCGAAGTCCTGGCCGTCGAGGCTGAAGACCCCCGAGACGACGGCCTTGTCGATGCGTGCTGCGCTCGGCATCAGAAGACCACGACCGAACGCAGGACCTCGCCCTTGTGCATCTTGTCGAAGGCCGCCTCGACGTCGTCCAGACCGATGGTCTCGCTGACGAAGGCATCCAGGTCGAACCGGCCCTGCAGGTACAGGTCGATGAGCATCGGGAAGTCGCGGCTGGGCAGGCAGTCGCCGTACCAGGAGGACTTCAGCGCCCCGCCCCTGCCGAACACCTCGATGAGCGGGAGCTCGA
>JAOPWM010000103.1 GCA_025965695.1 Blastococcus sp.
AGGCCCTCCTCGCGGTACCAGTTGAGGATCGAGTCCATCGTGTCGTCGACCGCGAGGATGAAGCAGGCGCTGACCTGCTGCGGGGCGCTGGTGCCGACGTTGAACCAGACGGGGCTGTTGAAGCTGAACACCTGGTGCAGCAGCATCCAGGTCAGCTCGTGCTCGAAGATCTCGGCGTCGCCCTCGGTGGCGAAGTAGCCGTGCTCGCGGCCGGCGGCACCGTAGGTGAGCACCACCCGGTCGATGAGCTGACGCAGGCTGCTCTCCCGCTGCGGCTGGCCGACCGCGCCACGGAAGTACTTCGTGGTGACGATGTTGGTGGCGTTGATGCTCCACTCGGCCGGGAACTCGACGCCACGCTGCTCGAAGTTGATCGAGCCGTCGCGCCAGTTGGTCATGACGACGTCGCGGCGCTCCCAGGTCACCTCGTCGTAGGGGTGCACACCGGCGGTGGTGAAGACGCGCTTGATCTTGAGGCCCTTGCGGCTGGGGGCCTTGGTTCCGCGGCGGGCGCGGGTGCCGGCCAAGCGGTCGTCGGTCTCGGTCATGGTGTGGAGCTCTCCCTGGTCGTCATGCGCGGTGTCGTCATGCGCTTGTTGTCTGCTCGATGCGGTACTGCGCGTTGCTGCGCGGGTGGATCGGAAGGCTGGGGAAGAGCCACGATCGGTACGGGTCTGACTGTTGTGTAGCGGGTGGGTCTGACAGTTCTCAGGAGCCGGCAGCCCTCATGGAGCGGTGCTGCCTGCGGGGACAGATGGCGGTTCGGAGGCAAGGCTCTGCCGCGCCTTCAGTTCGGCGATCTCCTTCTCGAAGTCCGCCACGGAGGTGAAGGCCCGGTAGACGCTCGCGAAGCGCAGGTAGGCGACCTCGTCGAGCTCGCGGAGCGGTCGCAGGATGGCCAGCCCGACCTCATGACTCGGAACCTCGGCCGCACCGGTGGCGCGGATGGCGTCCTCGACCTGCTGGGCGAGCAACTGCAACTGGTCCTCGTCGACCGGCCGGCCCTGACAGGCGCGCCGGACGCCGGCGACGACCTTGGAGCGGTTGAACGGCTCGCTCACCCCGCTGCGCTTGACGACGGCGAGCACCGCCTCCTCGACGGTGGTGAACCGTCGATTGCACTTCGGGCACGAACGACGACGACGGGTGGTCGCCCCCTCGTCGGCCTCGCGCGAATCGATGACCCTGCTGTCGGCGTTGTGGCAGAACGGGCAACGCATCTCGGTTCACCTCCTCCCCCGGGCTCCCGGACCCGCCCGGGCGGTCCGTCGGCCGATCCGTCCGGGCCTTCCTGTGGACCCTCCTGGGGACATCCGGTGGATGTCCGGGGGAGAACCTGAGGATCGGCCTGTGGACGGGCTTACAACTCTGTAACTACTAGATGTAGGGGAACCTTAGGCCCGGCCACACAAGATGTGCAAGCCATTCGTCCGTCGGCGTGTTCCGCCCAGACACTGCCGTCACCATGGAAGCCATCGCTCCCACGAGTCACACGACGCGCCGCGGCGCCGCGCCGGAGAGGGGCCGAAGAGGCGCCGGGGGGGTACGCCGGAGGCCCTCAGCGGCAGGACGTCGACCCGAACGACCCCACGGTCTGCCGCCGTCCGACCGGGACGCGGCGAGACGCGCCGACATCGGCGTCCCGGGCACGTGCCGGGATTTGCGGGGCGAACAGCGGGCCGGACGGTTCAAACGCTGAGGGAGCCGTCCAGACGGGGGCGACGGGAATGCGGCACGTGATCGCTCAGCCGCATCGGCCGGGTCAGGAGGTCGGCCTCCATACCCTCGGGGGCGGTCCAGCCGTCGCGGGACGGGGCAGCGCTCTTCTGCGGCTGAGCCGCGCCCTTCTGCGGCTGAGCCGCGCCCTTCTGCGGCCGAGCCGGGCGCGGGCCCTGCGACACGGCCGGGAAGAGGCCGGTATCGGCCGTGCGGTGGCGGCCAGGGTCGGCAGGCGCGGCAGGCGCAGCGGGCGCGCGGTGTCGGCCGGGAGACGGGGCAGGCTCCGAGGGGACCACGACCGCCTCCTCGGGAGCGCGGCGACGGCCGACTGACGGCGACTCACCGGTCTCCGGCGCCCGGCGGCGACCCACGGACGCGAACTGAGCCGTCTCATCTGCGGTGCGGCGCCCCCCGGCCGAAGGGAGGTCGGGCACCACGGAGAGATCCCGGACCAGCGGCAGCCCCGCGGTCGTCTGGGCATCGGCGTCGGCCGAACGGGCGCGCCGGCCCGAGGGGTGGCGAGCCACAGACATCTCCTGCGTCGCCGTGCCACGAACGGACGCCAAGGGCTGAGCGATCGACAGGTGACGCTCCGGGAGTCGGAGGGTGGCGAGGTCAGTCCACGCCGTCTCCTCCACGCCGCCGAGAACGACGCGGACCCACACTTGGCAGGAACCGTCGGCATCGTGCCGCCAGCCGAGCAGTTCGCCGGCCCACCACGTTCCGGCCTGGTACACCTCGATGGCTTGAGGTTGACTGGTGAATACCGCTGCTCGGTTCTCCATGACGCCTGACACCCGACGACCGTATGCGTTGGAGCGACCACACAATGTGAACGCGCCCGCGCTGAGGGTTGACGAAGTCCGGCGGCGACGTTGTGGGTCTCGTGCAGTGACGCCGGTCCCGACAAGGCGTAGCACCCCCGCCGGCAACGGCGCGTCCACACCACTCCCCCCGGTCGTCACGGCAGCTCGAGGACCTGGCCGGGGATCAGCACCGTGTCGTGGATGCGGTTCAGCTCCTGGATGCGGTCGACGACGTAGCGCACGTCGGCGGTGCCAGCGACGTCGGTCGCGATCGACCACAGCGTGTCCCCCGGCTGCACGACCACGCTCTGCACGCCCGCCAGGCGGAGGTCTCCCCCCGTGCCGGCGATGAGCGGCCCGAGCCACGACCCGATCGCCACCCCACCGGCAAGGGTCAGGACCACCGCGAGCCGACGAGCCCGGCGGGTGAGCCGGAGCCCGGTGGCATCCGGGCGGCCGACCGCGGGGCGCCGAGCCCGCGGCGGCCGGGCCGACGACCCGCCGGGCGCCGAGACACGAGGACGGG
>JAOPWM010000111.1 GCA_025965695.1 Blastococcus sp.
CGACGAGGAGGTGGCCGATCAGGCGGTGAACGAGTACGGGCCGAACCGGCCCCAGACCACCACGGCCGCCAGCACCAGCAGGACGAGGTTGATCGCGATCATCGGGAACTCCTTGCGGCGGGCGTGCGCGATCGCGGCCCCGGCCATGAGTACGACCAGGCCGACGGCAGCCAGCGGCACGAGCACCGGGACGACGTCGAGAGCCGCCGGCAGGATCAGGCCGACGGCAGCCAGCACCTCGAGGCCGCCGATTCCCTTGATGACCCCGGGCGAGAAGTCCTCGACCCAGGCCATGTTCGCGCGGAGCTTCTCCTTCGGCTGGGTCAGCTTGGTCAGGCCGGCGGCGAGGAAGGCCAGCGCCAGCAGACCGGCGAGGATCCAGAGAACGACGTTCATCAGGCACCTGCTCCGCGATCGGGCCCAGCCGTGAATGGTTGAAGCCTCAAGTCAGCACGCTAGGACCGTTCTCTTGAAGAGTCAAGCAAATGATGCGACAGTGTCCGCGTGTCGACGACGGGGTCCGCCGACGAGCCGCGCTGGCTCGACGACGACGAGCGCACCACCTGGCTGAGCCTGGCGGGAGTGGTGACGCTGCTGCCGGCGGCTCTGGACGCGCAGCTGCAGCGCGACGCGGGCCTGAGCCACTTCGAGTACATGGTCCTGGCGATGCTCTCCGAACGACCGTCCCGCACGGCGCGGATGAGCGAGCTCGCCGGGCTGGCCCACGGGTCGCTGTCCCGGCTCTCCCACGTCGCCCGCCGCCTGGAGGAGCAGGGCTTCCTCGCCCGCCGGGCCTGCCCGGAGGACGGCCGGGTCACCAACGCCGTCCTCACCGACGCCGGCTACGCCAAGGTCGTCGCGACCGCACCCGGCCACGTGGCCGCGGTCCGCCATCTGGTGTTCGACGCCCTCACCTCGGCCCAGCGGCGCCAGTTGCGCACCATCGGCGACCGCATCCTCGGCCAGGTGAACCCGGACGGGAGCTGCGCCGGCTAGATCGCCCGGTAGTTCGTCGGGGCGTTGCGCGGACCACGTCGCGGCGGCCGCGAGCCGCTCGCCATGAGCAGCCGCACCACCCGCTGGCGGTGACCCCGCCACGGCTCGAGCAGCTCCAGCATCCCGGCGTCGTCGGTCATGCGGCCGGCCAGCGACCAGCCGACCAGGTTCTTCAGGTGGTAGTCGCCGACGCTGACCGTGTCGGGGTCGCCGAACGTGCGCTGCACGACCTCGGCCGCCGTCCAGACGCCGATGCCGGGGATCGAGCACAGCCGCCGCTGCAGGACGGCGGAGTCGCACCCGGCCTCCGGCTCCAGCCGCGACGCCACGGTGGCGACCGCCCGCAGCGCCCGCCGGCGCGCGCCGTCGAGCCCGCAGCGGTGCCACTGCCAGTCGGTCACGTCGAGCACCCGTCGCGCCGACGGCATCACCCGCATGCCCTCGGGCGCCGGTCCCGGTGGCGGCTCGCCGGCCAGCCGGAGGAGTTCGCGCCAGACGCGGTGGGCCTCGGCGACCGTCACCTTCTGCTCGAGGACGGCCGGCACGAGCGCGTCCCAGGTGCGGCCGGTGCAGCTCAGCCGCAGCCACCGGGTCCGGCGGTGCAGGTCGGCGACCACGGGGTGGTCACCCGGCTGGAAGTCCTCCGGGCGGTCGGCGGCGCCCAGCCAGCCCGGCGCCGCGGCCCCCGCCCGCCCCGCGCCCGGCCCCCACGCCGCCACGTGCACCTCGCCCGCGGTCACCGAGATCCGCACCGACGCCGGGCCGTCCGGCGTGGTCGTCGTCCGCCAGACGCCATCGAAGGCGTTGCGCAGCGTCGGGTCCCCCGCCCCGCGACGGTGCGGGGCCAGGGACGCCGAGACGTCGAGCGGCCAGTCCGGCGCCCAGACCGCCTCGTAGGCGGGGGCGAGAGTGCTGGTGCTCAGGACGTGCTCCGGGGAAGAAGGATCAGTCGCAGTGGGCCAGCCGGCGTAGATCGGCAGCCGCGGGTCAGCGGGGGGCCATGCGCAGGGCGCCGTCCATCCGGATGACCTCACCGTTGAGGTAGCCGTGCCGGACGATGTCCAGAGCCAGCTCGGCGAAGTCGTCGGGCCGGCCCAGCCGCTTGGGGAACGGGATGCCGGCCGACAGCGCCTGCCGGGCCTCCTGGGGGAGGCTGCCGAGCAGCGGCGTGTCGACCAGCCCGGGGGCGATCGTGCAGACCCGGACGCCCACGCTGGAGAGGTCCCGTGCGGCCGGCAGGGTCATCCCCACGATCCCACCCTTGGAGGCCGAGTAGGCGAGCTGGCCGATCTGGCCGTCGTAGGCGGCGATCGATGCGGTGTTGACCACAACCCCGCGCTCCCCGTCCTCACCGGGCTCGGTCTGCGACATCGCGGCGGCCGCCAGTCGCAGCACGTTGAACGTGCCGACCAGGTTCACCATGACCGTCTTCACGAACGGGTCGAGGTCGTGCGGTTCACCGCCGCGACCCACGGTGCGCTGGGCCCAACCGATGCCGGCGCAGTTGACCGCGATCCGCAGCGGCCGGTCCTTGCCGGTCGCCTCCGCGATCGCCGCCTGCACCGACGCCTCGTCGGTCACGTCGGTGCGGACGAAGGTGGTGTGCCCGCCCAGCTCCGCGGCCAGGGCCTGCCCGCGGTCCTCCTGCAGGTCCAGGATGGTCACGGCGGCGCCCTGGGCGGCCAGTGCACGAGTGGTGGCCTCGCCGAGCCCGGAGGCTCCTCCGGAGACCACGGCTGCGACGTCGAAGCTCTTCATGGTCCGGAGGCTAGCCATCCCGCTCAGCTGTACCGGAGGCCGTGCCGTTCCTCGACCGCTGCCAGCAGCTGCTTGACCCGCTCGGCGTCCGAGACCGGGCAGACCATCGTGACGTCGGCGGTGTGCACGACCACGCTGTCGCGCACGCCGACCAGCGCCACGACGTGCGTGGGGTCGTCGCTCAGCACGATGTTGCCGGAACCGTCGAGCACGACGGTCAGCCCCCGCACGGCGTTGCCGGCGGCGTCGACGTCGAGGGTGTTCGCGAGCGCCGGCCAGGAGCCGACGTCCAGCCAGTCGACATCGAGGTCGGCCACCAGGACCCGGCCCGGCTCGGTGGCGGCCGGCTCGAGCACGGCGTAGTCGACGCTGATCTTCGGCAGGGTCGGGAAGATCTCGACGAGGACGGCGTCCCGGTCCGGGCCCGGCGCAGCGGCCACGATCCGGCGCAGCCCCTCCGCCGTCTCCGGCAGGTGGTCGGCGAGCGCGTCGAGCACCGTCTGCGCCCGCCAGACGAACATGCCGGAGTTCCAGAGGTACTCCCCCGATGCCAGGTAGGCCTCCGCGGTCGCCCGGTCGGGCTTCTCCCGGAACGCGGCGGCCTCGGAGACCCCGGGCACCTCGGTCGGCGCACCGCGCTGCACGTACCCGAAGCCGGTGGCCGGGGACGTCGGGGTGATCCCGAGCGTGACCAGCGAATGGGGCCGGACCGCGAGGGCGTCGTAGGCGGTCTCCAGCGTCGCGGCGAACCGCTCGACCGGGCGGATGACGTGGTCGGCGCTCACCACGGCCAGCTCCGCGTCGGGGTCGGCGTCGGCCACGAGCGCAGCGGCCAGGCCGACCGCGTTGGCGGTGTCGCGCGCGACCGGTTCCAGGATCAGCCGGTCGGGGCGCAGCTCCGGCAGCGCGGCCCGGACCATCTCCCCGTAGCGGGCGGCGGTACACACCCAGATCCGGTCGGCCGGGAGCAGCGCACGGAGCCGGTCGAACGCCTCGACGAGCAGGCTGTGCACGCCGCCGTCCTCGCCGGTGATGACGTCGAGCAGCTGCTTGGGTCGTTCGGCGCGCGACAGCGGCCACAGCCGCGTGCCGGAGCCCCCGGCCATGATCACTGCGTGGCGCACGTCGGCGTCCTCTCGACCGGGGTCAACGACGGTTTCCCCGTCGCCACGGCCGCCGACGGCGGGGCAGCTCCGCGGCCGACCGCTGCGGCTGTGCACCGGCACCCACCCGCGCGCTCACGTAGGAGACCAGCATCCGGCCGCCCAGACCCGCCCGGAGCGCCCCCCGCAGGGGCGCCCGCAGGCGCCCGGGGTAGCGGCGGGCCAGGTAGCGCAGCGCGCTGGTGT
>JAOPWM010000114.1 GCA_025965695.1 Blastococcus sp.
CGTCAGCCGGGCGGTCTCCCGCACCTGGGCACCCGCGCCGGCGACGGCCGGGAGGAGCCCACGGGGGTCACGGGCGCGCAGGACCTCGAGGTCGTCGAGGACCTCCTCGGCGAGCTCGGGGGAGGTCATGACGGACCCGTTCGCCCGCCCGCCCCACCGTTCCGGCGCCGGGCCTCGTCGAGCAGCAGCACGGGGATCCCGTCGCGTACCGGGAAGGCACGGTCGCAGGTGGTGCAGAGCAGCTCGCTCGCCGCCTCGTCCACGGTCAGCGGGCTGTGGTGGGTGTCGGGGCAAGCCAGGATCGAGAGCAGCTGGGGATCGAGGCCCAGCGGTCCGGTCGCCGTGCCGTTCGCAGAGGTCATGCCCGCACCATCCTCAGTACCTGGTCCCGGAGTTCGGTCATCCGCGCCTCGTCCGGCGCCTCGACGTTGAGCCGCAGGAGCGGCTCGGTGTTGCTGGCCCGCAGGTTGAACCACGCGCCGTCGGGCAGTTCGACCGTCAGCCCGTCCATGTCGTCCACGGCGACCCCGTCCTGCCCGGCGAAGGACTCCCGGACCGCCGTCATCCGGGCCGGGGCGTCGGCCACCGTGGAGTTGATCTCGCCGGAGGCGACGTACCGGCTGTAGGCGGCGGTCAGCTCCGAGAGCGGGCGGCCCTGCTCCCCCAGCGCCGCGAGGACGTGCATGGCCGCGAGCATGCCCGTGTCGGCCCGCCAGAAGTCGCGGAAGTAGTAGTGGGCGGAGTGCTCACCCCCGAAGACGGCGTCCGTCCGGGCCATCTCGGCCTTGATGAAGGAGTGCCCCACGCGGGTCCGCACCGGGTTGCCGCCGTGCTCACGGACGATCTCGGGTACCGCCCGCGAGGTGATCAGGTTGTGGATGATCGTCGTCCCGTGGCCCTTGGCCAGCTCGCGGACGGCCACCAGGGCGGTGATCGCGGAGGGGCTGACCGGGTTCCCGGTCTCGTCGACGACGAAGACGCGGTCGGCGTCACCGTCGAACGCGAGCCCGATGTCGGCGCCGTGCTCGCGGACGGCCGCCTGCAGGTCGACCAGGTTGGCCGGGTCCAGCGGGTTGGCCTCGTGGTTGGGGAAGGAGCCGTCCAGCTCGAAGTAGAGCGGGACGATGTCCAGCGGGAGACCGGAGAGGACGACGGGGACGGTGTGCCCGCCCATGCCGTTGCCGGCGTCGACGACCACCTTCAGCGGCCGGATGCCCGAGAGGTCGACGAGCCCGTGCAGGTGGGCCGCGTACTCGGCGAGGACGTCGCGCTGGGTCACCTCGCCGATGCGGGCTGGCCGGCGGTCGTAGGTGTCGCGCTCGGCCGACTCGCGGATGCTCACCAGCCCGGAGTCCTGCCCGATCGGGGCCGCGCCGGCCCGGCACATCTTGATGCCGTTGTACTCGGCCGGGTTGTGGCTGGCGGTGAACATCGCGCCCGGCACGTCCAGCGAGCCGGCCGCGAAGTACAGCAGGTCGGTGGAGCCCAGCCCGGCCTCGACGACGTCGACCCCGCGGCTGATCACGCCCTCGGCGAAGGCGCGCGAGAGGGGGATCGAGGACTCGCGCATGTCATGCGCGGTGACGACCGCGGTCGCGCCGCTGTCGCTGACCACGAACTCGGCGAAGGCCGCCCCGATCGCGCGGCTGGTCTCCTCGTCCCACTGATCGGGGACGACGCCGCGAACGTCATAGGCCTTGATGAGCGACGACAGATCGGACAATCCACACACCTTCGGCTGCGCCGGCGGTCGCCTCGACGGCGACGGCTCCGGGCCAGACCCTAACGGCGGCCGGCTCAGGTGATGTCGGGAAGGACCCGCAGATGGCCACGGCGGGTGCCGCTGCCGTCGTCCGCGGGGTTCCGCGGAGGCTCGGGACGGGCCGCCTCGCGGACCGCATCGGCCAGCGCCAGCAGGTCGTCGCCGGTCGGGCCGGCGTCGTCGAGGTCGATCTCGTGCCGGACGACCTCCCAGCCGAGTGGCACGGTCAGCCGCTGGGCGTGGAACTCGCACAGGTCGTAGCTGTGCGGCTCCGAGAAGGTCGCCAAGGGCCCGACAACGGCCGTGGACTCCGCGTACACGTAGGTCAAAGTCGCCGCTGCCGGTTGCGCGCAGCCGCTGCGCGAGCAGCGACGTGACTGCCTCACCACCGGTTCCTCACGCTCGGCACAGTAATCGCGCGCGGCGATCGATGGGAGCAGGCGCACCGGAAATCTGGGGGGCGCCTCATCGTGCACGATGACCCCGTGGGCCCCGACACCGGTCCGCCGTCCTTCCCCGGCCGTAGGCTCGCACCGTCATGAGCCGCCCACCACGATGCCCCCGATGACCCGCCCACCCCGCCGATCCCGCCGCGACCGCCACGGCCGCGGGCTGCGCGGTCGCCTGGTACCCGCCGAGGTCCCGCTGGCCCGCAGCCGCGCCGAGCAGTTCGACGACCTCGTGCTCGACGCGGTCGAAGAGCTCGAGCGCCGCTGGGAGCGGGAACTGGCCGGTGTCGAGTTCGCCGTCGAGGACGTGCCGTGGGTGGAGCACACCACCCCGGACGACGTCGTCCTGGACGCCGACGTGCTGGACGACGGCAGCGTGCCGCTGGCCCGTGTCCTACCCGCCCACCGCGAGGACGGGCGCGAGGTGCCGCCGCGGATCGTGGTCTACCGGCGCCCGCTGGAGATCCGGGCGCACGACCGCGAGGACCTCGCCGACCTCGTGCGCGACGTGGTCGTCGACCAGGTGGCGGTCCTGCTGGGCCGCGACCCGGAGGAGATCGACCCCACTAGTTGAATCGAGGCGCCGAGGTCGTCGGCGGTTCAGACCGGGCTGCCCAGCTCCCGGGCCAGCGTCCGGGCCTCGGCGAGCCGTTCCCGGGCGAACGCCGCATCGAGGCCGTCGCCCCGGTCGGG
>JAOPWM010000116.1 GCA_025965695.1 Blastococcus sp.
CTTCAGGGCGAAGGTTGCCGGTCGCGGTACTAGTTCGCCCGGCGGCCGGACCGGGCAACAAAACAACATCCGGCGGGGCAGTTGGTGCCCAGTCGGGGCACTGCCCCGGCGCGGCGCTCCTCCAGCAGGTCGCGGATCGAGGCGACGAACGCCGGATGGGTGCCCGCCGTCCCCGCGCGAGCGAAGGCCAGTCCGAGTTCCGCTGCGGTCTCCCTGGCCTCGTTGTCGAGGTCCCAGATAACCTCGAGGTGGTCGCTGATGAAGCCGATCGGGAACACGACGACGGCGGCCTCGCCGGCCTCGGCCAGTGTGCGGAGGTGGTCGTTGATGTCGGGCTCCAGCCACGGCACCGACGGCGGCCCGCTGCGGCTCTGCCACACCAGGTCGAAGGACCTGCCCGGCGCGGCGGCGTCGACGACCTGCTGCGCCGCCGCCATGAGCTCGGCCTCGTAGGCCCCTCCGCCGGGTCCGGCGACGGCGGCCATCGCATCGGGGATGCTGTGCGCCGTCGCGACGAGCCGGGCGCTGCCGCGCAGGTCCTCCGGCAGCGACTTCAGTGCCGCGGCAAGGGCGTCGGCATGTGCCTGCACGAAACCGGGGGCGTCGAAGTAGTGCGGCAGCTTCTCGGCTGTCGGTCCCCCACCGAAGGCGACCCGGGCCCGGGCGATGTCCTCGTGGTACTGCCGGCACCCGGAGAACGAGGCGTAGGCCGACGTCGCGAAGACGTAGACGTGCTCGATGCCGTCGTCGGCGAGCTGCCGCCAGGTGTCCTCCACGTAGGGCGCCCAGTTGCGGTTGCCCCAGTAGACGGGCAGGTCGATGCCGGCGGCCGCCAGCTCCTTCTCGACAGCAGCGATCAGCGCCTTGTTCTGGCCGTTGATCGGGCTGACGCCCCCGAAGTGGTGGTAGTGCTCGGCGACCGCCTCGAGCCGCTCCCGCGGGATGCCACGACCACGGGTGACGTTCTCGAGGAACGGAATGACGTCGTCAGGCCCCTCGGGGCCGCCGAAGGACAGCACCAGCAGCGCCTCGCGGCGGCCGGGTGGAGCCGGCGCATCGGAGGGTTCGACACCCCCGTTGTTGCGGACGGCGAGCGACGGGTCCTCGTCGGGCCGCTGGCCGGGTGGGGTGATGTCGACGTCTGTTGCGAGTGGCACAGCTGTTCTTTCCCTATGTGAATCCTGCGGACGCAGTCACACGCCGACGGCGTGGCTCTGTGACCTCACACGCCTACGGCGTGGAAACCTCCGTCGACGTGCACGATCTCGCCGGTGGTCGCGGGGAACAAGTCCGAGAGCAGGGCGCAGACGGCCTTGCCCGAGGGCTCGGTGTCGGTGACCGACCAGCCCAGCGGGGCACGGGCCTCCCAGGCCTCCTCGAACTGGGCGCTGCCGGGGATGGACTTCATGGCCATGGTGCGCAGCGGACCCGCGGCGACGAGGTTGACCCGCACGCCCTCGGGGCCGAGCTCGCGGGCCAGGTACCGGCTGGTGGACTCCAGCGCCGCCTTGGCCGCACCCATCCAGCCGTAGACCGGCCACGCCACGGTGGCGTCGAAGGTCAGCCCGACGACCGAGGCCTTCTCGGCGAACAACGGCCGGCAGGCATGGGTCAGCGACGCCAGCGACCAGCTCGACACCTGGAACGCGGTCGCCGCGTGTTCCCACGCCACCTCGGGGAAGCCGTCACCCATGGCCTCCTGAGGTGCGAAGCCGATCGAGTGGACGACGCCGTCGAGGCCGTCGACGTGCTCGCGGAGCCGGTCGGCCAGCGTGCTCAGGTGCTCGGTGTTGGTGACGTCGAGCTCGACGACCGGCGCCTCCTGCGGCAGCCGCTTGGCGATCCGCTGGCACAGCGACAGTGCCCGCCCGAAGTTCGACAGGACGACGGTGGCGCCCTGCTCCTGCGCGATCTTGGCCGCCGAGAACGCGATGGACGCCTCGGTCAGCACCCCCGCGATGAGGATCTTCTTGCCGTCCAGGATGCCCATCAGTGCCCCATCCCCAGTCCGCCGTCGACCGGGACGACCGCCCCGGTGATGTAACCCGCCGCGTCGCTCGCCAGGAAGCGGACGACGCCGGCAATCTCTTCCGTCGAGGCGTACCGGCCGAGCGGCACCTGCCCCAGGATCTCCTGCTGCCGCTTCTCCGGCAGTTCCGCGGTCATGTCGGTCTCGACGAAGCCGGGCGCGACGACGTTCGCGGTGATGTTGCGGCTGCCCAGCTCGCGGGCGATCGAGCGGGCCAGGCCCACCAGCCCGGCCTTGCTGGCTGCATAGTTGGTCTGCCCGGCCGACCCGAGCAGGCCGACGACGGACGACACGAAGATCATCCGGCCCGAGCGGGCGCGCACCATCTTGGCGCTGGCCCGCTTGGCCACCCGGTAGGCCGCGGTGAGGTTGGCGTCGAGGACGTCGGTGAAGTCCTCCTCCTTCATGCGAATGAGCAGCCCGTCGCGGGTGATCCCGGCGTTGCTGACCAGCACCTCGAACGGGCCCTGGTGCTCCTCGCCCGCGCTGAACGCTCGGTCCACGGCCGTGGAGTCGGTGACGTCGCACTGCACGCCGAACAGCCCGTCGGGGGCGCCGCTGCCGCGGTGGGTGACCGCGACCGCGTCGCCCTGTTCGGCGAACGAGCGGGCGATCGCCAGCCCGATCCCTCTGTTGCCGCCGGTCACCAGCACCGATCTGCCCACGTGCCACTCCCCTGCGACGACCGTTGTGTCATGCAAAAACCTAGCCGGTAGCCACCGGTCCCACCCGAGCACGGTCTGCGAGGGCTGGGGGGACGGCGCCTAGCCTCGCCCCATGCGTGCCGTGCAGATCACCCGCTTCGGCGGTCCCGAGGTCCTGGAGATCGCCGATCTCCCCGAACCCACTCCCGGCCCGGGCCAGAAGCTCTATGACGTCTCGACCGCCGGCGTGAACTTCGCCGACACCCACGCCATCGAGAACAGCTACCTGTCGGCGCAGCAGCTGCCGATGGTGCCCGGCTCGGAGTTCGTCGGGACACCGATGGGCGGCGGCCGGCGGGTCGTCGGTCTCCTCGACGGCGGCGGATACGCCGAGAAGGTCGTCGCGCACGACTTCCTCACCTGGCCGGTGCCCGACGGCGTGAGCGACGAGCAGGCGCTGGCCGTCGTCCTCCAGGGCGCCACCGCGTGGCACATGCTGCGCACCAGCGCGCACCTGGCCGAGGGCGAGACGGTCGTCGTCATCGCCGGCGCCGGCGGTGTCGGGAGCCTCGCCGTCCAGCTGGCGCGCCGCTGGGGCGCCGGGCGGGTCATCGCGACCGCCTCCAGCCCGGAGAAGCGGGCGCTGGCCGAGGAGCTGGGCGCGCACGTCACCGTCGACCCCGCCCTGGCCGACGACGACCCGAAGGCGTTCACCGGGGCCCTGCGCGAGGCCAATGACGGCAAGCCGGTCGACATCGTGCTGGAGATGACCGGCGGCAACGTCTTCGACGGCTCACTGTCGGCCCTGGCGCCGTTCGGCCGGCTCGTCGCCTACGGCATGGCCGGCCGGGTACCACCGAAGCCGATCCAGGCCCCGGCCCTCATGCAGAAGAGCCGCGCGGTCATCGGTTTCTGGCTGGCCCACTGCATGGCCCGTCCCGAGATGATGGACGCGGCCCTGAACGAGCTGCTGCCGCTGGTGGCCGAGGGCGCGCTGAAGCCGGTCGTCGGCGGCCGCTACCCGCTGTCCGCCGTCCGCGAGGCGCACCAGGACCTGCTGGCCCGCCGCTCCACCGGCAAGCTCGTCCTCGACCCGACCCGCTGACCGGACTTTCGGCGCCGAAAGTCCACGGCACCCCCCGGACTTTCGGCGCCGAAAGTCCGTCAGACGAGGCGGTTGGTCCAGAGCAGACTGAGGACGACGCCGACGAGCGCGAGCAGCACGCCGGCCCGGACGAACCAGTAGCTGATGTCCTGCGGCTCGGTCGTGTACCCGATCTGGCTGCCGAGGTCGGCGTAGACCTGCTTGAGCTCAGCGGCGCTGGCGGCCTCGCTGTAGCTGCCTCCGGTCCGGTCGGCGATCGCCCTGAGCGTTGCCCGGTCCACCGGCACCGGCACCGTCTCGCCGTCGAGGTTGAGCGTCCCGTAGTCGGTGCCGAACGCGATCGTCGAGACCGGGACGCCGGCTGCCCGGGCAGCGTCGATGGCCTGGGTGTCCGCGCGCCCGACGGTGTTGTAGCCGTCGGAGAGCAGCACGATCCGAGCGGGTGGCAGATCCTCGGTGGTCGTGTCGATGGTCGACTGGAAGTTCTCGATCGCGGTGAGCGAGCTGAAGATGGCCTCGCCGATGGCCGTGGATTCCGCGAGCTTGAGGTGGTCGATCGCGTTGGCCACCTGCGCGCGGTCGGTGGTCGGCGGCACCAGTGTCGTCGCAGTCCCGGCGAAGGAGACCAGGCCGAGGTTGATCCGCCCGGGCAGGACGTCGACGAACTGTTTGGCGGCCGACTGCATGGCCCGGAAGCGGTCGGGCTGGATGTCGGTGGCCTGCATCGACAGCGACACGTCGACGGCCATCACCACCGTCGCCTTCTCGCGCGGCACCCGCACCTCGGTGCTCGGCATCGCCAGGGAGACCACCAGCGCGGCCAGCCCGAGCGCGACCACCCCGAACGCGAGGTGCCGCTTCCACCCCGGCCGCTTGGGCACGATGGACCCGAGCAGCGCGACATTGGTGAACCGCGCGGCGTAGGCCTTGCGGCGCAACTGCAAAAGCACGTAGAACGCGACCAGTGCGGCGATCATGAGGAGCGCGAGCAGCCACAGCGGGGACTGGAAGGTCATCGGGAAGCCCCTCCGCTGCCGGCACGCCGGCGCTCGGCGACGAATCGGACGACGTCCATCAGCCAGTCCCGGTCCGTCCGCAGCTGCAGGTGAGCGGCCCCCGCGCGGCGCAGCGTGGCGGCGATCTCGGACCGCTGGGCGGCGGCACCCGCGGCGAACCTGGCCCGGAACTCGGCGTCGCCGGTCGGCACCTCGAGCGTCTGGCCCGTCTCCGGGTCGACGACGGTCAGCAGTCCGACGTCGGGCAGTTCCAGCTCGCGCGGGTCGAGGACCTCGACGGCGAGCAGGTCGTGCCGGGCGGACAGTCCACGCAGCGGCCGTTCCCAGTCGGCGGGGCCCCGCGCGTCAGAACCAAGGAAATCGGAGACGACGACGACGAGTCCGCGACGGCGCGGCGGCCGGCGCAGGCTCTCCAGCGCCGCAGCGAGGTCACCGCGCCGGCCGCCGGTCGCGCGCGGAGTCGCGACCACCGAGCGCAGTAACCGCTCCGCGGCCAGCCGTCCGGGCATCGCCGGGTAGCGGTCCACCCGCTCCCCCGTGGTGACGACCGCGCCGAGCCGGTTGCCGCCGTGCACGGTCAGGTGGCCGACGGCGGCCAGGCCGGCGATCGCCAGGTCGCGCTTCTGGCAGTTCGCGGTACCGAAGTCCAGGCTCGCGGAGAGGTCGACGACCGCCCAGGTTTCCAGCTCGCGGTCGGCGATGGTCTCGCGGACGTGCGGCACCTGGGTCCGGGCGGTGACCGGCCAGTCCATGCGCCGGACGTCGTCACCCGGGTGGTACGTGCGGGAGTCGCCGGCCTCCGAGCCGGAACCCGGGACCAGACCGAGATGGTCACCCTGCAGCAGGCCGTCGAGGCGCCGCCGGACGGTCAGCTCCAGCCGGCGCAGCAGGACGTCGGACGGCCCGTCGGCGAAGCGGGGCGGCGCCCCGTCGCCGGCGCCCGGCTCGACCCCGGACCCCGGGGTGGCCGCGTGCAGCAGCAGGCCCCGATGTTGAGGGACGGGGTACTCGCGGGCGGACGAAGGCACGGAGGCTGCGCGGCGACGCAGGATCACGCCGGATGCACTCCCTGTCCGTGGCCGTTGAACGCCGGCGGACCGTAGGGCCCGGGCTGCTGGATGCCCGGCTGCGCCTGATGAGGACTGAACTGGGGCACGTGCGGGCCGCCCGACGTTCCGGCCCCGAAGCCACCGGCGTTCTGCCGCGGCGCGACCTGCGGCAGCGGCACCGTCTGCACGACCCGCTTGACGATGTGGTCGGCCGGGACGCCGTCGGCCAGCGCGTCATAGGAGAGCACCAGCCGGTGCCGCAGCACGTCGGCGGTGACGTCGAGGATGTCCTGCGGCAGCACGTAGTCCCGGCCGCGGATCAGCGCCAGCGCGCGGGCGGCCGCGATCAACCCCAGCGAGGCGCGGGGGCTCGCGCCGTAGGACACCCACGTGGCGACGTCCTCCATGCCGTGCTCCCGCGGCGAGCGGGTGGCGACGACGAGCCGGACGACGTAGTCGACCAGGGCGTGGTGCACGAAGACCTGTGAGGCCGTCTTCTGCAGCCGGCGGACGTCGTCGGGGCCGAGCACGGTCTCGGCCACGGGGGGCTCCGCGCCCATGCGGTAGACGATCTCCCGCTCCTCCTCAGGGCTCGGGTAGTCGACGAGCACCTTCATCAGGAAGCGGTCGCGCTGCGCCTCCGGCAGCGGATAGACGCCCTCGGACTCGATGGGGTTCTGGGTGGCGAGGACGAGGAACGGGTCGGGCAGCGGATGGGTCACGCCCCCGATGGAGACCTGCCGCTCGGCCATGACCTCCAGCAGCGCCGACTGCACCTTGGCCGGCGCGCGGTTGATCTCGTCGGTGAGCACGAAGTTGGCGAACACCGGGCCGAGCTCGGTCTCGAAGGCGT
>JAOPWM010000288.1 GCA_025965695.1 Blastococcus sp.
CGGCCGCGATCCGCAGCGACATCTGCCGCAGCGCCAGGAGCCGGGCCGACAGCCGGCCGAGGGTCGCGACGGCGGCCGGGTCACCGGACTCCGCCACCCGCCGGCCGAACTCGGCGACAAGTGGATATGTCGACAGGAAGCGCTCCGGGCCGGACCGCTCGAAGGCCAGCTCGGCGGTGACCTGGTGCCAGCCGTTGCCCTCCTCGCCGAGCAGCATGTCACCGGGAACGACGACGTCCTCGAAGACGACCTCGTTGAAGTGGTGACCGCCGTCGAGAATGCGGATCGGGTTGACCGTGATGCCCGGGAGCGACAGGTCCACGAGCAGCTGCGAGAGCCCGGCGTGCCGGTTGGCCGGGTCGGCGGCCGAGGTGCGCACGAGCGTGATCGCGTAGTGCGAGTGGTGCGCGTTCGACGTCCAGATCTTCGCCCCGTTGACCACCCAGTCGCCGTTCCCGTTCCGGGCCGCGCGGGTGCGGATCGAGGCGAGGTCGGAGCCGGAGTCCGGCTCGCTCATACCGATGACGAAGAAGCACTCCCCCGCGGCGATGCGCGGCAGGATCTCCTGGCGCTGCCGCTCCGTGCCGAACTTCAGCAGGTTCGGACCGGATTGACGATCAGCGATCCAGTGCGCGGCCACCGGGGCGCCGGCAGCGAGCAACTCCTCGGTCACCGCATAGCGTTCCATCGCCGACCGTTCGTGGCCGCCGTACTGCTTGGGCCAGGTCATCCCGAGCCAGCCGCGCTTCCCGAGCTTGCGTGAGAACGCCGCGTCGACACCGCCCAGCCAGGTGTCGACGTGGGTGGTGAAAGTCCCGGCGGCCAGCTCGGCGGCGAGGAACTCGCGCACCTCCACCCGCACCCGCTCGGCGGCCTCGGACCGCGGCGCGGGTGCCAGCGCCAACGAGTTGCTGCTCATACTGCGCGACTCCCAGATGTGGTCGGTGCTCGGTTCGGTTGTACAGGTCGCTCGATGGCGCCCGTCGGGCGGTCGCTCAGGCGGGACCGCGACCGACGTCGACGTGGGTGAGCAGCACCCCGGCCCGGGTCTTGTACCGCTTGTTGACCGCGATGAGGACGGCGGTGAACGGCTCGAGCACCCGCGCCTGGCGCAAGGGCCCCACGTCGACCCCGGGACGGCCGGTCACCGCCGCGGCCAGGGCGATGACCCTGGCGCGGGCGGCGGGGTCGTCACCGCACACCAGCACGTCCTCCCCGGAGAGGTCGTTGTCCAGGTTCGCCAGGCTGGGTGCCGACAGATGGTGGAAGGCGGCGGTGACCGTGCTCGCCGGCAACAGGATCGCCACCTGCTCGGCCGCGCTGCCCTCGGTCACCTGCAGACCGTGCGGGCCCCGTGCGTCGAATCCGAGCGGGTTGATGCAGGAGACGACCAGTCGGCCGGCGAGCCCCGGGGCCAGCGCGGCGATGCTGGCCCCGCTCTCGTCCCACGGCGTCGCGAGGAGCACCACTTCGGCGGCGGCCGCCGCCTCGTCGTTGCTCGTGCCGTCGACCCGGGACTCGATCCCGGCCGTGGCGAGGGTCTGTCGCAACTCCGCGGCCGCCTCGTCGGCACGTGACGGGTCCCGTGACCCCAGGACGACGGCGTGGCCGCTCCTGGCCAACCGGAGCGCAAGGCCACGGCCCAGCGCACCCGTTCCACCGAGCACGGCGATCGTGTCGCTCATGTCTTTCCTCCCGAGGCTTTCAGGCACGGACCGCTCGCCGCAGAGGCGGCTGATGCGCAGGGTCGGGCGGCGGAGTGCCTAGTAATCGGATCATTATAACTATTAATGATCCTGCCTCTGCTCGCGGAGGCACAGAGCATCAGGCGGGGTGCACGCGATCGCGCGGCACCCGTCAGCGCCGGCGATCTCGAGCCCGCGCCCCTCGGAGTGATCCCCGGCCGGTCAGCGCTCCGTGTCGCCGTCCTCCGAGCTACCCCGGGTCAGTTGCCGCAGTTCGCTGACGACGTCGCTGGCCACCGAGCCCAGCGAGCTCAGCGCCCCCGAGACGAGCCGGCGCACCCCGTTCATGTCCAGCCCCAGTCCCGAGCCGACCCCGGCCGCGACGTCGAGGCCACGCAGCTCACCGTCCGCCGGACCGCGTTCGGCCAGGTCGGGCGACCACCGCATCGCGTCACCGGACATCGACCAGTCACCCGTCGCCCCATCGATTGCCTCGGCGACCGGATTCACCGCATCGGCCACGACCCCTCCGGTCATCCCGCGTCGGAGTTCCACATGTCGGTCGCGAACCGCCACGACCCGTCAGGCCGGCGGTGGAAGACGACCAGGTACTTGCCGCTGTCGAGCAGCGTCTCGCCCGCCCGCCGCCCGTAGCGCCCCTCCTCGACCGCGACGTCCCCGTACTCGGCCCGGTGCACCGTCTCCAGGACACCGCCGTCGGAGCCGGCGTCGATCCGCCGCCGCCAGAAGCCGCGGACGGCGTCCTCACCGGTGATCACCGGCACGCCTGGCGGCAGCAGCCGCGCGCCTGGCTCGTACAGCGAGGCCGCGAGGGCGGCGTCGCCCCGCTCCAGGGCGCGCACCAGGGTCGCCTTCAGCTCGTCGATGGTGCTCGCGCCGATCGTGTCGATCTCGCCCATCCCGGCCCCCTCGGACTGGGTCCAGGGTCGCGAGGCGCCACCCGCCGGTCAAGCCCTCCGGCTACGCAGTACGGGTCAGGACGAGCAGCGCGATGTCGTCGGCGCGGTGCGCGCCGGTCAGAGCAGCCAGCAGCCGGTCGCACAGCTCGTCGGGGTCCGACGTCCCCGATGCCTCCGCGGCCGCGAGCAGGTGCGCGAGCCCCATGTCGATGTCGGCCGACCGGCTCTCCACGAGACCGTCGGTGAACAGCACCAGCGTCGCCCCGATCGGCAGCACACCAGCCCATTCCAGGGCAGGTGCCGGGGCCGGCGGCGCGCCCAGCATCCGGCTCGGCGCCACCGGCAGGAACTCGGCCACCCTCGCACCGCTGCCGGCCGTCAGCAACAGCGGAGGCAGGTGGCCGGCCGAGGCGATCCGCAGCTGACCGGTGGCGGGGTCCAGCGTCGCGAACAGGGCGGTCGCCATCCGCTGCAGGCCAAGCAGCGACCAGCTCGCCTGCAGCCGGTCGATCATGGCGCTCGGCGCCGGCCGGTCGACCAGCAGCGCCCGGTAGACGCTGTTGAGCTGCCCCATCGTCGCCGCGGCGGTGATGTCGTGGCCGACGACGTCACCGACCGCGAGCGCCACCTGGTCGTCCGGCAGCCGGACGACGTCGTAGAAGTCGCCGCCGACCTCGACGCCCTGCGTCGCCGCCAGGTACCGCACCGCCATCTGTAGCCCGGCCACCTCCGGAGGGGGCGGCGGCAACAGATTGGCCTGCAGCGTGTGCGAGGTGCGGACGTCGAGCTCGTAGCGCTGGGCCTTGGCGACGACCAGGGCCACCTGCAGCCCGAGCTGCTCGGCCACCTCCACGTCGGCCGCCGTGAACCGGCCGCGTCGCGCGTCTGCCACCAAGGTGAGCACGCCGAGGGGCCGGCCCTCGGACACGAACGGCACCGAGATCAGGCTGACCAGCTCGAGTTCGTGGGCGATCTCGAGGTGCCGGGTGTCCTGAGTGATCGCCTCCAGCAGCTCGTCGTCCAGGTTCCGCACCCACACCGAGCGGCCCCGCCGCAGCGCCTCCATCCCCGGGTGCGGTGTCCCGCGTTGGGGCAGCTGCCGTTGCCGCAGCTCGTCGGCGAGCGGCTGCAGTGCCGGGTCGCGGTGCCGCACCACCGGCCGCGTCGTGCCCTGCTCGGTGGCGAGGTCGATCGCGCACACGTCTGCCAGCCGTTCCACCGCCAGGCCCGCGAGCCGCTCCACGGTGTCGCGCACGTCGGCGGCCGCCGCCAGCAGCCGGGCGGCCTCGAGCAGGAACGCCGACCGCTCCGCCTGCCGGGCGGTCTCCTCGTGCAGCCGGGCGCGCTCCAGCGCCTGGCCGGCCTGCCGGCCCAGCGTCCACAGCAGCTCGACGTCGGCCGGCCCGATGACGCGCACGGCCTCGGGTTCCTCCAGGCTGATCAGGTCACCCCGCCCGCCGGCACCGAGCCCGACCACGAGCACCCCGAGCCGCCGGTTGTCGGCGGTCACCGGCACGAGCACGAGGCTCGACAACCCGCCGGCGGCCATGGCGGCGGCCAGCGTCGGCTGGCCGTCCCGAAGACGGTCGTCGAGGGACACCGTCGGGACTCCCTGGGCCAGCTCGAGGGCGAGCTGGCCGATCGCTGCGGCCCGCAGCTCGTGCATGAGTTCGTCGGGCAACCCCACCGACTGCTCGGTGTGCAGCTGCGGGACGTCGTCGACCGCTCCCGACGGCGCCTCGTCGACCAGCACCAGCGCGGCCCCTTGGCCCCGGAGCACCTCCCGGCCGCGCTCGACGACGACCGCCGCGACATCGGCCACCGAGGTCGCCGCGGCCATGTCGGAGACGACCTGCTGCACCGTCCGGGACCGGGCCTCGGACTCCTCGGCGGCCCGCTGGGCGCTCAACAGCTCGCGCTCGTAGCGCCGCCGCGCGGTGGCCTCGAACAGCGTCGCCCGCATCAGCACCGGCGCACCGTCGTCGTTGCGCAGTTCGACGGCGTTGATCAGGCACGGCAGCACCGACCCGTCCATGCGGACGACGTCCAGCGCGATCTCCCGCACCGCCCCCTGCATGCGCAGCAGCGGCACCAGGTGCGTCTCATGGAACACCCGGCCGCCCATGGTGAGCAGGTCCTGGAAGCGGAGGCCGAGGAGATCCTCGGGCGAGCGGCCGGTCCATGCGCAGAACGTCCGGTTGACCTTGACGATCCGGCCGTCCGGCAGCGCGGACAGGTAACCCATCGGCGCGTTCTCGTACAGGTCGGCCGGGTCCTCCTCCAGCAGCCGGCCCAGCTGTGCGCGCGGGTCGGGCGGCCCCGGTGCGGCGCTCATCCCCGTCACCCCGCGAGGAAGGCCCGGATCGCCGCCGTCGTCTCCTCGGGGGCGCTCAGGTGCGGCACGTGCCCGGTGGCCGCCAGCTGGGTGAACGTGCTCCCGGTGACGGCCTCGTGGACGTACCGTCCGACGACGTCGGGCGCGATGACGTCCTCGCTGCACTGCAGGACCAGGGTCGGGACGACGACGTCGGCGAGGTCGGCCCGGTTGTCGGAGAGGAACGTGACGCGGGCGAACTGGCGGGCGATGTCGGGGTCGGTCCGGCAGAAGCTGTTGGTCAGCTCCTCGGCCAGTTCCGGGTGATCCGGGTGGTTCCCCATGATCGCCGGGGCCATCTGCGCCGACCAGCCGAGGTGGTTGCTGTCGAGGGCGTCGAGCAGCCCCGCGATGTCGGCCCGGCTGAACCCGCCGACGTAGTCGCCGTCGTCGACGTAACGCGGATTGGGCCCGATCATCACCAGCGCGCCGAACAGCTCCGGCGCCTCCTGGAGGGCAAGGACGCCGATCATCGCGCTCACCGAGTGCGCGACGATGACGACGTCGCTGAGCCCGAGCTCGCGGCAGATCTCGACGATGTCGTGGGCGTAGCCGTGCAGCGACCCGTACTTCCCGGGGTCGTAGGCAGTGAGGTCGGACCGGCCGGCCCCGACGTGGTCGAACAGGACGACGCGGTGGTCGACCTCGAAGTCCGGCGCGACGAACCGCCACATGGCCTGGTCGCAGCCGAACCCGTGGGCGAAGACGATCGGGCGCCCGGAGGGGACCCCACTGAGGGTCACGCAGTTCCGCGTGAGGATGCTGCCCACCCGTCGACCCTAGGGGACGGGCCGCGTGCGCGCGCCGGTCCCCGTTCCGGCTGCCCGGCGGTCGCAGCCGCGACACGGACAGTCAGAACACCGCGAACGTATGGCGGCCGTAGCCGAAAGCCCCTGTCGCGCCCCGGCCCCTGGCCTCTAGCCTGCCCCGCATCCGCCCTGACACGAGCGCCGAACGAGGTGTGCACATGACCGCTGCCGCGCTCCGCCCGAGCCGCGTGATCCCGGTC
Source organism: Blastococcus sp. (assembly GCA_025965695.1). Lineage (GTDB taxonomy): Bacteria > Actinomycetota > Actinomycetes > Mycobacteriales > Geodermatophilaceae > Blastococcus_B. Next base: position 5,989 of record JAOPWM010000288.1, read on the forward strand.
TCCCGCCCGCCGGAGTCCGGCACGCGCACCACCCCGGCGAACAGCACCGCGCGCCGCGGCCCCTCGGCCGGTCGCGCCGTGGCCTACCAGCGGGTGCTGCAC
>JAOPWM010000228.1 GCA_025965695.1 Blastococcus sp.
GGGTCTGGCTCTCGGCGCGGAAGTGGCCGCCGCAGCTCTCGTTGCGGTGCAGGGCGTCGACGCACATCAGTTCGGCGAGCTCGATGAAGTCCGCGACCCGGCCGGCGTGCTCGAGGGTCTGGTTGAAGGTGTCGCCCTCGCCGGACACCTTGAGGTTGGTCCAGAACTCCTGGCGGATCTCGGGGATCCGGTCCAGCGCCTTGCGCAGGCTCTCCTCGGAACGCTCCATGCCGCAGAGGTCCCACATCAGCTTGCCGAGCTCCCGGTGGAAGGACGCCGGGGTGCGCGTGCCATTGATGTTCAGCAGCTTCTGGACCTGGGACTGGACGCCCTGCAGGGCCTCGACGGCCGCGGGGTGGGAGTCGTCGATCTTCTCGAACGGACCGTCGGCGAGGTACTCGGTGATGGTCGCCGGCAGGACGAAGTAGCCATCGGCCAGCCCCTGCATGAGGGCGCTGGCGCCGAGCCGGTTGGCGCCGTGGTCGGAGAAGTTGGCCTCGCCGATCACGAACATGCCGGGGATCGAGGACTGCAGGTCGTAGTCGACCCAGAGCCCGCCCATCGTGTAGTGCACGGCGGGGTAGATCCGCATCGGGACCTGGTAGGGGTCCTCGCCCGTGATCTGGGCGTACATGTCGAAGAGGTTGCCGTACTTGGCCTCGACGGCCGGGCGGCCGAGCCGCTGGATCGCCTCGGCGAAGTCGAGGTAGACGCCGAGCCCGCCCGGGCCGACACCGCGACCCTCGTCGCACACGTTCTTCGCCTGCCGAGAGGCGATGTCGCGGGGGACCAGGTTGCCGAACGAGGGGTAGAGGCGCTCGAGGTAGTAGTCGCGCTCGTCCTCGGGGATCTCCCGCGGGTCGCGGGTGTCGCCGCGCTCCTTGGGCACCCACACGCGGCCGTCGTTGCGCAGTGACTCGCTCATCAACGTGAGCTTCGACTGGTAGTCGCCCTTGACCGGGATGCAGGTCGGGTGGATCTGCGTGTAGCAAGGGTTGGCGAAGTACGCGCCCTTCTTGTGTGCCCGCCAGATCGCCGTGGCGTTGGAGCCCTTGGCGTTGGTGGACAGGTAGAAGACGTTGCTGTAGCCGCCGGTGGCCAGCACGACCGCGTCGGCGTAGTGGGTGCTGATCTCGCCGGTGACCAGGTCGCGGGCGACGATGCCGCGGGCACGCCCGTCGACGATGATCAGGTCCAGCATCTCCGTGCGGGAGTGCTGCTCGACGTTGCCGGCCGCCATCTGCCGCTCCAGTGCCTGGTAGGCGCCGTACAGCAGCTGCTGGCCCGTCTGGCCGCGGGCGTAGAAGGTGCGCGAGACCTGGGTGCCACCGAAGGAGCGGTTGTCGAGCAGGCCGCCGTACTCGCGCGCGAACGGCACGCCCTGCGCCACGCACTGGTCGATGATGTTGACGCTGACCTCGGCGAGGCGGTGCACGTTGTTCTCGCGGGAGCGGAAGTCGCCGCCCTTGACCGTGTCGTAGAACAGCCGGTGCACGCTGTCGCCGTCGTTGCGGTAGTTCTTGGCGGCGTTGATCCCGCCCTGGGCGGCGACGCTGTGCGCCCGCCGCGGGCTGTCCTGGTACCAGAACGACTTGACCTTGTAGCCGGCCTCGCCGAGCGTCGCGGCGGCGGAGCCACCGGCCAGGCCGGTGCCGACCACGATGATCGTCATCTTGCGGCGGTTGGCCGGGTTGACCAGCCGGCCGCGGAAACGGCGCTCGCTCCAGCGCTCGCCGATCTCGACGTCGGTCGGTGCCTTGGTGTCGGCGATCGGTTCGCCGACGTTGAAAAGTTCGAGAGACATGAGTGGTGCGTTCCTGTCCTTAGTCCACGAGCCCGAAGACGACGGCCGCCGGCACGACGAGGTACCCGGCGATGAGCAGGGTCGCGAAGGCGACCGCGAAGGCGTTGACCGTGCGCTCCCGGCGTCGGTTGCTCTGGCCGAGGGTCTGGGTGGCGCTCCAGATCCCGTGCCGCAGGTGCATCCCGAGCAGGATCAGCGCGACCACGTAGACGGTGGTGGCCGCGGGGTTCTGGAAGCTGGCGACCAGGCGGTCGTACGGCGTCGCGTCGGTGCCGGCGGGGTTCGCGGCCCCGAACGTGAGATCGAGCAGGTGGTAGACGATGAACAGGGCGATGATCACGCCACCCCAGCGCATGGTGCGCGAGGCGTAGGTCTGGACCACCGACTTCTTGGTCACGTACCCCTGTGGCCGGGCGCGCTTCGCCTGACGCCACAGCGAGATCGCCGCCCACATGTGCGCGAGCACGGACACGACCAGGACGATCTCGATGACCGTCAGCAGCGTGCGCGGCGGCAGGGCCGGCTCACCGACGCTGCGGAGCCATTCGGAGTAGTCGTTGAACGACGCTGCGCCTTGGAAGACGTGCAGGTTCCCGACCATGTGGGCGATCAGGAACAGCAGCATGATGATGCCGCTGACCGCCATGACGACCTTCTTGAAGACCGAGTTCGTCTTCGCCACCTTGGGGGTCCTGCGCTGGACCGAATCCGTAACCGTCACCACGTGGTCAAAGCTAGGTGCACCTGAGTGCTGCGGCCAGATCAACACGGGGTGACTCAGCTCATGTAAGGCTGCCCTCACCGCAGGTCACGCCGTTAGGGTCGAGCGTTGCGCGGCCCGGGGGCTGGGGTACCGCGCCCCATCAGGGGGAGGACGACGACATGCCCACACCCACGCGAGGATTCTTCGGCCGGCGGCGCGATCGCGATCCGCGGCTACCGCCTGGTCAGTACGACGTCGGCGGCGACTGGCCGGTCCTGACGGCCGAGCCGACGCCGCGAATCGCCCCCGAGACGTGGAGCATCACCGTCGACGGCCGGGTCGAGGCGCCGACCACCTGGACCTGGGACGAGGCGCACGACCTCGCGCGATCGGAGTACCGCGGCGACATCCACTGCGTCACCACCTGGTCGAAGTTCGACACCCGGTTCGCCGGGGTCAGCGTCGACACGCTGCTCGAGGCCGCCCGCCCCACCGCGGAGGCGCACTTCGTCATGGCGACGTCGAAGACCGGTTACACCACCAACCTGCCGCTGGAGCACGTCACTGGGGGCAAGGCCTGGGTGGTGTGGGAGTTCGACGGCAGGCCGCTGCCGATCGAGCACGGCGGCCCGGTGCGCCTGCTGGTGCCGCACCTCTACTTCTGGAAGAGCGCGAAGTGGGTCAGCAAGCTGACCCTCATGACGCGCGACCAGCCCGGCTTCTGGGAGCAGAACGGCTATCACGACCTGGGCGACCCGTGGCGTCAGCAGCGCTACCAGGGCGACTGAGCCGGTGACGGAGGTTCCTGATTCCGAGGTGCTGGGTCCCGGGGTCGCCGACGCGCCGACCGGTGGATGGCGGACGGCGACGGTCTCCGGCGTGCGCCGGCCGATCCAGCGCTCGGTCGAACTGCGCCTGGACGTGCACGACCGCGTCGACCATCTGCCCGGGCAGCACTATGTCGTGCGGCTGACCGCCGAGGACGGCTACACCGCGCAGCGCTCCTACTCGGTGGCGTCGGCTCCCGGTGACCCCCTGATCGAGCTGTTCGTCGAGCGCCTGGACGACGGCGAGGTCTCCACCTATCTGTCCGACGTCGTGGAGCCCGGCGACGACCTGGAGGTGCGGGGGCCGATCGGCGGCTGGTTCGTCTGGGACGGCGAGACCCCGGCGCTCCTGCTGGCCGGCGGCTTCGGCGTCGTTCCCTTCGTCGCGATGTTGCGGCACGCCCGGGCGCTGGGACGCAGCGACCTGCTGCGCGTCGCCGTCTCCAGCCGCACCCTCGCGGAGCTGCCGTACGCCGAGGAGCTCATGGACGCCGGCGCCCTGATCGTGCTGACCCGGGAGGGGCACGGCATCCGTCCGGCCGGCCGGCTCACCGCGGCCGAACTCGTGCCGCTCTGGGAACCCGGACAGACGGCGTACGTGTGCGGGTCGGCGTCCTTCGCGGAGGCGGCCAGCCAGCTGCTGGTCGGGATGGGGGTGCCGGCGGCCGACATCCGGGTCGAGCGTTTCGGCCCGAGCGGGGCTCCCACCTGAGGGAGGCCGTGTCAGCTCGGCTCCCGTTGGGCCGGCGAGGCTCGGGAACAGGTCCGTGGCGGAATTCCTCGCTACCCTTTCGCCAGCTCGCGATGCCCTGAGGGAGACGACCATGGCCGACGAAGACGTTCGCCGGGACCTGCTGTGGCGGATCGAGAGCCGCCGGGCCGCGGTCCAGGCGTTCCTTCGAGCTCACCGGCCGCGCACCCGTCGGCGGGCCACCGTCGCTGTCGTGCTCAGTTCCCTGGCTGCGGTGTTCACCGTGGGACCGGCGGTGGGCGGTCAGACGTTCGCCGAGTCGGTCCAGAAGGCGCTGGCGCTGCCGAGCGACTCCTACGTCTGGCGGGTGCTCTGTCTCCTCGCGACGCTGGTCTCGATCGGCGCCGCGGTGCTCACCAACCTCGGCAAGTCCAACGACGACCTCGCGCGGGTGAGCTCGGCGGAGGCGGCCAACACCGAACTCGAAGGGCTGACCACGCTCCTGCAGTTCGGTCAGCTGGGCGTGCAGGACGCCGTGAAGCTCTACCAGCAGTACAGCGTCAAGATTCCGTTCGTGGACGACCTGACCGGCCCGGTCGGGGCGGGGTACGCCCCACCGCCGCGCACCTGAGCCGATCGGGGCCGGGCTCGCGACGTGCGAGCCCGGCCCCGATCGGTCGGCGGACCGTCAGACCGCCGGCGGCACCATCGAGGCGGCCACCAGCGGGGTGCGGTCCCAGGCCCGGTGCATGCCCAGCGCGGCGATCAGCCCGGTGGCCATCGTCGCGTTGGCCTTCTTGCCGGTGAGCACCCCCGGCGCCTCCGGGTCGATGCCGGCGACCGCGAGCACCTCGACACCGTCGCCCCACGCGCCGACGGCCTTCAGGTGCCGGAACATCTCCTGCAGCATGACGACGGCCCGGAAGTCGCCGTCCTTGGGTGCTCCGTCGGCGACGACGATGGCGTCGAACTCGATCGAGCGGCCGGTGGCGAACGTCCGCTCGACGATCTCCACGTTCTTGCCCTTGACCAGCCGGCCGCCGTTCGGGGCGATGACCCGCAGCAGGGCACCCTCGGCCTCGAGTGCGGTCCGCAGCGTGGCGATGCCCTCGAGGTCGGCGCCCGGTCCGGCCACCACACCGACGATGCGGCCGGCGATCGGGAACGGTGTGGGCCTGATCTGCCGGAGCGCGGGGGACTCGGCGATGTGGTCGACCGGTTCCGGGGCAGGCACCGACAGCCCGAGCCCCAGGGCGACCTGGGTGCACAGGTTCTCGTCGAGCTTCGCGAGCACGGTCAGGGCGCGTTCCTTGATGCCCTGCTCGTAGCACTTGCCGAGTTCGAAGGTGTAGGCGTCGATGACGTGCTGCTGCTCGACGCTGGTGAGGCTGGCGTAGAACATCGCCGCCTGGGAGAAGTGGTCGTCGAAGGACGACGGCGCAGCGCGGACGACGTCCCCCTCGACGTGCCGGGGCACGTTGACGTAGCCCCCCTCGGCCCAGTCCGACGGGAAGGGGACGCCGTCGTCGACGCTGTTGGGGGTGTACGGCGCCTGCCCGGTGTGCAGCGCCTGCTGGTGGAAGCCGTCCCGGGTGTTGTCGTTGACCGGAGCGTGCGGCCGGTTGATCGGGATCTGGGTGAAGTTCGGACCCCCGAGCCGGGTGAGCTGCGTGTCGAGGTAGGAGAAGTTGCGGCCCTGCAGCAGCGGGTCGTTCGTGCTCTCGATCCCCGGCACCAGGTGGCCGGTGTGGAACGCGACCTGCTCGGTCTCGGCGAAGAAGTTCGTGGGGTTCCCGGTGAGCAGGAGCGTGCCGATGATCTGCACCGGGGCCAGCTCCTCCGGCACGATCTTCGTCGGGTCGAGCAGGTCGATGCCCTCGAAGGTCTCCTCCGGGGTGTCGGGGAAGATCTGGATGCCGAGGTCCCACTCGGGGAAGGCGCCGTTCTCGATGGCGTCGTAGAGGTCGCGGCGGTGGAAGTCGGGGTCGACGCCCGCGGCGATCTGCGCCTCCTCCCAGGTGAGGGAGTGGACGCCCAGCCGTGGCTTCCAGTGGAACTTGACCAGTGCGGTCTCACGGTCGGCGTTGACCAGCCGGAACGTGTGGACGCCGAAGCCCTCCATGGTCCGGTAGCTGCGCGGGATGCCCCGGTCGCTCATGTTCCAGATCGTGTGGTGGGTGGCCTCGGTGTGGAGGGTGACGAAGTCCCAGAAGGTGTCGTGCGCCGACTGCGCCTGCGGGATCTCGCGGTCGGGGTGCGGCTTGGCGGCGTGGATGACGTCGGGGAACTTGATCGCGTCCTGGATGAAGAAGACCGGGATGTTGTTGCCGACCAGGTCCCAGGTGCCTTCCTTCGTGTAGAACTTCGTGGCGAATCCACGGGTGTCCCGGACGGTGTCGGCCGAGCCGCGCGAGCCCAGCACCGTCGAGAAGCGCACGAAGACCGGCGTCTCGAGGCCCTTCTCGGCCAGGACGGCGGCCCGGGTCACCGTCGCCGCGGCCCCGTTCGCCGTGAAGACGCCGTGCGCGCCGGCGCCGCGGGCGTGCACCACGCGCTCGGGGATCCGCTCGTGGTCGAAGTGCATGATCTTCTCGCGCAGGTGGAAATCCTCGAGGAGGACCGGACCGCGCGGGCCCGCCTTGAGCGAGTGGTCGCTGTCGGGGATGCGTACCCCGTTCGGCGAGGTCAGCGTGTCATCGGCCTGGCCTCGGGGGTCACGGCCGTCCTTGGCGCCCTCGTAGCCGACGCCGGTCGGGCTGACGGTGCGCGGGGCGGACTGGTCGGGGTGGCGTGCGGGGGGCATGGGAGCTCCTGACGGTCGGGTTCTGCACTCCCGGTCGCGCTACCCGGCCAGCCCCTTGCAAACCGTTGCTGCCACAGGCCGGAAGCCGGTGTGCAAGGAGCCCCCCCACGGGTAGGTGACACCGTCGCACCCGCCGATCCTCGGGGCCTGCGGCGGCCGTCGTGGAGGAGTGCTGGTGGACCGGACGCGCGCAGCGCTGGGCGAGACCGACGGCCCGATGGAGGACGAGCTCGCCGAGGCGTTCGACCGGATCGTGAGCGAGGGAGCCCAGCGGCTGCACCGCTCCTGGCGGGAGGTGCTCACCACCGGTCTGGCCGGCGGGCTCGAGGTGGCGACCGGGGTGGTCGCACTGCTCGCCGTCTATGCCGAGACCCGCAGTCATCTGCTGGCCGGGCTGGCGTTCAGCATCGGCTTCATCGCGCTGCTGCTGGCCCGCAGCGAGCTGTTCACCGAGGGCTTCCTGGTGCCGGTCACGGCGGTGGTCGCCGGGCGGGCCGGCATCGGGCAGTTGGCCAAGCTCTGGGCGGGCACGCTGGTGGCCAACCTCATCGGCGGCTGGCTCGTCATGTGGCTGGTCGTGCACGCGCTCCCGGAGCTCGGGGTCACCGCCGTCGAGTCGGCCACGACGTTCGTCGACGCCCCGCTCGGCCTGCGGTCGGTCTGCCTGGCGCTGCTCGCGGGCAGCTTCATCACCCTCATGACGCGCATGCAGCACGGCGCCGACTCCGAGGCGGGGAAGCTGGCGGCCGCGGTCGCCGGCGCCTTCCTGCTCGCCGGTCTGGTGCTGTTCCACTCGATCCTGGACTCGCTGATCATCTTCGGCGCCCTGCACGCCGGTGCCCCGTTCGGCTACGGCGACTGGCTCGCCTGGTTCTGGTACACGGTGCTGCTCAACGTGGCGGGCGGCCTGCTCGTGGTCACCTTCCTGCGGCTGGTCCGGAGCAAGGAGCTCCTCCAGCAGGAGCGGGCGGCGGCCGTCGCGGGGGAGTGAGGGGCGCGCCTCGCACACCGTAAACGTGCAGGTGGCCATGCTGGCCGGGTGATCGAACTCGCGGGCCTGACCAAGGAGTACGGCACCCGCATCGCCGTCGACGATCTCACCGTCACCGTCCACCCCGGCCGGGTCACCGGCTTCCTCGGTCCCAACGGCTCGGGCAAGACGACGACGATGCGGTGCGTGCTCGGGCTCGCGCGACCCACCTCCGGGACGGCGACCGTGCTCGGGCAGCCGTACCGCGCGCTGGCCGACCCGATGCGCCGGGTCGGTGCGCTGATCGACCCGCGCGCCCTGCATCCGGGACGCACCGCCTACCGCCACCTGCTCGCCCTCGCCCAGAGCAACGGGCTGCCCGGCGCGCGCGTCGACGAGGTGATCGAGCTCGTCGGGTTGGAATCCGTCGCCGACGACCGGGTGCGCGGGTTCTCCCTCGGGATGAACCAGAGGCTCGGCATCGCCGCCGCACTGCTCGGTGACCCCGACGTCCTGCTGCTCGACGAGCCGGTCAACGGGCTGGACCCGGAGGGCATCCGCTGGGTCCGCGAACTGCTGCGCGATCTGGCCGACGAGGGGCGCACGGTGCTCGTCTCGAGCCACCTCATGAGCGAGATGGAGGACACCGCCGACCACCTCGTCGTCCTCGGCCGCGGTCGGCTGCTGGCCGACGTCCCCATGGCCGAGCTCCTCGGGGCGCACTCCGCCGTCCGGGTGCGGACCCCGCAGGGGCCGACGCTGGCCGACGCCCTCCGCCGGGCCGGCGGCCGCGTCGAGCTCGAGATCGACGGCGCGCTGCGGGTCGAAGGCCTCGACCTCACCGGGGTGGGCGACGTGGCGTTCCTCGCCGATGTGCGGCTGCACGAACTGAGCCGGGTGACGGCGTCGCTGGAGGCCGCCTATCTCGCACTGACCGACGACGACGTCGAGTACCGGGCGGTGACCCCGTGAGCCGGTCGGTGCCCTTCCGGGCGGTGCTGCGCAGCGAGTGGACCAAGCTGTGGTCGGTCCGCTCGACGTGGTGGTGCACGGCGATCTACGTGGTGGCCGTCGGTGCCAGTGGCTGGCTGGCCGCCGCCGGTACGGACTCCTCGCCGCAGGCCGCCGTCGCGGTGCAGACCGCATTGACAGGCTTCGGCGTCGGGCAGCTGGCCCTCGTCGTCCTGGGAGTGCTCGTGGTGAGCACGGAGTTCGCCTCGGGCATGGCGCTGGTGTCGCTCACCGCGGTGCCCCGCCGCACCCGTCTGCTCCTCGCGAAGACGGTCGTCGTCCTCACGTACTGCCTGGTGCTCACCGTGCTGCTCGCCGTGGTCTGCGCGCTCGCCGCCCGCACCCTCACCGCCGTTCCCGGAGGAGTGCAGCCCGGTGACCCGGACGTCGTCCGGACGCTGTTGCTGCAGGTGGGCGCGGCCGGTCTGGTCGGCGTCCTCGGGGTGGCCCTGGGGGCGGTGCTGCGCTCGACCGCCGGTGCGGTCGGGATCGCGGCGGTGCTGGTCCTCGTGGCCCCCCCGGCGCTGGCCCTGGCCGGGGGCGACCTCGCTGCCCGCATCTCGCAGGGGCTCCCGGCGCTGCGGGTGGGGGAGGACGCCTTCCTCGCCGTCGCGACGCCCTGGCCGGTCGGGATGAGCGTGGTGGCCGCCTGGGCGGTCGGCGTCTGGCTGCTCGGCGCGGTCCTGCTCGAGCGCCGCGACGTCTAGCACTCCTCGCCATTCTCCGGATGCCCCGGCAGCGTGCCGTAGGCGGAGCCGCGCTCGCCGTGGTGTGCGCCCACACCACGCGGCACGGAATGTCCTAGCGAGGCGGGCCGGCCGGCCGCGAGGACGGCGACCGTGCCCGGTACGCGCGGAGGAGTCCCCTCAGCGCAGCCCGGACATCGGTGCGGAATGGGCCACGTGCTCGGTCTGCGGCGCGGCTTACCGACCCGGCCCCTGCAGAGGGCTGTGAGAGTCGGCCAGGCCCCTCCGGACGAGGAAGGCTCTCAGATCATCGGGCAGTCGCCCCAGCCCGAAGGACTCCTGGCGCTCCAGCTCGGCGGTGATGCGCCGCATGTCCTGCGCCTGCTTGTGATGGTCCGGGGGCACGGCCCAGGCCGCTACCGGGCGCTCCGGGTCGAGGACCCGCCACGCCCACACCGGGTACTCGCCGACCATCGGCGTCGTCCAGTAGAACACCACGGGCCTGCCGGCGGCTGCGGCCGCATTGCCCCGCCTCAGGTCGGCGAAAGCCAGCACCTGACCGACCGGAAGCGCCGTCCACCCGCGACGGGTGTACCACCCGACCATCTCGGGCTTCAGCGTCGCCATGAGACCGAGATGGCCGGCCTCCGCGTACCGGGCCTCGGCCACTCGCAGCAGTGCATCTCCCCAGCCCCTCCCGCGCTGGTCGTCGGCGACGGCGAGGAAGAGCAGCTCACCCCAGATTCCCGCCGGCTGCGGGCGCCGCAGTTCGTCGTTGGAGGCCTGCACGACGGCGACGCCCACGGGTCGCCCGCTCGCGGACTCGGCGATGAAGAAAGCCCAGCCGTCGCTTCCTATCAGGGCTTCGAGGTGGCGCGCCCCGTCGGGGAACTGGTCGTTCCAGTGTCTACCGAAGGTGGCGGTGCCCAGCCGCTGGATGCCATGCGCGTCGACCGCATGGGCGGCGCGTATCGAGGTGTGGTGCATGTTTCGCACGATATCGTTCCGAACCCTGTCGCCGCGCCGTCCGGTGTCACCCTTCGGAGTCATACGGTCTCCTAAAGCGACAATGGGAGGCGGTCGCTGCAGGGTGGTTCGCGCACTCCGTGCTCTGACACCGGCTAGGTTGACGGAACTGTGCTGCCCGCCGTCACCGCCACCCGCTACGTCACCCCGCTGCGCGAGGGTGGCTCGCTGCCCGGGCTCATGGAGGCCGACGACCTCGGGACCTACGTGGTCAAGTGGCGGGCCGCCGGGCAGGGCGTGAACGTGCTGGTCGCCGAGGTGATCTGCGGTGAGTTCGCGCGGGCGCTCGGGCTGCCGGTACCCGCCCTGGTGAGCGTCGATGTCGCCCCCGAGCTGGCGGTGGGCGAGCCGGACGTCGAGGTGCAGGAGCTGCTCCAGCGGTCGGCCGGCCGCAACCTGGGTCTGGACTACCTACCCGGGGCGCTGGACTTCGAGGCGGGCGCCGACGGCGTGGACCCCGGCCTCGCCGGGCGCGTGCTGTGGTTCGACGCCCTGGTCGGCAACGTCGACCGGTCCTGGCGCAATCCCAACATGCTGTTCTGGCACGGCCGGCTGCAGCTGATCGACCACGGTGCCGCCCTGACCTTCCACCACAACTGGCCGGGTGCGGCTGCGGCGGTGACCCGGCCCTACGACGCGTCTTCGCACGCCCTCCTGGAGTGCGAGCCGCTGGTGCCTGCGGCCGACGCCGACCTGGTCCCCCGCGTGACCCGGTCGCTGCTCGACGAGGTCCTGGCGCAGGTTCCCGACGAGTGGCTGGTGGACGACGGGCTGTCGGCTTCCGAGCTGCGCACGCGGTACGTCGACCAGCTGCTGGACCGGCTGGCCGCCCGCGACTCCTGGCTGCCGGGTGTGATCGCCGCAGCCGAGGCCGGCGGGGGTGGGCGACGCCGTGCGCCGCGCGGGGAGAACCGGCCGGCATGGCTCGGGCCGCCCCCACCGGAGGGAGTGACGCAACGGTGAAGGACACCTTCGAGTACGCGGTGCTGCGCGTCGTCCCCCGGATCGAACGGGGCGAGGCACTGAACGCCGGCGTCCTCGTCTACTGCCGACAGCGGGACTATCTCGGCTCCCGGGTCCACCTCGACGTCCACCGGCTGGGCGCGCTGGACCCGACCGCCGACGCCGACGCGATCGGCCGGGCACTGCAGGCGGCTGCCGACATCTGTGCGGCCGAGCCCGGCGCCGGTGCGGCCGGCCGGGAGGCGCTGGGGTCGCGGTTCCGCTGGCTGACCGCGCCGCGCAGCACGGTGATCCAGCCAGGGCCGGTGCACACCGGGCTCACCGAGGACCCGGACGCCGAGGCCGACCGGCTGCTGCGCGTCCTCGTCCTCCCCGTCGAGCCCTGACCCTCTCCGGACTTTCGGCGCCGAAAGTCCGGCCGTAGCGACGGACTTTCGGCGCGGAAAGTCCCGGTCAGGCGGGGAGCAGGGCGTCGATGCGGTGGGCCAGTGCGAGATCGAACTCGGTCACGCCGCCGGCGGAGTGGGTGACGACGCTCAGGTGCAGCGTCCGCCAGCGCAGGTCGATGTCGGGGTGGTGGTCCATCTCCTCGGCGACGTCGGCGATCGAGACGATCGCGGCGACGGCGTCCCGGAAGCTGGGCAGCTCGACGGTGCGGTGGATGCCGTCGCCGTCCCCGGACCAGCTCGGCAGTCCGTACAAGGCGGCGGACAGCTCGTCGGGGGAGAGGCGCGGCGGACGGGGCATGCGGTCATCGTGCACCTACGGCCCCGTCCCGAGGCTCACCCTGAGCGTGCGAAGGGTGAGGAGGACGGGGTCCTCTTTCAGCTGTGGATGCCGCACTCGGTCTTGTTGCTGCCCGCCCAGCGGCCGGCACGGGGGTCCTCGCCGGGCGCGACCTGGCGGGTGCACGGCGCGCAGCCGATCGAGCCGTAGCCGAGCTCGAACAGCGGGTTGACCGGCACCTGGTGCTCGGCGATGTAAGCGTCCACGACGTCCTGGGTCCAGGCGGCCATGGGATTGACCTTCACCATGCCGCGCTTGGCGTCCCAATCGACCAGCTTCGTGGCGGCCCGGGTCGGCGACTCGTCGCGGCGGATGCCGGAGCCCCAGGCCACGTACCCCGCGAGCGTCTCCGCGAGCGGCTTCACCTTCCGCAGCTCGCAGCAGAGATCGGGGTCGCGGTCGTGCAGTTTCGGCCCGAAGGAGAGGTCCTGCTCGCCGACGGTCTGGGGCGCGGTGACGTTGACCAGCGTGATCGGCAGGACGGAGGCGATCCAGTCGCGGGTGCCGATGGTCTCGGCGAAGTGGTAGCCGGTGTCGAGGAAGACGACGTTCACTCCGGGGATGGCGCGGCTGGCCAGGTGGGCGAGCAGGCCGTCGGCCATCGACGAGGTGATCGCGAACTCGGCGCCGAAGCTGTCGCCGGCCCAGCGCAGCACCGCGAGCGCCTGCTCGACCGGGTCGCCGATGCCCTCGAAGAGGGCATCGGCCTCGGCGGCAGTCTCCGGCGTCGGTCGGACGGCGATCGTCACTCGTGCACCCCTGTCGCGATCAGGCGGACCGTGAAGGCCCGCAGGCAGGCACCGCAGCGCCAGCCGTCAGCCGAGTCCCCGTAGGGGGTCAGCTCCTCGTCCCCGCAGTACGGGCAGTGGAACACCGGCAGTTGCCGGGTTCTTCCGCCCGCCGGTTCGGTCACAGCAGATCCATCACAGCAACCAGGCTTCCTCGGCCCGTGCCACGTACGCGGCGAACCGCTCGCCGGGCTCCCGGTGCTCGAGGTAGCCGCGGAGGACCCGCTCGCAGTAGTCGGCGGTCTCGGCCTTGGTCACCTTGTGGCCGCGGAACTTGCGGCCGAAGGCGGCCTCGACGCCGAGGTGCCCACCCAGGTGTACCTGGAAGCCCTCGACCATCTCGCCGGTGTCGTCGCGCACCATCGAGCCCTTGAAGCCGATGTCGGCGGTCTGGAAGCGCGCGCAGCTGTTCGGGCAGCCGTTGACGTTGATCGCGATCGGCTCGTCGAAGTCCGGCAGCCGCTTCTCCAGCTCGGAGTAGAGGTCCTGGGCGTGCTGCTTGGTCTCGACGATCGCCAGCTTGCAGAACTCCAGGCCGGTGCAGGCCATCGTGCCGCGGCGGAACGCGCTGGGCCGGACCTGCAGGTCGTGCAGGGCGAGCGCGGCGACGAGCTCCTCCACCTGCTCATCCGGTACGTCGAGGATGACCAGCTTCTGCTGCGCCGTCGTCCGGATGCGCCCGCCGCCGAAGCGCTCGGCGAGGTCGGCCACGGTGGCGAGCAGCGAGCCGCTGATCCGGCCGGTGCGCAGCGCGAAACCGACGGCGTTGGCGCCGTCCTTCTGCTTCATGACGCCGACGTGGTCGCGCTGGTCGTGCTTCGGCGGGGCCGCCGCGGGACCGTCCGGCAGCGCCGCGTGCAGGTACTCGTCCTGCAGCACCTGGCGGAACTTCTCCGGGCCCCAGTCGGCCATCAGGAACTTCATGCGGGCGTGGTTGCGCTGCCGGCGGTAGCCGTAGTCGCGGAAGATCGAGGTGCACGCCGCCCAGACGTCGGTCACCTGGTCGGGACGCACGAAGACGCCGATCCGCTGGGCCAGCTTCGGGTTGGTGGAGAGGCCGCCGCCCACCCACAGGTCGTAGCCCGCCTCGCCGTCGGCATTCACGACACCGGCGAAGGAGACGTCGTTGATCTCGTGCCCGGTGCAGTGGTCGACGCAGCCGGACATGGAGGTCTTCCACTTGCGCGGCAGGTTGCTGAACGCCGGGTCGCCCACGTACTTCTCGACCGTCTGCGCGAGCACCTCGGAGGCATCGATGACCTCGTCCTCGAGGATCCCGGCCAGCGGGCAGTTGAGCATGACCCGCGGGGTGTCGCCGCAGGCCTCTGTCGTCCCGAGGCCGACCGACTCCAGGCGCTCCCAGATCGCCGGGACGTCCTCGATGCGGATCCAGTGCAGCTGCACGTTCTGCCGGTCGGTCACGTCGGCGACGTCGCGGCCGAAGTCGGTGCTGATGCCGGCGATGGCGCGCAGCTGATCGGCCGACAGCTGCCCGCCGTCGATACGCACGCGGAGCATGAAGTACGAGTCCTCGAGCTCCTCGGGCTCCAGGACGGCGGTCTTGCCGCCGGGGATGCCCTGGGCGCGCTGGGTGTAGAGGCCCATCCAGCGCATCCGCCCGCGCAGGTCACCCGGGTCGATGCTGTCGAAGCCGAGTCTCGAGTAGATGTCGAGGATCCGCTGACGGACCTCGAGGCCGTCGGAGTCCTTCTTCATCCGCTCGTTCGGGTTGAGCGGTTCCCGGTAGCCCAGTGCCCACTGGCCCTGGCCGCGCTGCGGGCGGGTGCTCGTACGGGGAGTGGTCACGGTCGGACTTCTTCCTGCGCTCTCCGCCCGCGCGGCACCGGCCGTCGGGAGGGGCGCTGCAGATCGGGGGCGCAGAGAGTTGCGCGGGGAATCCGGGTGTCAGCGCTGGGCGCGACACGCGGCGCTGGAGACGAGCGCCAAGTCGATGTGCAGGCGCGCGACGAGCAAGCTCCCGCGGTCGGTCATGGGTTGATGGTCCCATACCCCCGACGGTGCGGTGGTGTGACTCAGGCGACCGATGCCGGGCCGCCGTCCATGGCCGCCCGGATGCGGGTGACCGCCTCCTCGAGCGGCGTCACCGAGGTGTCGACGACGACCTCGGCCCGGGTGGGCGGCTCGTACGGGTCGCTGATGCCGGTGAACTCGCGGATCTCGCCGGCCCGCGCCTTGGCATAGAGGCCCTTGACGTCGCGCTGCTCGCAGACCTCTAGTGGTGTGGAGAGGTGCACCAGCAGGAACCGGCCGTGCTTCTCGACGAGTGCGCGGGCCGCTTCGCGCGCGGCCTCGTACGGCGCGATCGCCGCGACGACCACGGTGCCGCCGTGGCGGACGATCTCACCGGCGACCCAGCCGATCCGGGCGATATTGAGGTCGCGGTGCTCGCGGGAGAACGTGAGCTCGCTGGAGAGGTGGGTGCGGACGACGTCGCCGTCCAGCACCGTCACCGGCCGCCCCTCGGCCTCGACCTGGGCGACGAGGGCGTCGGCGATCGTGGACTTGCCCGCGCCCGAGAGGCCGGTCAGGAAGACGGTGACGCCGGGTGCCTGCATGGCCGCCAGTGTCCTGCA
Organism: Blastococcus sp.; assembly: GCA_025965695.1. Classification (GTDB taxonomy): domain Bacteria; phylum Actinomycetota; class Actinomycetes; order Mycobacteriales; family Geodermatophilaceae; genus Blastococcus_B. Next base: position 15,653 of record JAOPWM010000228.1, read on the forward strand.
ATCGGGGACCGGGCGATCCCACGGGGTCGGGTGCTCAGTCGGCGGCGTCGCCGAAGGAGTGCCAGGCCGCCTCCATCGCGACCAGCCCGGCGGCGTGCTCGGGCAGCTTGCCGGCGACGACGTCGGCGAGCGTGACCTCCTCCAGGACCCGCCGGTAGGCCTCCCGCGCCGCGACCCAGACGCTCGCCAGGGGCGCCGCAATGCCGGGGTACTCGACGTCCTCCGGCCGCTTGCCGTGCACCTCGGCAAGGAATCCCTGCTCGACGCGCATGACCCGGGCGATCGAGATCTCCGACGGGGGAAGTGCGAGCCGATACCCGCCGTCGCGACCGCGCTGGCTGGTCACCAGGCGGGCGTGCTGGAGGTCGCCGAGGATCGCCTGGAGGAAGCGGGACGGGATGCCCTGGGCGGTCGCGATGCGGTCGCAGGTCAGTGCCTCAGGGGCGACGGCAGCGAGTTCGAGGGCGGCTCGAACCGCGTAGTCGACCCGGGCAGTGATGCGCACGGCGACCATCCTGCCTGTTCTGGGAGGGTGGAGCCGTGTTCCAGCTGCGTTTCACCACTGTGGTGGAGGCGCCGCTGACCGTGGCGTTCGATGTCGCGCGCACGCTCGGCCGACCGTGGGGCAGCCCGCTGGAGGAGGTCGTCTCGGTGCGGCCGGTGCGGGACGTCTACTCCGTGGGGCCGGGTCAGGGGTGGCGGTGGCTGACCCATTCCCGGAAGTACTCGGCTACCGGCGCCGGCACCCAGGTCGACGAACAGGTCGACTGGGAGACCGTGTTGCCCGGGGTGCTCGGCGGCTTCGTCGACCGGGTGGTGCTGCGTCGGCGGATCCTCCGGGCGATGCAGAGCCACCTCGACGGCTACGCGGCCGCGGCTGCCCGGCGGGCGCTGGACGTCGTCCAGGTGGTCGGCGCGGCGATCGTGGAGGGCGACCGGGTGCTGGTCGCCCAGCGTTCGGGTGGGCCCTACGACGGTTGCTGGGAGTTCCCCGGCGGCAAGGTCGAGCCGGGGGAGTCGGACCTGTCGGCGCTGGTGCGCGAGATCGGGGAGGAGCTGGGGACGGCGATCGCGCCCCAGGCGTTCCTCGGCGAGGTGGTACTGGACGGCGTGGTCGGGGGCGGCCCGGCGGGATCGTCGACGCTGCGGGTGTGGTGGGCCCGCATCACCGGAGGGGTGCCGGTCGCGCACGAGCACGCGGCGCTGCGCTGGGTGCGGGCCGACGAGCTGGACGACCTCGGGTGGATCGCCGCGGACCGCCCCCTGCTCCCCGCTGTCCGAGCCCTGCTCTCTCGCGTCTGACCCGGACTTTCGGCGCCGAAAGTCCGTTTTGCCCGTCGCCCCTGTGGACGACGGGATCTGTGCCCGCCGCAAGTCGCCAAGCTCTCGGCGTGCATCGACCGACGCGACCCCTGCATGGCGTCTTCCTGGGAACACACGCTCTCGCAGAAGGGGCGGTCACACAGCGACAACTGAAAGCCGGGCTCTACCGCCGACTGCTGCGCAACGTCTACGCAGACCCCGGCCTGGTGGCCGACCACCAACTCCATGCTCGGGCCGCGGCTCTGGCGATGCCGAGCGACGCGGTTCTGGGCGGCCGGTCCGCGGCAACGTGGCTGGGTGCTCCGTTCGCCTCACCGATCGAACCCGTTCTGGTCCTGGCTCCGCCCGCCTCGGCGTGGCGAGGGCCGCGGGGTGTGCGCGTCCACCGGACGACCGTTCGCGCGATCGACGTGATGACCGTGGCTGACGACGTCCGGATCACCGCGCCCCTCAGGACGGCGTGGGATGTGGCGGCACTCGAGGCCTTGCCCACAGCGGTCGCGGCACTCGACGGCATGGTGCGGGAGGGGCATCTCGACATCGAGGCCCTGTGCCGTGTGCACGCCGGTTCGCGCGGGCGCTGGAGGGCGAGTCGAGTGGCGAAGGTTCTACCGCTGGTCGATGGCCGGAGCGAGAGTCCGCCCGAGTCATGGGTTCGGGTCGCCTGTGCCCGGGCCGGTCTGCCGGCACCGGTGCCGCAGTTCGTCGTCCTGGCGGCGGGGGAGTTCCTGGGCCGAGTGGATTTCGCCTGGCCTGAGCACCGGCTGATCGTCGAGTACGAGGGGGCGTACCACTTCGACGAGTTGCAGATCCACCGGGACGACCGCCGATACGAGCGGCTCGTGGCGGCGGGCTGGCGGGTCATCCGGCTGAGCGCGGCCGATCTGCGGGACATGGACGCCGTCATCGCGCGGATCATCCACGCGCTGGCTCACCCCTTCCCCGCCCGTTGACGGACTTTCGGCGCCGAAAGTCCAGGAGGCCCGACGGACTTTCGGCGCCGAAAGTCCACAACGACGAAGGACGCCGGCCCGGGTCGGGCGCGGCGCCCTTCGTCGGCCGGAGCGAGGGCTTACTTGAAGACGTCCTTGACCTTCTCGCCGGCCTGCTTGAGGTTGCCGCTGGCCTGGTCGGCCTTGCCCTCTGCCTCGAGGTCGCGGTTGTCGGTCGCCTCGCCGACGGTCTCCTTGCCCTTGCCGCCGAGTTCTTCGGCCTTGTTCTTCATCTTGTCGATGCCGCTCATCACGCAGTCCCTCTCTGTGGCGAACTCGGGTACTGCGTGGCCCTACCCGTTCGGCGGCTCCCGACACGCCAGGCGACCGAACCCGATTCCGTGGGGCGCGTGGTGCCGAAGGGGTGGGTGACGCGCAGGACCCGCGACGCCTTGCCGCCCGCGGCCACGGGGACGGCTCAGTCGCCGGGAACTGCCTACGGTCCATCGGTCGCCACAGCGGACTCTCGTCCGCCCGGGCTCGGCCCGTGAGCTTTGAGGCATCCGGGCCTGCCGCCCCACGAATGGGTGCGGAGCACTGATCGTTCCCCGCCGAGACGGTGGGACCAGGAGGCATGCCACGTGAGATCAAGCAAGCGCACGGGTGCGCTCGTCGCCGCAGGGCTCGCGGCCACGCTGCTGCTGTCGGCCTGCGGCACGACCTCCGACAGAGGTGCGGCGGGGGGCGCCGACGACGGCACCTTCAGCATGTTCATCGGCGAGCCCGAGAACCCGCTGGTTCCGGGCGACACGACGGAGGACCAGGGCAACCAGATCGTCTCGTCGCTGTGGACGGGACTGGTGCAGTACGACAAGACGGGCGGGGTCGCCTACACCGGGGTTGCCGACTCCATCACCTCCGACGACAGCACGACCTGGACCGTCGCGCTCAAGAACGGCTGGACGTTCCACGACGGCACTCCGGTGACCGCGCAGTCCTTCGTCGACGCCTGGAACTACGCGGCCTACAGCCCGAACGCGCAGGCCGCGTCGTACTTCTTCGCCAACGTGGTCGGCTATGACGCCCTGCAGGCACCCACCGACGACCAGGGAGAGCTGGTCGGCGCGCCGGCGGCGACGGAGATGACCGGTCTCGCCGTCGTCGACGACGGGACGTTCACCGTGACGCTGAGCGCGCCGTTCGCCCAGTGGCCGGTGACCGTGGGCTACTCCGCCTTCTACCCGCTCCCGAAGTCGTTCTTCGCCGACCCGAAGGCCGCCGGCGAGCAGCCGGTCGGCAACGGCCCGTTCAAGGCCGACGAACCGTTCGCGCCGGGCACCGGCATCACCCTGACCCGCTACGACCAGTACGCCGGCGACGACAAGGCCCAGGTCAGCTCGGTCGAGTACCGCGTCTACACCGACGTCGACACCGCGTACACCGACGTCGTGGCCGGCAACCTCGACGTCCTGCGACGGATTCCTGCCGGCGCCGGTGCCACTGCGCCCGGCGAGTTCGGCAGCCGCTACCTGGAGGACACCTCCTCCTCCACCTACCTGGGGCTGCCGCTCTACGAGCCGCGCTTCGCTGACAAGCGAGTCCGTCAGGCGCTGTCGATGGGTATCGACCGGGCGGCGATCGCCACGGCGATCTTCGACGGCACCAGGATTCCGGCCACGTCGGTCATCGCGCCGACGATCGACGGTGCCCGTGAAAATTCCTGCACCTACTGCCACATCGACGTCGCCGCGGCCAACAAGCTGCTCGACGCGGCTCACTTCGACCGCAGCCGCCCCATCGAGCTGTGGTTCGACTCCGGCGCCGGCCAGGACGCCTGGATGGAGGCCGTGGGCAACCAGCTGCGACAGAACCTCGGCATCGACTACGTGCTGAAGGGTGATCTGGCCATTCCCGAGTACATGCCGCTCGCCATGACGAAGGGATTCACCGGGCCGTTCCGGTCGGGCTGGACCATGGACTACCCGAGCCCGCAGAACTACCTCGAGCCGCTGTACTCGGCCAGTGCCCTGCCCCCGGGTGGCGCGAACACGACGTTCTACTCCAACCCGGAGTTCGACCGGCTCGTCGCCGAGGGCAACCAGGCGCAGAGCAACGCCGCGGCCATCGCGAAGTACAACCGGGCCGAGGACGTCCTGCTCGAGGACATGCCCATCATCCCGATGTTCTTCCAGGTCGAGCAGTCGGTGTTCTCCGAGCACGTGTCCAACGTGAAGGTCGACCTCTTCGGTCGCGTCGAGGCCGCCGCGGTCACCGTCGATGACTGACGATCTCGCTCCGCCGACCACCGCCGGGGACGCCGGCCCGGCAGGGCTGAGGTCCCGGCGGCGTGGTTCGTGGCCCCATGGAGCGGCAGCGCCGCGAAGCGGTCCCGCCGCAAGCGGTCCGGTGATTGCCAGACGCTGCGAGAAAGACGACCCGGAATACGGGTCCGATGATGTGGAAGTTACGGTTGTGCCGCGGTTGGTCGACCCAGGTCACAACTCGATGACGTCCGTGGACACCCCTCCGCGAGCGTGCCTAGGGTCCAGCCGTCGTACCGGGGAGGTCTCTGCCTGCCGGGTGCGTTTCGCTCGTGACCAGTCAGTCGTCCGACCGCCCCTCGCTTGGGCGCGGGTCGACCTGTCCGTTCCCCCCGCTGAAGCGGGATGAGGGAGGCATTGCACGTGAAGTTGAGCAAGCGCAAGAGTGCGCTCGTCGCGACGGCCATCGCCGCCGCGATGCTGATGACGGCTTGTGGTGGCAGCGACAACAGTGGTGGTGGAAGCACTGCCAGCAGTGGCGGCAGCTTCAGCATCTACATCGGTGAGCCCGAGAACCCGATCGTCCCCGGCAACACCACCGAGTCCGAGGGTGCCCAGGTCGTCGAGGCGCTGTGGACCGGCCTCGTGAAGTACGGCGACGACAGCTCGGTGCAGTACACCGGCGTGGCCGACTCCATCAAGTCCGACGACGCCACCACCTGGACCGTCACGCTCAAGGACGGCTGGACGTTCCACGACGGCACCCCGGTGACCGCCTCGTCCTTCGTCGACGCGTGGAACTACACCGCCCTCAGCGCGAATGCCCAGGCTGGGTCGTCGTTCTTCGCCAACGTCGAGGGTTACGACGCGCTGCAGGGGAAGACCGACGACGCCGGCGCCGTGGTCGCTGCGCCGACCGCCACCGAGATGAGCGGTCTCAAGGTCGTCGACGACAAGACCTTCACGGTCACGCTCACCGCGCCGTTCGCCCAGTACCCGGTGACCGTGGGCTACGCCGCCTTCTTCCCGCAGCCCGAGTCCTTCTTCAAGGACCCGGCAGCGGCAGGCAAGAAGCCCGTGGGCAACGGCCCGTTCAAGGCCGACGGGGAGTTCGTCCCCGGCCAGGGCTTCACGGTCTCCCGATACGACAACTACGCCGGTGACGCGAAGGCCAAGGCGGACTCGGTGGACTTCAAGGTCTACACCGACATCAACACCGCCTACACCGACACCCAGGGCGGCAACCTCGACGTCCTGAACAACATCCCGCCGGACGCGATCACCACGGCGAAGGACACGTTCGGCGACCGGTACGGCGAGACCCCGTCGTCGTCGTTCACCTACATGGGCTTCCCGACCTACGACCCGCGCTACGCCGACAAGCGCGTCCGTCAGGCGTTCTCGCTGGCGATCGACCGGAAGGCGATCACGGATGCGATCTTCTCCGGCACCCGCGTGCCGGCGAACTCGGTCATCGCGCCGGTCGTCGACGGGTACCGGGACGACGCGTGCAAGTACTGCAAGGTCGACGTCGCCAAGGCCAACCAGCTCCTTGACGCGGCCGGCTTCGACCGCAGCAAGCCGGTCGACCTGTGGTTCAACTCCGGCGCCGGCCACGACGCGTGGGTGGAGGCCGTGGGCAACCAGCTGCGCACGAACCTGGGCATCGAGTTCACCCTCCAGGGCAACCTCGACTTCTCGCAGTACCTGCCGCTGCAGGACACCAAGGGCATGACCGGGCCGTTCCGTCTCGGCTGGAGCATGGACTACCCGAGCCCGCAGAACTACCTGGAGCCGCTGTACTCCACCAAGGCGCTCGCGCCGGCGGGTTCGAACACCACCTTCTACAGCAACCCGAAGTTCGATCAGCTCCTCGCTCAGGGCAACCAGGCGACGAGCAACGACGAGGCGATCAAGCTCTACCAGCAGGCCGAGGACGTCCTGCTGGAGGACATGCCGGTCCTGCCGATGTTCTACGGCCTGGAGCAGACCGTCTGGTCCGACAGGGTCGCCGACGTCAAGGTGGACATCTTCGGGCACGTGGACGTCGCCTCGGTGACCGTCAAGTAGCCGACGCCACCACTGCACGACCGACGCCGGGGCGTACCTGCCGCACGACGAGCAGGTGCGCCCCGGCGCTCGTCCACGTCCGGTACGCGGGTCCGTGTCGCCACCACCACGGCGGACGCACCTACCGGCGTCGGCGCATGATGAGACCCGTCGCGCCGGCGTGACATCCGCATCGATGAACGAAGGAGGGTCATGGGCCGCTTCGTCGTCCGCCGGCTGCTGCTGACAATCCCAGTGCTGCTCGGCGCGTCGTTCCTGATCTTCGCCATGGTCTACGCGCTCCCGGGTGACCCCATTCGCGCCCTGGCCGGCGACCGTCCGCTCGCTCCCGCCGTCGTGGCGCAGCTCCGAGCGGAGTTCAACCTCGACGACCCGTTGCCCGTCCAGTACGGCAAATATCTCGCAAACCTGGCGCACGGCGATTTCGGCAGCGACTTCCACGGGCGACCCGTCCTCGACACGGTCGTCCAGCGGTTGCCGGTCACGGCGAAGCTGACGCTGGTCGCCGTGCTCTTCGAGACGATCATCGGCCTGGCCGCAGGCGTGCTCGCCGGCATCCGCCGCAACAGCTTCTTCGACAACGTCGTGCTGGTGTCGACCACGCTGATCATCTCGATCCCGATCCTGGTGCTCGGCTTCTTTGCCCAGTTCCTCTTCGGGTTGAAGCTCGGCTGGTTCCCGATCGCCGGCATCAACGACGGCTGGTACAGCTACCTGCTACCGGGCCTGGTCCTCGCCTCTGCGTCGCTCGCCTACGTGGCCCGGCTGACGCGCACCAGCATCGCGGAGAACATGAGCGCCGACTACGTGCGGACGGCGCGCGCGAAGGGGCTGCCCAACCGGACGGTCATCCTGCGGCACACCCTGCGCAACAGCCTGATCCCGGTGGTCACCTTCATCGGTGCCGACATCGGCGCGCTGCTCGGCGGTGCGATCGTCACCGAGGCCGTGTTCAACATCCCGGGCATCGGCCGGGCGGTCTTCGATGCCGTCAAGGGTCAGGAGGGTGCCGTGGTCGTGGGCATCGTCACCCTGATGGTGTTCTTCTTCGTCTTCTTCAACCTGATCGTGGACGTGCTCTACGCCGTCCTCGACCCGAGGATCCGTTATGACTGACCAGCAGCAGCGGGACCTCCGTCACGACGAGGTCGAGGCGGGCACCCAGACCGTTCTGGGGTCACCGTCCATCGACGTCACCGACGCCCGGCAGAACAGCCTGTGGAGCGACGCCTGGGTCTCGCTGAAGCGCAATCCGCTGTTCTGGATCGGCGCCTTCCTCGGGGTCTTCTTCGTCCTCATGGCGATCGTGCCGCAGCTGTTCTCCCGGGGCGCCGACCCGCGGGCCTGCGACCTGTCCAACTCCAAGCTGCCGCCGTCGGGTGCCCACTGGTTCGGGTACGACCAGCAGGGCTGCGACTACCTGGCGAACGTGGCCTACGGGGCGCGGAACTCCCTCGCCATCGGTCTGCTCTCCGTCGTCGGTGTCCTGGTCCTCGGAATCGTCATCGGTGCCATGGCCGGTTACTACGGAGGGTTCCTCGACAGCCTGTTCGCGCGAGTGACCGACATCTTCTTCGCGATCCCCCTGATCCTGGGCGCGTTGATCCTGCTGCGTGTCGGCCCGTCGACCGGACTCCCGATCCTCAGTGACCGTGGCGTCGGGGCGGTCTCCATCGCGCTCGCCGCCTTCGGCTGGATGACCGCGATGCGGCTGGTCCGCTCGCAGGTCATCGCGGTGAAGAGTTCGGACTACGTCGCCGCGGCCCGGGCCATGGGCGCCTCGAACTTCCGCATCCTGACCCGGCACATCCTGCCCAACGCGGTCGCTCCGGTCCTCGTCTACTCGACGATCACCGTGGGGGTCCTCATCGCGGCCGAGGCGACGCTGACCTACCTCGGCGTCGGCCTCCAACGACCGACCATCTCGTGGGGGCTGCAGATCTCCAGCGGACAGTCGCTGCTCCGCACGGCCCCCCACCTGGTGCTCTTCCCGAGCAACATCCTGTCCCTGACCGTGATGGCCTTCATCATGTTGGGCGACGCCCTGCGCGACGCCCTCGACCCGAGGCAGCGTTCGTGAGCATCAGCAGCGGTTCCATCTCCTCGTCCCCCGCACCGGTCGCGTACGACCCCGGGTCCGGTCCCGTGCTCGAGGTCGACGACCTGCACGTGGAGTTCCGGACGCGGTCCGGCGTCGTCAGCGCGGTCAACGGCATCAGCTACTCCGTCGACCAGGGCGAGACGCTCGCGATCCTCGGTGAGTCGGGGTCCGGCAAGTCGGTCTCGGCGCAGGCGATCATGGGCATCCTGGACTCCCCGCCGGCGGTGATCACCGGCGGCGGGATCCGCTTCCAGGGCCGCGACATGCTCACGATGAACGCCGAGGACCAGCGGCAGATCCGCGGGCCGGGCATCTCCATGATCTTCCAGGACGCCCTGTCCGCGCTGAACCCGGTCTACAGCGTCGGCTTCCAGATCGGTGAGATGTTCCGGGCGCACCGGGGCACCTCCCGCAAGGAGGCCAAGCAGCACGCGGTCGAACTCATGGACCGCGTCCGGATCCCGGCCGCGGCGCGCCGGGTGAACGACTACCCGCACCAGTTCTCCGGCGGCATGCGCCAGCGCGTCATGATCGCCATGGCGCTGGCGCTCGACCCACGCATCCTCATCGCCGACGAGCCCACCACCGCCCTCGACGTCACCGTCCAGGCGCAGGTCATGGACCTGCTGAAGGACCTGCAGCGTGACACCGGGATGGGCCTGATCCTGATCACCCACGACCTCGGGGTGGTCAACGAGGTCGCCGACCGGGTCGCCGTCATGTACGCCGGGAAGATCGTCGAGACCGGCACCGTGGACGACGTGTTCACCCGGCCGGCGCATCCGTACACGCTCGGACTGATGAACTCCATCCCGCAGGTGGAGGCCAAGGGTGGCCGGCTGAACCCCATCGTGGGTCAGCCACCGAACCTCGCGGCCATCCCCAGCGGGTGTTCCTTCCACCCCCGGTGCCCGCGGGCGCGCTCGGGCGTCGCCGCTGCCCCCGGACGCGACTGCGTGGGCGACGTGCCGCCCCTGCGGCTCGTCGTCCCCGGCCGTGAGGCCGCGTGCCACTACAGCGAGGAGGTCCTCGGTGTCTGACCCCGCCGACATCGCGGCTGCGTCCGTCCTGCCCGAGCCGTCGGCCGGTGAGCCGCTGCTGGAGATCCGGGGGCTGAAGAAGTACTTCCCGCTGACCCAGGGCATCGTCTTCCGGAAGACGATCGGTCACGTCCACGCGGTGGACGGCGTCGACCTGACGCTGAACCGCGGCGAGACCGTGGGCATGGTGGGCGAGTCCGGCTGCGGCAAGTCGACCGTGGCCAAGCTGTTGGTCGCGCTGGAGAAGCCGACCGGCGGCACGATCCTCTACAAGGGTCAGGACGTCGCCAAGATGGGCGGCCGGGCGCTCAAGCAGTACCGCCGCGAGGTCCAGATCATCTTCCAGGACCCCTACGGCTCGCTGAACCCGCGGATGACCGTCGGCGACATCGTGGCCGAGGGCTGGTCGGTCCATGCCGACGTCGCGCCCCGCAAGGGCCGGCTGCAGCGCACCCAGGAACTGCTGGACCGGGTCGGCCTGAACCCCGACTACGTCAACAGGTACCCGCACCAGTTCTCCGGTGGTCAGCGGCAGCGCATCGGCATCGCCCGGGCACTCGCCCTGCGGCCGGAGATCATCGTCTGCGACGAGCCGGTGTCCGCGCTGGACGTCTCGGTGCAGGCCCAGGTGGTGAACCTGCTCGAGGACCTGCAGGACGAGTTGGGCATGTCCTATCTGTTCATCGCCCACGACCTGTCGGTCGTGCGGCACCTGTCCGACCGGATCGCGGTCATGTACCTGGGCAGCGTGGTCGAGGAGGGCACCGAGGAGCAGGTCTACGGCTCGCCGTCGCATCCCTACACGCAGGCGCTGCTCTCGTCGGTGCCCCTCCACGAGCCCGCGCTGCGGGGCCAGAAGGACCGGATCCTGCTGCAGGGCGACGTCCCGAGCCCGGCCGACCCGCCCTCGGGCTGCCGGTTCCGCACGCGCTGCTGGAAGGCGCAGGACATCTGCGCCACCGAGCCGCCGGCGCTGATCGACCGCGGCCAGGGCCACCCGGCGGCATGCCACTTCGCCGAGGCGCGAGAGGTCGTTCCGGTCGACGTCGACTGAAGGAGGACCGACCGGGGGACGAGTGTTCGCGCCGAGTGGGCTCGGAGGGTCAGCGCAGGCGCGACGCAGCGGCTCCACGGCGGTCGGGGACGGCTCCTGGCCCGCGGTGCGATCCGGAGGATCGCAGGGGGTACGGCAGGATCGAAATGTGAACCGCATCCTGCTCGTGCACGCACATCCCGACGACGAGACGATCAACAACGGGGCCACCATGGCCCGGTACATCGCCGAGGGTGCCTCGGTCACGCTGCTCACCTGCACGCTGGGCGAGGAGGGCGAGATCCTCGTCCCCGAGCTGGAGCAGCTGGCCGCAGATCAGGCTGACCAGCTCGGCGGCTACCGGATCTGGGAGCTGCGGGGGGCCATGGACGCCCTTGGCGTCACCGACGTGCGCTTCCTCGGCGGCCCTGGCCGGTTCCGTGACTCCGGGATGATGGGGACGCCGGCCAACGAGAACCCCCGCGCCTTCTGGAACGCCGACCTCGACGAGGCCGTGGCGCACGCCGTCGCGGTCGTGCGCGAGGTCCGGCCGCAGGTGGTCGTCACCTACGACGAGAACGGCAGCTACGGCCACCCGGACCACATCCAGGCGCACCGGGTGGCGATGGCCGCGGTGGACGCCGCCGCCGACCCGGCATACCGGCCGGATCTCGGTGAGGAGTGGTCGGTGGCGAAGGTTTACTGGAACGCCATGCCGCGGTCGGTCCTCCAGCGGGGCATCGATGCCCTCAAGGCCGCCGGGGAGGAGTCCTTCTTCGAGGGCGTGGAGAGCGCGGACGACATTCCGTTCGCCGTCCCGGACGAGGAGGTCGCCGCTGCGGTCGACGGCCGCGGCTTCGTGTCGCACAAGGACGCCGCCATGCGGGCCTACCCCACCCAGATCATGGTCGACGGCCCGTTCTTCGCGTTGTCGAACAACCTCGGCCAGGAGGTTCTGGGCACCGAGTACTACCGGCTGGTGCGGGGGAAGCGGGGCCCGTCGGGTGGCGACCCCCACGGCTGGGAGGACGACTTGTTCGCCGGCCTGGCCGGATGAGCCGGCCCGGCCGGATGCGGCGCCCCCGCGCGGCCCAGCGGGGGGCCGGAGGGCTCCTCACCCTCGTCCTCGCCGTCTGGATGGCGCTGGTCGAGGTCTTCTGGCTGCCACTGCGCGTCGGTGGCGTGCTGTTCCCCGTCTCGGTGGCGGCCGCGGTGGCGGCCAACGTGCTGATGCCCCGGCTCGCGCTGCGGCTGTCGGGCTCCCGCCTGGTCGCCGCGCTGACCGGGGTGGCATGGCTCGTCGTCGTGGTGGCGGCGATGATCCGGCGTCCCGAGGGCGACCTGATCATCACGGGGGGCGGGGCGACCGGCGTGGTCAACCTCGCCTTCCTGCTGTTGGGAGTGCTCGCGGCGGCCTTCGCCGTCGGCCGGGCCCTCGGCGGGCCGCGACCTCCGCCGGTCAGCCCGGACGACGTTCCGGCTCGGCGCCCAGCCGGTAGTGGTAGCGGTGGTGTTCGGTGAAGCCCAGCCGCTCGTAGAGGGCCAGCGCCGGTGCGTTGCCGCCGGCCACCTGGAGCAGGCAGGAGTGCCCGCCGCGGTCCCGGGCCCAGGCGCCCAGCCCGGCCATCACCGCCGTCGCCAGACCCCGGCGCCGGTAGCGTTCGTCGACCGTCACGGCCGTGACGCACAACCACCCGTCGACCACGACGCCGCGGGCGACGGCAGCCAGCGGGGCCGGCGCGGGGTCGACGCGGACCGATGCGAAGACGGGGTCGTCCGCGTTGACCAGCACCGCGGAGGCCACCGGCGGCAGCGGCGTCCCGCGGTAGCGGTATCCGGCAAGCCAGGCATCGTCCGGCGTGGGCGCGAGGTGGACGTCGACCTGCGGGGCGGCCCAGCCGGCCAGGGCAGCGGTGAGCACCAGGTTGTCGTCGTCACGGATCCAGCCGGCGGCGTCGAAGGCGGCGTCGGCGTGCTCGGCGCCCGGCATGGGCACCTGGGCCCGGGGGCGCAGCCCGCGCCGCTCGTACCAGCCGGTCACCGTGTCGACGGCGCCCCGGAGGTCGACGGGTGGTTCGCCGGCGATGAGGACGGAGTTCGCCCGGCCGGTGAAGCCGCCGCCGGCGCGGAGCAGCCAGCCGCCGAAGCGCTCCTCCTCGAGCCCCCGCCAGCTCCGGGCGGCCAGCCGCTCCAGGTCAGGGGGAGGCACGGACACGGCAGTGATCTTCCCTGCCGCTCCCAGGGCGTCAGGAAGAGGGGAGCGAGACCCCGCGGCGGGGAATCCGTGCGGGCTGCTCGGCCAACCAGTCGAGGAACTTCTCGGCCGGCATCGGCCGCGCGATGTGGTAGCCCTGCGCGAAGTCACAGCCCCAGGCGCGGAGCGCCGCCAGGGTCGCGGCGTCCTCGACGCCTTCCACGACCATGGTCATGCCCAGGTCGAGGCTCAGCTGCAGCGTGCTGCGGACGATGGCCGAGGCGCGGTCGTCCGAGGTCAGGTGGCTGACGAAGCTGCGGTCCAGCTTCAGCTCGTCGACGGGCAGGGCGCGCAGGTAGGACAGCGAGGAGTAGCCGGTCCCGTAGTCGTCGATGGACAGCCGGACGCCGAGCCGCCGCAGACCCGCCATGACCTGCTGGCTGCGCGCGGCGTCGGCCATGAGGACGTCCTCGGTGATCTCCAGGATGAGCGCCTCGGCCGGCACCCCGAACGAGTCGAGCAGCATCTCGACCTGCTCGGGCAGGGCGACGTCCTGGAGGTTGGAGACCGAGAGGTTGACCGCGACGGAGAGGTCGAGCCCGGTGGCCCGCCACCCCTGCAGGTCGCGCAGCGACCGCTCGAGGACCCGCAGTGCGAGCCGGCGCATGAGCCCCGCCTGCTCGGCAAGGGGCAGGAAGACGTCGGGGTAGAGCAGGCCGCGCTCGGGGTGGTTCCAGCGGACCAGCGCCTCGACACCGATCACTCCACCGGTGCGCAGGTCGAGCTTGGGCTGGTAGTGGACGTCGAGCTGGTCGGTGTCCAGGGCGGTGCGCAGCTGCTCGAGGGTCTCCAGCCTGTCGCGGGTCGCCGGGGTGCCGTCGGGCGCCCAGATCTCGAACCCGTGCCGGCCGCGCTTGGCGACGTACATGGCGGTGTCGGCCCGGGCGAGCAGGAGCGAGCGGTCGCGGCCGTGGTCCGGGCACAGCGCGATGCCGATGCTGGCGTCGATGTGCAGCGGCATGCCGTCCAGCACGAACGCGTCACGCAGCGCAGCGCCCAAGTTGCCGGCGACCTCCAGCGCGCGGGCGGCGTCGGCATCGGGCAGCAGTACGGCGAACTCGTCGCCGCCCATCCGGGCCAGGAGGTCGCCAGGCTCCAGGGCCCGCTCGAGTCGCGGCCCGACGAGGCAGAGCAGGTCGTCGCCGACGCTGTGGCCGAAGCTGTCGTTGATCTCCTTGAACCGGTCCAGGTCGATCATGAGGACGGCGCAGTCGCGGCCGCCCGCGCCGTAGACGGTGCTCTCGAGCTCCTCGATCAGTCGTCGGCGGTTGGCCAACCCGGTGAGCGGGTCGTGGTGTGCCTCGGTCGCCAACTGCTCCAGCCGAAGCTTCTCGACGGCCCGCAGCGCCGCGTTCTCCACCACGAGGGCGCCTTCGAGCGTCACCTGGCGGACGGCCTCGCGAATGGCGGGGGACCACTCGCGCCGCCCGTCCACGGAGCCGGTGACGACCAGGCCGAGCAGCCGGTCGCCGGAGAGGAGCGGCACGCTGACGTAGGACGCCAGATCGAGGGCCCGGACCAGGCGGGGGTCGAGCAGATCGCTGACCCCGGTGTCCTCGACGAACACCGGCAGCTTCTGTTCCTCGGTCAGCCGCCACAGCGCCACGTCGGCCGCCGGGCTCCCGACGAGCCGGGTCTGGACGACTTCGCGGTGGGCGTCGGGCCAGTCGACGTGGCGGACCTCGCCGATCCGCCCGTCATCGTCCAGGAGGTAGGCCGCGCTGCGCTCGGTGCCGGCCAGTCGCTGGACGGCCCGGGCGAGGACCTCGGCCGCCTCGGAGGTGCTGGTGGCCTTCGATCCGTCGACGAGCATGTGGCGGACGACGCGTGCGGTGGTCAGGGAGGCGGCGCGGGCCTGGCTGGTTCGCGCCTGCTCGATCACGCCGCCCAGGTGGACGCCGGCGGCAGCGGCGAGCCGGCGCACGTCCTCGGAGAACGGCCGCACCTCGGTGCTGTCGAGGGTGAGGACGCCGGCGAGGTGGGGAGCGCGTCCCAGCGGCACGGCCAGGCCGGAGGCGATGTGGAACTTGTCGACCCACCAGCCCGAGAGCAGACCGGAATCACGGTTGGCAGTCATCGGCTCGCCGGTGCGCAGCACGGTCTCGGCCAGTTGCAGGCCGACGGGGGCGTTGCGGAACTGCTCCCATGTGGCGAGGTCGCGCCGGCCGTCGGCGTAGCTGGCCATGCGGGGCACGAGGCGGCCGTCCTCGAGCAGGAAGATGCAGGCCCGCTCCACCTCGCCGATCTCGGCGAGCTTGCGGCAGGCGTCGCCGAGCAGGTGGTCCATCGACTGCGCCTTGCCGGCGGACTCGATCAGCCCGAGTAGGACCTCGGCCTGCGCCGTCCGGCGCATCTCCGACCGGCGCGTCCAGGCTTCGGCCAGGGCGGCGGCGAGCTTGGGGGTCATCTGTCGCAGCAGATGGGGGGCGGCGGCGGCTGCCGGCTCCACCGTCAGGACACCGACGACCTCGCCGTCGAGGATGAGTGGCTCACCGTGGGCGGACCGGATACCGCGCTCGGCGAGGTCCACGTCCTGGGCGCGACGGCCGTCGGCACGGGCGACCACCGGCTGCCGCCCGCGGATGACCGCGGACAGGAAAGGGGAGGAGGACAGCGTGACGGCGGTCCGCAGCTTCCGCTCGGCGGCGACCTCGCTGGACTCGGCAACGGACTGCCGGTAGGGCACGGCCATCTCGGTGGACGTCTCGTGCACCCACACCGAGACGCGGGTGGCTCCGGCGGAGGCCCGGAGGCGGCGCAGCAGGCTCTCCACCGCCGCCTGGGCGTCGTAGGGCGACGTCGGCGGCACGGCTCTGGTGGCCCTCCGCGACGCTGCCCCGGGAGGCGTCCGTCCCTCTGACACGGGATCAAGATCGGCACACGCGGCCGTTGCTTGAGTCGCTCCCATGGCCGTACCTCCTTGGGGGGAGACGGACGTTTCGCCGTATGTGCGGACCCGTCGCGCCCACCGGTACAGGCGCGCGGCATACTGGGCGGGCGAAGATCGACTGTCGGTGCGACGCCTCGTCGTCACCGGCCGTCGTTGCCCCGTGCGCCCCCCGGGAGGGAACCACCGTGACCTACGTCATCACTCAGGCCTGCGTCGACGTCCTCGACAAGGCGTGCATCGACGAGTGTCCGGTGGACTGCATCTACGAGGGCGATCGGATGCTCTACATCCACCCCGACGAGTGCGTGGACTGCGGCGCCTGCGAACCGGTCTGCCCGGTGGAGGCCATCTACTACGAGGACGACGTCCCGGACAAGTGGAAGGACTTCTACGACGCCAACGTGGAGTTCTTCTCCGACCTGGGCAGCCCGGGTGGCGCGGCCAAGACCGGGAAGATCGGTAAGGACCACCCGCTGGTCGCGGCACTCCCGCCGCAGGGCGAAGGCCACTGACGACGACGGCCCCCGGGACGGCGCGGTCGCTGCCGGACTTCCCATGGGATGCCCTCGGCGAGGCGCGGGCGCGCGCCGCCCGACACCCCGGTGGGGTGGTCGACCTGTCGATCGGGACGCCGGTCGACGACACCCCCGCCGTGCTCGCCGAGGCTCTGGCTGCGGCCGGTAACGCGCCGGGGTACCCGACCGCGCTCGGCACGACCGACCTGCGCGCCGCGGCCGCGGCCTGGCTGCATCGCCGGCTCGGGGTGGAGATCGCCGACCCACTGGGCGCCGAGCCCTCGCTCGTACCCACCGTCGGGTCCAAGGAACTGGTCGCCCTGCTCCCCACGTTGCTGGGGCTGCACGGCGGCGGCACGGTGATCATCCCGGAAGTGGCGTACCCGACGTACGAGGTGGGTGCGGTCCTGGCCGGGCTCGCCGTCCGGCGCGCCGACACCCCGCCGCCCGACGCCGCCGGAGTCGTCCTGGTGTGGCTGAACTCCCCGGGCAACCCGCACGGCCGGGTCCTGACCGACGACCAGCTGCGGGAATGGGTGACCTGGGGCCGGGCACACGGCGTCCCGGTGGTCGCCGACGAGTGCTACGTGACGCTCGGCTGGGACGTCGAGCCCCGATCGCTGCTGCACCCCGCCGTCGCGGGCGGGGACCACGCCGGGCTGCTGGCGGTGCACTCGCTGTCCAAGCAGTCGAACGCGGCCGGCTACCGGGCCGGGCTGCTCTCCGGTGACCCCGTTCTCGTGCGCCGGATCTGGGAGGTGCGGCGGCACCTGGGCCTGCTGGTTCCCGGTCCGGTGCAGGCCGCGATGGCTGCGGCGCTGGCCGACGACGACCACGTCGACGCCCAGCGCGAGCGGTACCGCGCCCGCCGGGATCGGCTGGCCGCGGCGGTGCGGACGGCCGGCCTGCGGATCGAACACTCCGAGGCGGGCCTGTACCTGTGGGTCACCCGGGACGAGGACTGCTGGACGACGATCGACTGGCTGGCGGGTCTGGGCGTCGTCGCCGCGCCGGGCAGCTTCTACGGCCCGGCGGGCTCCCGGCACGTGCGCCTGGCCCTCACCGCGACCGACGAGCGCATCGCCGCCGCGGTGGAGCGACTCGGCGGCTGAACGCCAGGGGGTCGGTGGCCTTCGGTCGGGCGGCTTCGCGGTACCGGATCACCGTGCGACTGCAGGGCGACGTCCGCCGCGGGGGACGCCGGGCACTCACGGGACGGGTCCCTCGTCAGGTACGCACGTGATCTGGTCGGGCAGCGTGGACACCTGCGCCGCCGCCAGCTTCTCTGCCATCTCACCCCACCGTTCGTAGGCCTCCGGAAAGGCGCTGCGCTGCACTTCCTGGGCGACGTCGGTCAGCCGCCCCGCCTCCCAGCCGGGAACCTCGACGAGGTGGTCGAAGAACCTGCCGGCCGCGTAGACCGGGTCCTGCACCTCGGCCGGTGTGCCCCACCCGGAGGAGGGGCGCTGCTGGAAGAGCCCGAGCGAGTCGCGGTCGCCGTAGTCGAGGTTGCGCAGCCGCGACTCCTGCTGGGCGGTCGCCAGCGCGATCACGATGGCCCTCTCCGGTAGGCCCCGCTCGCGACCGACGGCAGCGATCGTCGCCGCGTTCGCCACCTGCTCGGCGGTCAGTGTCATCGACAAGCCGGCGATCGTGCATTGTCCGGGCACTTCAGGAGCTCCCTTGTTCGCGGTGTCCCAGGCGAGCCCGACCAGGACGGCGGCGGCCACGACGAGCGCCGGCCACCAGCGGGCGGCGTGCCACCGTTTCTTGCGCCGGGCCTTCTTCTTGCGTCCGCGGGCCGCGGGACGGCGACGGGCGGCGGGCTTGCGGCGGGCGGCGGGCTTGCGGCGCGGGGAGGGGCGGCGGGTGGTGGTGGTCCTCCTGGTCCCTGACGGGTGAGAGGTGTAACTGGAGCCGTCCATCAGTGCCGACTGTATGTGGGGTCCCCAGTGACCTCGGGTTTCCCGGCGCGTCTCGGCGGGGCGCACGCGGTGTCGCCCGGGCGGCCTCGTCGCTAGCCTGAGCGGCCCGCGTCCCAGCCAGAGGAGCATCCATGCACGACGTCCTGCGGCCCGGCATCGCCGCCACGACGGTGGCGACCAGCCGATTGACCCAGCTCGTGCTGCATGCCGAGGGGGTAGATCCGGCCGGGCCGGGGGAGGTCGTGCTCTTCGTGCACGGCAACGTCAGCTCGTCGCTGTTCTGGCAGCAGTCGCTGCTGGACCTCGGGGCCGTCGGCCGGCACCGCGGCCTCGCCGTCGACCTGCGGGGGTACGGCGGGACCCAACCGCTGCCGATCGATGCGACCCGTGGTGTCCGCGACTGGGCCGACGACATCGCCGCACTGGTCGACGCCCTCGACCTCACCCGGGTGCACCTGGTCGGCTGGAGCATGGGCGCCGGTGTGGTGCTGCAGTACGTGCTCGACGCGCCGGAGCGGGCGGCCTCCGTCGCCCTGGTGGCGCCGGTCTCGCCGTACGGCTACGGCGGAACGGCCGGCCCCGACGGTCACCGCGTGCACGCCGACGGCACCGGCTGCGGCGGCGGGGCCGCCAATCCCGACTTCGTCGCGGCGATCGCGGCCGCGGACACGACCGCAGACAGCCCGTTCAGTCCGCGCTCGGTGCTGCGCGCGTTCTACGTGGCCCCGGGCTCGTTGCCGCTGGACCCGCTGTTGGAGGACGTCTTCGTCGCCGCGATGAACAGCACCCGCACCGGCGTCGACCACTACCCGGGCGAAGCCGTGGCCGTCGATGCATGGCCGGGGGTCGCCCCGGGGGCCCGCGGCGTGCTCAACACGATGGCGCCGACGGTGTTCGACGTCTCGGCGATCGTCGACCTTCCGGAGAAGCCGCCGGTGCTGTGGATCCGCGGGGACGCCGACCAGGTCGTCTCCGACACCTCGGTGTTCGACCTGGCCTTCCTCGGCTCGGTCGGCGCGGTACCGGGCTGGCCGGGGGACGAGGCCTTCCCGCCGCAGCCGATGGTCACCCAGACGCGGTCGGTGCTGGACCGCTACGCCGCGACGGGTGGCGCCTACCGGGAGGTCGTCCTGCCCGACGTCGGGCACTCGCCGCACGTGGAGCGGCCGCAGGAGTTCGCCGTCGCGCTGCTCGAGCACCTCGACGTCCCCGCCGAGCCCCGGGGAACCTCCGCTGACGGACTTTTGGCGCCGAAAGTCCGTAGGAACCTCGGGACTTTCGGCGCCGGAAGTCCGATCAGTTCGCGTGGAGTTCGGCGTTGAGGGCGCCCCAGTTGCCGTCGCGGGGGAGGGCCTCCAGGGCACCGCTGACGCTGTTGCGGCGGAACAGCAGCCCGTTGCGGCCGGACAGCTCGGCAGCCTTGACCACCGAGCCGTCGGGGAGGGTGACCCGGGATCCGGCGGTGACGTAGCAGCCGGCCTCGACGACGCAGCCGTCACCGAGGGAGATGCCGATCCCCGAGTTGGCGCCCAGCAGGCAGCCGCTGCCGATCGAGATGGTCTCCTTGCCGCCGCCGGAGAGCGTTCCCATGATCGAGGCGCTGCCCCCGATGTCGCTGTCGGGCCCGACGACGACGCCGGCACTGATCCGGCCCTCGACCATCGAGGGTCCCAGCGTGCCGGCGTTGAAGTTGACGAAGCCCTCGTGCATGACGGTCGTGCCCTCGGCCAGGTGCGCACCCAGCCGGACGCGGTCACCGTCGGCGATCCGGACACCCGACGGGATCACGTAGTCGACCATCCGGGGGAACTTGTCCACGCCGAAGACGGTCACGTTCCCCACGGCGGCGCGTAGCCGGTGGGCGTTGAAGGAGGCGGCCTCCACCGGACCGGCGCTGGTCCACGCCACGTTCGTCAGCAGGCCGAAGATCCCGGTCAGGTCCAGACCGTGCGGTCTCACCAGCCGGGTGGAGAGCAGGTGCAGCCGCAGCCAGACGTCGTAGGTGTCCACCGGAGGGGCGGACAGGTCGGGGATGACCGTGCGGACGGCGATGATCTCGACGCCACGTGCCTCGTCCCGGCGGACCAGGCCGCCGTAGTCGGGGCCGAGCTCGCCGGAGAGTTCCAGCGCGCCGAGGCGCG
>JAOPWM010000255.1 GCA_025965695.1 Blastococcus sp.
CGTCGGCGGCCCAGCCGTCGAAGTCCGCCCGCGTCCCCCGGATGAACGAGCCCGCGTTGAGCGCGCTCGACCCGCCCACCACCCGGCCCCGCGGCACCGGCGCGGTCAGCTCGCCGGTCAGCGCGCCCGTGAGGTCCCAGTTCGCCGGATGTCCGGGCGCCGCGGCACCCATGGTCGACGCGTCCCTGAGCTCCGGCGGGAAGTCCGCGGGCTGCGCGTGGTCCGCCCCCGCTTCCAGCAGCAGGACCCGGCGCCCGGAGTCGGCCAGCCGCGCAGCGAGCGCGCAGCCCGACGTCCCCGCCCCGACGACCACGACGTCCCACTCCGGCTCAGGCACCGTCGAGACCGTCGCGATGTCGTAGCACCTCCGGAAGATCCAGCCGGCGCACCTTGCCCGTGGAGGTGCGGGGCAGATCGTCGAGCCGGTACAGGCTCTTGGGCCTCTTGGCCGCCCCGAGCCGCTCACGCGTCCAGGCGCCCAGGTCTGCCGGCTCAACGGTTCCGACGTAGGCGGCGACCACCCGCTGCCCCCACTCCTCGTCCGGGATGCCGAACACGGCGCTCTCCGCGACGTCGGGGTGCGCGTCGAGCACGGCTTCGACCTCGGCCGGATAGACGTTCACCCCACCGGAGATGACCAGGTCCTCACGTCGGCCGTCGAGCCACACCACGCCGTCGTCGTCCACCCGGCCCAGATCGCCGACCGTCACCAGGTCGCCGCGCCACGCGGTCGCGGTCTTCTCGGGAGCCCGCCAGTACTCGAACCGGGCCCAGCGCGGCACCGCGCACCACAACTGGCCGCGCTCGTCGGTCTCCAGGCGCCGGCCCGGGCGCGCCCGCCCCACGCTGCCCGGGTGTGCGAGCCAGTCCTCCGGCGAGCAGACGGTGAACTGCGCCTCGGTCGAGCCGTAGAACTCCCAGACGCTGCCGGCCGGCAGTGCCTCCATCACGGCGCGCTTCAGCGGCGCTGGGCAGGGCGCGCCGGCGTGCACCAGCCGGCGGAACGAGGACCAGTCGACGTCGTCCCGGGCGAGCAGCCGCTGCAGGTGCGTCGGCACGCAGAACGTCGTCGTCGGCCGGAGCTCCCTGATCGCCGACGCCGCACGCGCAGCGTCGAACGGGCCGGGTAGGAGCACCTCTCCCCCGGCGAGCAGCGTGTGGATCGCGAAGCGCAGCGGCGCGCTGTGGTGCAGCGGTGAGAGGACCAGGTGCCGGTCGGCCGGCCCGAAGCCCCAGAGCTCCATCTCCTCGGCGGCGAGCCGCCGGGCGTCGTCCTCGGCCAGGACGCCGGACCACACGCCCTTGCGCCGCCCCGTCGTCCCGGACGTGTAGTGCATCGGGCGGCCCCGCGGCACGTCGGCGAGCTCGGCCTCGTCTTTCCCGAGCAGCTGTTCCGGGTCCCCCGCGACGTCCAGCGCGGGGTCGGCGTCGTCGGCGAGCGCTGTCCGCTCGGCCGGTGGCAGCCCCGGGTCGAGCACGACGGGGACGATTCCGGTGCGCAGGGCGCCCAGGACCACCGCGAGCAGCGCCGGCGACGCCGCGGCCGAGATCAGCAGCCGGTCACCCGCCTCCAGCCCCCGGGCGGCCAGCGCCGCCGCCGCACGCCGCTGATCGCGCTCGCTGTCGGCGCTGGTGACGACCGGCACGTCCGTCATGCCAGGCGCACCGGCTCCGCGGCGCCCGGCTCGATGCCGCCCTCCACCCGGCCCTCGGCGCGCAGCTTGTCGAGGGTGGCGCGGGTCGACTGCGCCGCCGCCGGCCAGACCTGGCGGGGGTACTCGGCGTAGACCGCCGCCACGAGCTCGTCGACGGTCGCCGGACCCTGCCCCAGCACGTCCAGCAACTGGTGCTCCCGGTAGGCACGATGGGCGAGGTAGAAGTCGAGGACCGCGCCCGGGTCCTCGGTCAGCTCGGGGCCGTGCCCGCAGTAGAGCGCGCTGGGCCCGAGGTCGTGCACCCGGCGCAGCGAGTCGAGGTAGGCGCGGACGTCGCCCTCCGGGTGGGTCACCACCGACGTGCCGCGGCCCAGGACGTGGTCCCCGACCAGAACAGCCCCCGACTCCAGCCGGAAGGCCAGGTGGTCCCGGGTGTGGCCGGGGGTGGGGACGACCCCGATCGTGGTCCCGGCCAGGTTCAGCCGCTCGCCCGGCTCCAGCACCCGGCCGCGCGGCCCGGCCACCGCCGCGCTGCCGGCGGCGACCTCGGCCCCGAAGTGCGCCGCCCAGGGCAGGGCCGCCTCGGCGTGGTCCACGTGGTGATGGGTGACGAGAACGGCCACGCACTCGGCGTCCCGCGCCGCCAGCACCGCCTCGACGGCGGCCAGGTGCGTGGCGTCGTCCGGGCCCGGGTCGACCAGCACGGCGCGGCCACTGCCGGGTTCCCCGACGACGTAGGTGTTCGTGCCGTCCAGGCTCATGCTGCCCGGGTTGGGCGCGAGGACCCGGGTGACGAGGGGTTCGAGCTCGACCGTCCGCGTCATCTTCCCCGGCGCCGCAAGGGCCCAGGTGGCGCGCGGGTCGGCGGGCGCTGTCACGACCGGCACGCTAGACGTGCGGCTTCGCCGACGCGCATCCGGCCGCTAGCCTCGGGCCCATGCGCCGAACCCTCACCGTCTGCCGCGCCGGGTTGTCCGTGGCCGCCGCCGTCGTCCTGCTCACCGCCTGCGGTGGCTCCGACAACGGTGGATCCTCGGCGTCGGCCTCGGCCTCGAGTGGGACCAGTTCCAGCGCTTCGCAGACCAGTGCCGGGGCCGCCGACTCGGAGTTCTGCACCCAGGCCGCCGGCGCGCTCAGCGCGGTCCAGCCGGCGTTGAGCGGTCAGGGCGACCCTGCGAGCCTGGCTCCGGCGCTCCAGCAGGCGGCCGACAAGATCCGGGCCATCAAGCCGCCGAGCGAGATCGCCGCGGACTGGACCGCCGTCGCCGACGGCATCGAGCAGATCGCACAGGCGTTCGCGGGCGCGAACGTGACCGACCCCGCCTCCGCGTCCGCCCTGCAGCAGCGGACCACCGGGATCATCGGCCAGCTGTCGGCCCCGGCGACCAACGTGCAGAACTACCTCGCCGAGAAGTGCGGCCTCGGGATCCCCTCGACCGGGTCGGCGTCCCCGACGAGCTGACGACATTGCAACGGCCCGCCACTCATCCCCGAGGTGGCGGGCCGTAGCTGTGTCCGTGTGCTCGGGGACAAGTGACGGGCTCAGCCGCCGCAGCCCCCGAGGAACACGCCCCGGTTGTTGAGCCACGGCACCGGGTTGATCTGGTTGCTGTAGAGCTGGCCGCCGGTGTGCACCTCGAAGTGCAGGTGCGGGCCGGTCGACTGGCCACGGTTGCCCACCTCGGCGATCTGCTCGCCGGCGGAGACGCGTTCACCGGCATCGACGAAGTACTGGTTGACGTGGCCGTAGACGGTCACCGCGCCGTCGTCGCCGAGGATGTAGACGGCCAGGCCGAATCCGGTGGCCGCACCGGCCCGCTTGACCACCCCCGAGGTCGCGGCGTAGATCGGGGTTCCGATGGGGGCGGCGATGTCGACGCCGTAGTGGGTGACGCCCCACCGGGCCCCGAAGCAGCTGGAGATGCGGCCGTACGCCGGCTGCACGTAGTCACCGCCGCCGCCGCCTCCGCCTCCGCCGCCACCTCTCCCGCCGCTGCCGGCCTGGTTCCGGGCATTCGCCGCGGCTGCGGCCGCATCCCGGGCCGCCTTCTCGGCGGCAGCCCGCGCAGCCGCCTCCTCGGCAGCCCGCTGAGCCACCCACTGGTCGTAGGCGTTGCGGGCACCCTGCAGCTCCAGCAGGTGGATCTGGGCGGCCTGCAACTGCTGGTCGTACGCGGCCTTCTGCGCCGCGACCTGCTCGTAGGCGCCCTGCTGCGCGGCCAGCTGCGCATCGGCCCGCTCCTTGGCCGCCTGGGCGGCTCCCTCGGCTGCGGCCATCTCGTCACGGGCAGCGCGGGCGGAGGAGTCGGCGTTGGCCTGGGCGACCTTGGCCACCTCGAGCGCGCCGAGGACGTCCGTCTGGTTGGCCGCGACGTAGTCGAGCAGTGCCGCGCGCTGGATCAGCTCCCCCGGCCCCCGCGAGTCCAGCAGTGCTGCCGTCTTGCTCAGGGATGACCCGTTCATGTAGCTGTCGTGGGAGAACGTCGCGATTCGCGCCTCGGCGGCGCCGACAGCGGCAGCGGCGGCCTGCAGGTCGGCGGCCGTCTGGGCCGCGCGGTCCTGCGCCTGCTGCAGCGCCTCCTTGGCCGCCTCGTAGGCGGTGCCGGCGGCCTCGGCCTGCACACCGACCTTCTCGAGCTCGGCCTCGGCGGTCGCGACGAGCGCGCGGATCCGGCCCACCTCGGCCGCCGCGACGTCCTGCTCCGACCGCGCGGCACCGATCTGGGTGTCCGAGGGGTTGGGTGGCGGCGGGGGGACGGCGAAAGCGGGGGCGGAGGTCCCGACGAGCGCTGCACCTGCCACGACGCCGACCAGCACAGTCCGCAGCGGATGGCGGCCTGCGGGCCGGCGGGAGCCGGTGCGCGGGGTCGCCGGTCCGGATTCACGGCGTCGGAACATTGCTCGCTCCCGGGGAAGAGGGTTGCGCTGCGGTAGGTGAAGCCCACGAAGAGTTGCACTGTCACGATCAGTCACAGGTGCAACACGCGGCACAACCGACACACCGGGTTAATTTCGTTAAGTCACCGTCTCCTTACCCAGCGACAAATCGACAATCGCGCCGATGAGTGTGAGGAGACAGAGCGAGCCCCGCCGCGTGCGGGGGAGATCAGTCGGCGCGCGAGTGCGGGCGCTCGATCTCGTGCGCGAGTTGCTCGAGCTCCGCACCGCCGGCCATCAGGCCGGTCAGCTCGTCCCGGCTGACGTCGGCCTTGGCGAAGCTGCCCAGACTGCGTCCACGGTTGAGGACCAGGAACCGGTCGCCCACCGGGTAGGCGTGGTGCGGATTGTGCGTGATGAGGACGACGCCGACCCCCCTGTCGCGGGCCTGTGCGACGTAGCGGAGGACGACGCCGGCCTGCTTGACCCCGAGCGCCGACGTCGGCTCGTCGAGGATCAGCACCCGGGCGCCGAAGTGGACCGCCCGCGCGATCGCCACCGACTGGCGTTCACCGCCCGACAGCGTGCCCACCGGCTGGGCGGGGTCGCGGATGTCGATGCCCATCTCGGCCAGGGCAGCCCGCGTCACCCCACGGGCCCGCCCGGCGTCGAACCGGCGGAAGGGACCCCACCCGCGGGTGGGCTCGGCGCCCAGGAAGAAGTTCCGCCAGATCGCCATCAGCGGGATCATCGCGAGGTCCTGGTAGACGGTCGCGATGCCGGCGTCGAGAGCCTCCCGCGGCGCTCCGAAGCTGACCTGCGCCCCGTCGAGGAGCATCTCCCCGCGGTCGGGCCGGTGCACCCCGGCGAGGATCTTGATCAAGGTCGACTTGCCGGCGCCGTTGTCGCCGAGCACGCAGGTCACCTCGCCGGCGCGCACCGTGGTGGTGATGCCGTCGAGGGCGACCACCGTGCCGTAGTCCTTGCCGACGTCCCGCAGCTCCAGCAGCGCTGATCCCCCGCCCACCCCGCTGCTCGCGCCGGTCATCGCCGGGCCGCCTCGGCGTAGCGGCGGACCAGCCGGTTGGCCAGCACGGCGAGCAGGAGCATTGCGCCGAGGAAGAAGTAGAACCAGTCGGCGTCCCAGTGCAGGTACGGGATCCCGAGCTGCGTCATGCCGAAGATGAGTGCCCCCAGCGACGCACCGATCGCCGAGCCGAAGCCACCGGTCAGCAGGCAGCCGCCGATGACGGCGGCGACGATGTAGATGAGCTCCTGGCCGGTGCCGGTGTTGGCCTGCACCGACGTGAGCCGCACCGCGAGCGTGGTGCCGACGAACCAGGCCGCCGTCGCCGTCGTCATGAACAGGGTGATGGTGGTGCGGCGGGCCGGGACGCCGACGTTGCGGGCGGCCACCTCGTCGCCGCCGGTGGCGAACACCCAGTTGCCGAACCGCGTGCGCAGCAGGACCCAGGTGGCCAGCGCGGTGAACAGCAGCCACCACAGGATGGCCACGCGGAACTCGGTGCCCGCGATGCTCAGCCGCGAGGCGAAGATCCACTCCGCGGCGGCATACCCGGGGACGTCGTCGATGCCGCCCACGGTGACCGTGTCGGTGAAGAGCTTGGTCAGGCCCACGTTCAGCCCCTGGAGCATGAGGAACGTGCCCAGCGTGATGATGAAGCTGGGCAGGCCGGTGCGGGTGACCAGCCAGCCGTTGAAGAAGCCGACCGCCAGCGCCACGAGCAGCGCGACGCCGATGCCGATCCAGAGGTTCTGCCGGAACTCGACGGCGACGATGCCCACCGTCAGCGCCGTCGTCCCCGTGAGCACGCCGGCCGACAGGTCGAAGTGCCCGCCGATCATCAGCAGCGCCACGGCGACCGCCATGATGCCCAGCGTCGAGGCCGGGTCCATCCAGTTCGCCACACCGCGCGCCGAGCGGAAGACCGGCGACTGCACGGCGAAGAACGCGAAGACGACGACGGCGCCGACCAGCGCCCCCAGCTCGGGGGTGACGAGCAGCCGGCGCAGGGGACCCCGCGCCGTCAGCCGCTCGTCGACCGCACGCCCCGCCGCACCGGCTTCAGCGCCGGTCCCGGTAACGCTCAGCGCGTGCCGGCCGTGGCGAGGTCGGCGATCTCGGCAACGTTGTCGGCGTTGACGATCCCGGGACCGGTGAGGACGGGCTGGCCACCGCCGACGGTGTTGAGGTTCTTCGCGTACAGCTGGAGCATCACGATCGGCAGGTAGCCCTGCTCGTACTGCTGCTGGTCGACGGCGAAGGCGATCGAGCGGTCCTGGATGCCACTGATGACGTCGGAGTTGAGGTCGAAGGTGGCCACCCGCGCCTTGGAGCCGGAGTCCGCGGCCGCGGTGACCGCCACGGCGGCCACCGCGGAGTTCAGGGTGAGGACGGCGTCGATGCTCGGGTCGCTCTGCAGCTGCGAGGCGATGGTCGACTGCGCGCCCTGCAGGTCGTTGATGTCCACCTGCAGCGACGCCACGTCGGCGCCCAGGCCCTTGGAGGCACCGGCGCACCGCTTCTCCAGCCCGATGTTGCCGGCCTCGTGCACGACGCAGAGCACCTTCTTGGCCCCCTCGGCCGCGAGCTCCCGCCCGGCCCCCTGGCCGGCGATCGCCTCGTCCTGACCCACGTGGCCGATGGCGCCGAACTCCGCGGACCGGTCGCCGCCGGAGTTGATCGTCACGACCGGGATGCCGGCCTGCACGGCGGCCTCGACGGAGTCCCGCAGGGCGTCGGGATTGGCCATCGAGACCACGATGCCGTCGACGCCCTGGTTGACCGCCGCGTCGATGAGCTGCGCCTGCCGCTGCGGATCGCCGTCGCTCTGGTAGTCGACGGAGATGCCGAGGTCCTTACCGGCCTGCTCGGCCCCGTTCTGCACGACGTCCCAGAACGCGTCTCCGGCCGACCCGTGCGTGATCACCGCGAACGCGAGGTCACGGCTGCCGCCGCCACTGCCGCTGCCCCCGGCGGAGTCGCCGCCGCCCGAGCCGCCACCGGTGGTGCACGCGGCAGCGAGGAAGAGCGGTGCGGTCATGGCGAACGCCACCAGTCGCTTGGGTCCTGCCATCGAGAGTCCTCCTGTGCTCGCGGTCGCAGCACCGCGCTCCGCTGTCGTGTTCGACCCCGGATCATGCACGCAGCGCTGCACGGCCGCCGCCGGACCCGCCCAGCTCGCACCGGACGGGCGACATCGCACGAGCGCTCTAGGCTCCTTGCGTGGAGATCTTCACCTCTGATCACGAGCAGGTCGTGTTCTGCCACGACGCGCAATCGGGGCTGCGGGCGATCATCGCCGTCCACTCGACGGCGCTCGGCCCGGCACTGGGCGGCACCCGGTTCTACCCCTACGCGAGCGAGGAGGCCGCCGTCGCCGACGCCCTCCGGCTGTCGCGGGCGATGTCCTACAAGAACAGCCTCGCCGGACTGGACCTCGGTGGCGGCAAGGCCGTGATCATCGGCGACCCGAACTCCGACAAGACCGAGGCCCTGCTGCGCGCCTACGGCCGGTTCGTCGAGGCGCTGGGCGGGCGCTATCTGACCGCATGCGACGTCGGCACCTACAACGCCGACCTCGACGTCGTCGCCCGGGAGACACGCTTCGCCCACGGCCGGTCGGAGGCCTACGGGGGCTGCGGCGACTCCTCGGTGCTGACCGCCTACGGCGTCTTCCAGGGCATGCGCGCCGCCGCCCAGCACACCTGGGGCTCCCCCACGCTGTCTGGCCGGACCGTTGCGGTCGCCGGGGTCGGAAAGGTGGGCTCCTGGCTGGTCGAGCACCTGGTGGACGACGGCGCCGACGTGGTCGTCACCGACGTCGACCCCGCCGCGGTCGCCCGGCTCCAGGCCCGCTATCCGCAGGTGAAGTCGGTCGCCGACACCGCCGAGCTGATCGCCACCTCGCACGACGTCTACGCCCCCTGCGCGCTCGGCGGCGCGCTCGACGAGCAGACCG
Source organism: Blastococcus sp. (assembly GCA_025965695.1). Lineage (GTDB taxonomy): Bacteria > Actinomycetota > Actinomycetes > Mycobacteriales > Geodermatophilaceae > Blastococcus_B. Next base: position 8,516 of record JAOPWM010000255.1, read on the forward strand.
TGGCGGCGCTGCCCAGCAGCATCGTGTGCGGCGGCGCCAACAACCAGCTGGCCACCCCCGCGGTGGCCGAGCAGCTGCGCGGGCGGGGCATCCTCTACGCCCCCGACTACCTGGTGAACGCCGGCGGCGTCATCCAGGTCGAGGACGAGCGGCACGGCTTCTCGTTCCCGCGGGCACAGGCGAAGGCCAGCGGGATCTTCGACGTCGCGCTCCGCGTGTTCCAGACCGCGGACGACGAGGGCGTCTCCCCCGCGGTCGCCGCGGACCGGCTGGCCGAGGAGCGGATCCAGGCGGTGGGCCGGCTGGCCACCATCCGACTGCCCCGCTGACGGCGAACGCCGACATCGTCGCCATCGGCGTCGTGCTCGGCGGCGGCGGCGGGCCGGCCTTCGTCCGCAAGCCGTTGAACCAGCGAGACGTCCGGACGTGGAAGAAGAGGCTGCTCCAGCCGTCCGTCATCACGAGCGAGGACGAACTCGACGCCGAACGGATCCTGCTCGTCCTGGGGAGTCACTGATGTCACGTGCCGGCGCTGTACTTGTCGCGTTCGGCCTGGCCAGCGGCTGAGCCACTACCCCTGACAAGCACCGCGCGCCCCTCTCGGGGGAGGGACGTGTGCCCGTCGCGGATCCGTGTCGTAAGGTTGTCCCAGACATTGTCACTCAGTCGGGGTCGCCAGGCGGGCCGTCCAGCCCGCGGGCTGGGCTCCCGTACTCCGCAGCGAGGGGGTCGAGCCGATGGGGCGCGGCCGAGCGAAGGCCAAGCAGACACGCGTGGCCCGTGAGCTCAAGTACAGCTCACCCAACACCGACCTGTCTGCACTGCAGAAGGAACTCACCGGTGCACCGTCGTCGTACACCGCGCCCGCGCGGGCTACCGACGACGAGGACGACGAGTACGCCGACCGCTGGGCGGACGGTGACGGGGACGACGGATGGGCAGCCGGCTCGCGCTGAGCTGTGCCTGAACGGAACGTCGCACTGACGCGGGGCCTCCGGACGAGAGGCCCCGCGTCAGCCCTGCCCGTTCAGCGGTAGGAACCGACCAGCCGGGCCGCGGGACCGGCCTGGTCCTCGTGCGCGCCGATACGGCCGGCGACCCAGGACGGGATGCCGGCGGCGGTCAGCTGCGCCGCGGCGGCTGCGGCGTGCTCCTCGGCGACCACGGCCACCATGCCCACGCCGCAGTTGAAGGCCCGCTCGGACTCCTCACGCGGCACGCCGTGCTCCTCCATGAGCCGGACGGCCGTCGGCAGCGCCCACGTACTCCGGTCCAGCACCGCCTGGAGCCCGCCGGGCACCACCCGCGACGCGTTGCCGGCCAGGCCACCCCCGGTGATGTGCGCGTAGGCGTGCACGCCCTCGACGCCGAAACGGGCCACCAGGTCCAGGCACTCGCGCGCGTAGATGCGGGTCGGTTCGAGCAGCTCCTCACCCAGCGGCCGGTCCAGCCCCGCCGGGGTCGCGTACAGGTCGAGCCCCGCGGCGCTCACCACCCGGCGGACCAGGGAGTAGCCGTTGGAGTGGAAGCCGGACGACGCCATGGCGACGACGGCGTCGCCGTCCCGGACGCGCTCCGGACCCAGCACCGAGTCCGCTTCGACGACCCCGACCGCCGTCGCGGCGAGGTCGTACTCGTCGGCGTCCATCAGGTCGCCGTGCTCGGCGGTCTCGCCGCCCACCAGCGCAGCGCCGGCCTGCGTGCAGCCGGCCGCGATGCCGGTGACGATGGCGGCGATCCGCTCCGGGACGACCTTGCCGCAGGCGACGTAGTCCTGGAGGAACAGCGGCTCGGCACCGCAGGCCACCAGATCGTCGACGACCATCGCGACGAGGTCGATGCCGACGGTGTCGTGCCGGTCCAACTGCCGCGCCAGGGCGATCTTCGTGCCCACTCCGTCGGTGGATGACGCGAGCAGCGGCCTGCGGTACTTGGCGGTGTCGAGGGCGAACAGGACCGCGAACCCGCCGAGCCCTCCGACGACCTCGGGGCGGTTGGTCTTCTCGACGGCGGACCG